>CAYMMQ010000096.1:0-9323 GCA_964391585.1 uncultured Ectothiorhodospiraceae bacterium
AAAGTCATCGTCACGATGTGTTTAACTTACTCGTGCACGAATTAATTTAAAAAAAAAAGGTAGTAGCTATCTTGCCTGCTGCCCTTTCCATGGTGAAAAAACCCCCTCGTTTAATGTTAGTGCTAGCAAGCAGTTTTACCATTGCTTTGGCTGTGGTGTTAGTGGTGATGCCATTAAATTTATTCGTGAATACGAACACTTAGAATTTTTTGAAGCGATTGAAGAACTAGCTGAACGAGTAGGACTTGAAGTACCAAAGTTTAGCCATTTTGATAAAAAAAATACTCAGGCCCATAAGCTCTCTTTATATCAATTACTTGATATTGCCAATCAATTCTACGGCAAGCAATTAAAACAACAAAACCCAAACTCAGAACTAAGCCAATACATCAAAAAAAGACAACTCTCCCGAGAGATTATCGAATTATTTCAAATTGGATATAGTCCTGATGGTTGGAGCCATATTTTAGATTTATTCAAGCAACAAAAAGCAGAAAAGCAACAGCAAATTGATACCGGCTTGATCCTTTTTAATGAAGAAAAAAATAAATCCTACGATCGTTTTAGAAACCGCCTAATGTTTCCGATTCGTGATCGCCGAGGAAAAATCATTGGTTTTGGTGGTCGAATTATTGCTAAAGACTCTGATCAGGCAAAATATATTAATTCGCCAGAAACTCCTTTATTTCACAAAAGCAATGAATTATATGGATTTTATGAGTTACAGCAAGCCGTAAGGCATATCAAAAGAATTATGGTGGTTGAAGGTTATATGGATGTAGTTGCCTTAGCGCAACATGGTATTCCTTATGCTGTTGCCACTTTAGGAACCGCAACTACAGCTCAACATATTGAAAAGTTATTTCGGGCATCCAAAGAGGTTATCTATTGTTTTGATGGCGACCGAGCGGGTAAAGATGCAGCGTGGAAAGCCTTAACACTCACCTTGCCACTTATTCAACCGGATAGACAAGTTAAATTTATGTTTCTACCCGATGGAGAAGATCCCGATAGCTTAGTGAGACAAAAAGGTTGTGAAGAGTTTGAAAAGATTATCGATAATGCCATACCTTTATCAGAATTTTTATTTTCTACGCTACAAGAAAAAGTTGATATTCATCATGCAGATGGGCGTTCACAATTAATTGATCTAGCTAAACCTTATCTTCAGAGTATTCCTACTGATAGTAGTTTTTTACTATTAATGAAAGATAAATTAGCTAAACTAACAGGAATTCCACTGCAAGAGTTAACTCCAATTCTAACCCCCGTAGTGGCAGCTCAAAAAAATACCTACCACGTCAACAACCAAGCTTTTAAAACCCAAGCAAATAGTTTATCAGCTGTTTGGAAAGCCATAGCCTATTTATTGAGCTATCCTCACTTTGCTTTAGAAGCCGGCGATCCTGGTAAATTAAGCTCTATAAATAAAGATGGGATCACAATTTTAATACGCTTACTTGATATTTTACAATATGATCCCAATATTAGCACTGCTCGCTTATTTGCCTTGTGGGATAATGATAATGAAAAAATACTTCTCAATAATATCGCCTTAAAGCCGTTATTAATTGATGATGAAAAAGCTATTTTCAAGGAATTTATCGAAATTCTAAATTTACTAGAGCAAGAAAGACTCAAGCGAGAATTTGAAAATTTGCAATTTATACAGAATAATCAAGGCTTAACAGAAACACAATCAAAAGAATACAAACAACTGTTAGAGTTACAGTGCAAATAAAACGTGCTATAATATACAGTTTTCTTTTTAAGCAATAAGTGACAAAATTTATAATAGCTAGCGATATTTTATAAAACAGCAACTATACTGAAACAAGGTAGTTGCAATGATGATAAAACTAAGAAACTAAAGAGGCACTTTTAGTAGCTCTTTAAAATATTATTTAACTTTTAAGCAACTTGTTTTCGACAACATTGGGAAAGACACAGTAAATTTAAACATTCTCTTTTAACCATTTAATAATAGTGCTCAAATATTCATGGAAAAAAAATCTCAAGAATCACACATCAAAATCCTTATTGCTCGCGGCAAAGAACAAGGCTATTTAACTTATGCTGAAGTAAATGATCACCTGCCAAATAACTTAGTAGAGCCAGAACAACTCGAAGACATTATTTCTATGTTTAATGACATGGGCATAAAGGTTTATGAATCTGCACCTGATGCCGATGATCTTATGGTCGCTGACGATAACACTACTGATGAGGTTGCGGTTGAAGAGGCTGCTGCGGCCTTAGCCTCAATTGAAACCGAACTAGGAAGAACAACTGATCCCGTGCGTATGTATATGCGAGAAATGGGGACAGTAGAATTATTAACACGCGAAGGTGAAATTGTCATTGCCAAGCGTATTGAAGCTGGTATGCGTCAAATGTATATTGCTTTAGCGACCTATCCCGCAACAATTACCACCCTACTCTCATTATTTGAACAAGTTCAATGTGAAGAAGCTCGAATTTCAGATATTTTATCAGGTAGTGGTTTTGCGCTTACGGATGAAGACGTTCTATTAAGTGCGGATGAAAGTGACAAAGATGATATTAGTGATGATAAAGAGGATACCTCTAAAGATGGTCCTGATATGGAGATGGTCCTAGAACACTTTACTATTTTAAAAGATTTATATAGTCAAATAAGCAAAAAAAGTACACCTGCAGATGGAAATAATGCCCAAAATAAAAAAATTCGCTTGGCACTTGCTGAAGAGTTCATGAAACTAAAGTTAGCACCGAAGTTAAATTATCGATTAATTAGTGATCTTAAAAGCATTATTAATCAAATTCGCACACACGAAAAAACCATTTTAGATATATGTGTTGAACATGCTCATATGCCTAGAAAAGCATTTATAACCACATTTGCGGAAAGTGAAACAGATTTAACTTGGTTAGACAAACATATTGCAGAAGGCGCAGCTTATTCTGGCGTTTTGAAGGAAAATCGTAATAAGATTTTACGCGCACAACATAAACTGATTAGTATTGAAGAACAAACAGGCTTAAGCATATCATTCTTAAAAAATATTAACCGTAAAATGTCCATCGGTGAAGCCAAAGCTCGCCGTGCTAAAAAAGATATGGTTGAAGCAAACCTACGTTTGGTAATCTCAATTGCTAAAAAGTATACCAACCGTGGTTTGCAATTTTTAGATCTTATCCAAGAAGGTAATATTGGATTAATGAAAGCTGTAGATAAATTTGAATATCGTCGTGGTTATAAGTTTTCAACTTATGCAACTTGGTGGATCCGCCAGGCGATTACCCGCTCAATTGCTGATCAAGCCAGAACGATCCGTATTCCAGTCCATATGATTGAAACCATTAATAAACTCAATCGTGTTTCTCGTCAAATTTTACAAGAAATGGGGCGTGAAGCTACACCTGAAGAATTAGCCATAAAAATGGAAATGCCCGAAGATAAAGTCAGACGTGTTCTGAAAATATCCAAAGAACCTATTTCTATGGAAACTCCGATTGGTGATGATGATGATTCTCATTTGGGTGATTTTATTGAAGACAAAAATATTCACTCACCAATCCAAGCAGCAACAGCAGAAGGCCTAAGTGAAACGACCCAATCAATTCTTGAAAGCTTAACAGCAAGAGAATCAAAAGTATTACGTATGCGTTTTGGGATTAATATGAACACTGATCATACTTTGGAAGAAGTAGGCAAACAATTTGATGTAACACGTGAGCGTATTCGTCAAATTGAAGCAAAAGCATTAAGAAAACTTCGCCACCCATCCCGTTCTGACATACTACGTAGCTTTATGTCAGAGGAGTAAATAAGACCAGATGTTTAAAACCTTAGGATAAGTACTTTATCAATAAATCTCCCCTAGCCCCTCTTTACTAAAGAGGGGAACTGCTCATAGTTACTATTAGCTTAGCTTTAAATAAAGATGCATTATTCCCCTCGCCTAAAAGGTGCCTAATTTTGCTAGGAAAGTAGGGCTGGGATAGCTATGACAGCATGAAATGTCACGGGTATATATCAGCTTGGATTTGTTTGAACAAATGAGCCGTACCACCCTTTTTTTACTCCATGTTTTTTTGATGTAAATATTGCTATACTTCAATAAATTTTAAATGGATATTCTCAATTGCTCAGCTACAAAACCACCTCTCTTATCCTGAGTTTTCTTTTTTTACTACTAAGTCTTTTTTGCAACAACTTGCTGATGGAAGCAACGGCAGACTATCAGCATCAAAAACAACAAATGGCTGATTCCCTAAGTTATAAAAAGCGATTTTTAGATCAAGATGAGTGGTTACAACTCGAAGAAAAAAATGTCAGTCATATAGATTATCTACAACAAAAATTACAAATTGTTTTAGCTTATAGTAGCTCAACAGCACTACAACAACAGCAAATAGAGCAACAAGAAAAAATCAACCAAGCGAATGACATTATTCAAACCAGTAGCTATCTGATTTTACTCATCATACTTTGTTATTGCCTACTGATGTTGATTTTATACCTAAAAAGTAAGCTGCGACTCATTATCCTGATAGCATTAATTAGTACTTCTATTGAATGTTTACATGTGGGTTTGTTTACCCCAATGTTGGAAATTGGCGCAATAGAGCGTGATTTTGATTTAGCAGAAATACCTATTCAAAAAAATATGATGGGGATTAATGTCGAGCTAAATATACAAAAAAAGTTTGCTGGTGATATTTATTTTTATTATCAGAGTAAATCTATTATGGAGCTTATCAAGCTCTTATTTGAGCAAGAAAACTGGCTGGTAGCTCTGGCTATTTTATTATTTAGTGTCATTTTCCCTTTTTGCAAAACGATATTAATGAGCATTTTTGTTTTTAAACCGCAAATAGCCAAGCAAAAATGGTTCAATAGCATTATCTTAAATTTAAGCAAATGGTCTATGGCTGATGTTTTTGTAGTTGCGATTTTTTTAGGTTTTTTAGCTTTTGCCAATATGCAATCAGGCATAACGACTTATAGCCAAATCAATATCGGCTTATATTTCTTTTTTAGCTATTGTATTTTATCAATTATTAGTTCGATGCTGGTAAAACAAATTTCGCATTAACAACAAAGATTGATTAAGGTTATCCTGAGCTTGCTCACTAATCTCCGAGCCAAGTTCAAACTGATAACCACGAATACGCAACAAAAAGATCAATGGCAAAGGTTGCTGATAGACTTGCTGAAAAGCGTATAACAGCGCCGAAGGCGTCATGGCATGACTGGTATAACTACTGTCTTTTTCAGGATAAATCGTTGAAAAGTGATACGCTTGATCACCACAACTGGTGCAATTAGAAAACAAGATATGATATAAACCGATGGGCTGGCGGTAAAAAAAGGAATAAAACTCTGTCACCGACTCAACTTGTGCTCTAGGTAAATCATGTTGCTTAGCAATATCAATAATCGCTTGATCAGAAATATAACGATGTTGTTGCTGATGTAAATATAAAGTATGTAATAAATGAGTTGTCTGCATAATCTTTTCTTCTTAATTAACTACTCACACAATTTCGACCATTATTCTTAGCTCGATAAAGTGCTTGATCGGCTGCTTTTAATACTTGAGCAGGGGTTTTAGCTTCTGAACCTGGTGCAGCATAACCAATACTGATAGTAACCGTTACCTGATTATCAGAGCCCTTATTTTTACCTCGTTTATTTTTGTGACGTCGTTCTTGGCTTCTTAGTACAAATTTTTTATTAGCCACACTGGCGCGTAGTTGATCTAAGTGAAACTCTACATCTTCTGGATTAGCGCCAGAAAAAACGATGGTAAACTCTTCTCCACCATAACGAAAAGGCTTGCCACCACCCGTTACGGTTTTTAATTTTGCACCCAGTAATTGTAGAACGTCATCGCCTGCATCATGTCCATAAGTATCATTAAACTTTTTAAAATGATCCACATCTAACATAGCCAAAACATACTTGCCGCCCAATTTGTTCAGGTTTTCATTCAAAGCACGCCTGCCTGGCAGATCGGTCAATTCATCAATAAAAGCCATGCGATAAGATTCACTAATAATGGTCACTAATAATAAAAGTAAAGCAAAGCTGACTAAAACAGCAATATAGTTAATCTCTTGCGGGGATAAGGTAATACTATAAACCACAAATAACATAGCAATAAAAATGGCTTTTCTAAAGGGATTTATACAGCTAAAAAAAGAAATGACCATCAAAAATGCACTTGCCAGCATGGCAAATAATGCTGCTTGCTTAAAAAACAGGAATTGTATTTTTACGGCTGGGAAAATATCTTGCTGCACATATTGTTGCCACAAAGGATGTTGCTGGTATATTAACCACATTAAAGCCACCGCTTGCAAAACAATAAACATCATTCTGCTTAAGCCCAAAAAAGTAAATATCCCCCGCTCACGATAATAACTGATAACAGCCACATTAATAACAACAAAAATAACCAAACTATTTAAAATACTGGCTTGTAACGGGAATTTTGCAGTGGGTGCAAAAGAGGCATAAGTATATACCAAGCTAAATATCAAGGTAGCAAAAATAACAATACTACGGTTAAAGCGGTAAGCAAGAATCAAAGTCGCAAAAGCCAAAAAAAATGGTACTAATTTAAGAATGGGGAGATACTGCGAGGGGATCTGATTAATAAAGTTTAGCGAAAAGAACACCGCCACCACAAAAAGAAAATGCAGTATTAAACTGATAATATTTTTCATGGTCATTGTTGATACTAAAGAAGTTTAAGTGGCAATTATGTCATGAATATGGCTTTTTTTATGATAGGCTTTGACATCGTAATAAGCTTTAAACGTTTTTAATAGCTGAGGTATAAGCTGTTGTGGATTTTCTGTGACTGCTTGCTCTGGCATTTTTCCTAACCATTGCATAATATAATTTTTTCGCCCATTAAGTGCCTTCCCTCTAAAAATTGTCATGACATAACCATCCATTTCAGCGTTTTCACCTTCAACTTGTTGTTTAAAGGAACTGGATTGTTTCAGTAACATCATTATCGAAGGTTTAATACTTTCTAATGTTTCATTGCTTAAAGTTTCTTCAAAAGCTTTACCAATTTTTGCTACTGATAAATTTCGCGTTTCGGTAATGTCAACCATCGCTAATTGTTCTGCTGTACATGTATGGACTGCAAAGGCATTTTCACCTGCAATTAAAACTTTTGGCATCTTTGTCTTCCTATATAATATTGATGGGAAAATTATAACATATAAGCAATAACAACATGGATGCCATAAAGCTAATTTTTTGTTAGAATAACGCTTTTTATTTGCTTAGGGAGTTTTACCGATGAAAGGGATTATTTTAGCAGGAGGTTCTGGAACTCGGCTTTACCCGGTAACACAGACGATTTCTAAGCAGTTGATGCCTGTTTATGATAAACCGATGATTTATTATCCTCTAAGCACTCTGATGCTGGCTGGCATTCGAGAAGTTTTGATTATTTCAACCCCACATGATACCCCTTTGTTTAAAAAACTACTCGGTTCAGGAGAGCAATGGGGGATATCGATCGAATATGCGGTGCAGAAATCTCCCGAAGGACTGGCCCAAGCGTTTATCATTGGTGAGAAATTTATTAACAATGAATCCTGTGCTTTGATTTTAGGGGATAATATTTTTTATGGTGATAGTTTTGTTAATTTATTAACCAAGGCTGTTGACCTTGAAACAGGAGCTGTGGTTTTTGCCTATAGAGTTCAAGATCCTGAGCGTTATGGCGTTGTTGAATTTGATGAACAAGGTAAGGCAATTTCCCTTGAAGAAAAACCACCTCAACCTCGCTCTAATTATGCAGTGACAGGTTTATATTTTTATGACCATCAAGTAGTTGACTTTGCTAAAAGCCTCAAACCTTCCGCCCGTGGTGAGTTAGAGATTACCGATATTAACAAACTTTATTTACAACAACAGCAATTACAAGTGGAAAGTTTAGGGCGAGGCACTGCTTGGTTAGATACCGGGACTCATGACTCCTTACTCACAGCTGCCAGTTTTATTGCCACCATTGAAAAACGCCAAGGTTTAAAAATTGCTTGTCCGGAAGAGATTGCCTATAGAGAACAATACATTAGCAAAGAAGATGTAAAAAAATTGGCAGAACCTTTAGCTAAAAACAATTATGGTCAATACTTGTTAAAACTGATTGAATAATAGGAATGATAAATTATGGAAATAACTGCAACCCCTTTAAATGATGTATTTGTTATCAAACCAAAAGTATTTGGCGATCAGCGTGGTTTTTTTATGGAAAGCTTTAATTTAGAAAAATTTCGCCAAGGAACAGGAGTAAGCGATAACTTTGTTCAAGATAACCATTCTAAATCCTCACGTTCAGTGTTACGTGGTCTGCACTACCAAACGAAAAAAACTCAAGGAAAACTAGTCAGGGTTGCTCAAGGGGAAATTTATGATGTTGCCGTCGATCTGCGTCAAAGTTCGTCTACCTTTGGTCAAGTGTATGGTTTATTATTAAGTGCAGAAAAT
Source organism: uncultured Ectothiorhodospiraceae bacterium (assembly GCA_964391585.1). Taxonomy (GTDB): domain Bacteria; phylum Pseudomonadota; class Gammaproteobacteria; order GRL18; family GRL18; genus JADGAU01. The sequence goes on from CAYMMQ010000096.1 coordinate 8,504, forward strand.
AATTTACAACTCTGGGTGCCTAAAGGTTTTGCTCATGGTTTTGTGGTAACGTCAGAAACTGCCGAAGTGTTATACAAAACGACCGATTATTATGCCCCTGAATTTGAACAATCCATTTTATGGAATGATGAAACGCTTGCCATAAATTGGCCTTTAAATGGTCATCAACCACAACTTTCCGCCAAGGATTTAGCAGGTTTAAGCTTTAAAGCTGCACCTTTATTTCCTTAAAGTCACGACGATATTATGAGTTTTGATGTCCAAAAAATTACTTTTGTCTATGAACAAACACAAGACCGCTTAAACCTGCTTTGCCATAATGAGGAGCAGCAACAGTTTATTGGTATTTTAACGCGACAAATGCTCAAAGTGTTATTACAGGCTTTACCTCAATGGTTAAATCAACACCAGGCTCAATCTCATGAGTATAATGAGTTCCAACATCACTCAGCCCAGCAAGAAGTGAGCTACTCGGATGAATCTATTGAAGTACAACAAAATATACCGTTAATGCTGATTTCTTCCATCAACCTTAGCCAAATTGAAGGACATATTCAGCTATTATTCATGGATGAAAAAGATGATCATACTTTAAAGGTTTTATTACACGAACTGGAGTTGCATAAAATTATTGCAACCATGCTAGAAAAAACACCTAATTGGGATCTGACAAACCCTTGGCAGGAGCGTGGTTTTAATAGTGTGAATATTCATTAATAGCAACACATCCGTTAGTTGTTAAGGAAAATATTCTCGAAACTTTTCCTGCTTTCGCCTAAAATCCCCCTCAATCCCCCTTTACAAAGGGGGAAGTAGAGCG
>CAYMMQ010000097.1:0-4648 GCA_964391585.1 uncultured Ectothiorhodospiraceae bacterium
TTGGCAATTAAATCCATTTTTTTCTGAACATCACCCATGGAATTTTCAGAATCAGTGACCCCTAAAACACCTGCTAAGTCACCACGGTTAACCAAGTTTGAAATACCTTTACAGGCAACGGTAATATCGTTTAATAGACCGGTAAAAGTACCGCTCACGGTGTTGCCTAATTTGCGTTGCTCATTAATGATAAAAGACGTTAATGTAACTCCAAGTTCTTGCATAATTACTAGCTCCTTATGTTATGACCTTCTAAAAACGCTCCTATTGTCCTCTGTGTGCCTTTAATGGTCAAGTAATTTTGATAGTTATTGCTTAGAGAATATCTTTTATGTTTTAATTCTTAATATATAGATAGTTTGCTTGCTGTTACTAAAGCTAAATTTAAAAGGATTGAATTGTGGATAAAAATGAAAAGATACAAGTGTTGGTCTGTGATGATTCCATGACGAATGTGTTAATTTTGAAAAGTTTGTTGGAGTCTGAACTTGCAGTTCAAGTACACAAAGAAACAGATCCTAGAAATGTACAAGCTGCTTTAGAGAGAGAGGAATTTGATTTATTATTATTAGATATTGAAATGCCTCATTTAAATGGTTTTCAAGTGATGCAGCAGGTTCGTGCTATCTATACAATGGATGAATTACCTATTGCTATTTTAACGGGACATACCGATGCAGAGACTAGAAATAAAGCTTTAACTGAAGGTGCCAATGACTTTATTAACAAACCTCTTGATCAAACTGAAGTGATCTTACGAGCAAAAAACTTAATTAAACTTAGACAGTCGTATAAAGTACAAAAAAATTACAGCAAAGAGCTCGAAGATAAGGTTGAGCAGCGTACTGAAGAGTTAAATGTTGCGACTGAAACCTTAATTTATCAACTGGCTATGGCAGGTGCTGTTAGAGACAAAGAAACGGGTAAGCATGTGGTTCGTGTGGGAAAGTATGCTCGCTTATTTGCTGAAAAATTAGGCTTGTCTGAGGAGTTTTGTTTTATGATAGAAAAAACGGCTCCTATGCATGATATTGGTAAAATTGGGATCCCAGATGCTATCTTATTAAAAGAGGATAAACTCGATGAGCAAGAGCGGGAGATCATAAATAGTCACCCACAACTTGGGGCAAAAATATTGGGAGAACATCCTTCTGCATTAGTTAAAATGGCCGCAAATATAGCTTTAACTCACCATGAGCGGTGGGATGGTAATGGCTACCCTAATGGTTTAAGAGCTGAAGATATACCTATTGAAGGAAGAATTACCTCACTTAGTGATGTTTTTGATGCCCTGACAACGATACGCCCTTATAAATCAGCTTGGGACGAAAATGAGGTGTTAAATTATATTAAAGAACAGTCAAGCATATCTTTTGACCCAAAACTCGTTGATATTTTCATCAATAATATTCAGGCGTTTTTGGATATTAGACAGGCTTATCAAGATAAATAAGCTTCTTGTTTTTTTATAAATTATACTTGTTTAGATTTTATTTTTAAATTTCCCTTCATGATAAAATTACCTAAGTTTACAAACATAAAAGTATTAATTGTTGGTGATTTAATGCTAGATCGATACTGGCATGGCTCAACAAAACGTATTTCTCCTGAGGCACCTGTCCCCGTTGTTAAGGTTGAGCAGTCAGAAGAAAGGCCAGGTGGTGCTGGTAATGTGGCATTAAATATCGCCAGCTTAGGTGGTTCAGCCAGTTTGTTAGGCGTTACTGGAAATGATGAAGCTGCAGATTTGTTAAAAGCTCGTTTGCAAGCGAATCAGGTCAGTTGTGACATTATAAGCTTAAATGACTTTACCACTATTACAAAATTACGGGTGATTAGTCGTCACCAACAACTGATTCGTTTAGATTTTGAAGAGCATAGCTATCAATTTGAACCACAGCTTTTATTAGAACACTTCCAGCAACAACTGCAACAGCATAATGTGATTGTTTTATCTGATTATGATAAAGGCACCTTACAAAATGCCCAACAATTTATTCAATTAGCTAAGAGCTTAAACAAAAAAGTGATCGCCGATCCCAAAGGTCAAGATTTTTCAAAATATCAAGGTGCGTATTTATTAACCCCCAATATGAGCGAATTTGAAGCTATTGTTGGTTATTGTGAAAACGACGATGTATTAGTAGAAAAAGCTCATACCTTAAGAGAAAAACTAGATATTCATGCCTTATTAATTACCCGAAGTGAAAAAGGCATGAGTTTGATTGATAATCTCGGTCACCATCACCTTCCGACTCAAGCTCATGATGTGTTTGATGTTACGGGTGCAGGAGATACGGTTGTTGCCGTTACAGCATTAGCAATTGCTGCTGGAATGAGTTTAATGGATGCGGTGCAACTTGCTAATATTGCGGCTAGCATTGTGATTGCCAAACTTGGTACAGCAACAGTTAATACAAAGGAGTTAAATACTGCCTTGAGGGAGATGACAACTTTGCAACGTGGTATCGTTGATGAAGAACATTTACTGAGTTTGATAAGTGATGCTCAAGAGCATGGTGAAAAAGTCATTATGACCAATGGCTGCTTTGATATTTTACATGCTGGCCATGTGGCCTATTTACAGCAAGCCAAAAAGCTAGGCGATCGTTTAGTGGTGGCCGTTAATGATGATGCATCTATTAAGCGGCTTAAAGGCGAAGAACGTCCTGTTAATACTATGGAAAGGCGGATGCAGGTGTTAGCAGGCCTTAGTTGTGTTGATTGGGTCGTTGGCTTTTATGAAGATACACCTACACGTTTAATTTGTCGTTTACAACCGGATGTTTTAGTCAAAGGTGGTGACAATGATCCGCAACTTATTCCAGGCGGAGATTGTGTGAGAGAAAATGGCGGTCAAGTATTGGTAATGGATTATTTGGATAATTGCTCAACCACAGGTTTGATCCGATCGATAAGAAGTAACCTTTCTAATGATTAAGTCTTTAGGTTCTGCTCAGTATTTAAGCTCAAAAATAATGGTAAAACATCCATCAGCTATTGCCTCTGGAATAACTGGATTGTGAATATACTACATACGAACAAAATGAATATGGATTTACATGAAAAGATGTGGAAAGATATATTGAGCACAAGCAACTTATGATTAAACGTTTTAGGGTAAGAATTCAAGTGATGATGAGTAGAAAAAAGCTCCAAGTTTGTATGTGCCAAATGTTCAATAAAACTGCACCGTTATAGATCCTATGCTAAAATTAGCTTAATCAATAGTTGGAGAAATAAATGTCAGCCATATTTAAAGAAGTTATACAAAACATAGCTTACCTCACTTCAGCAGAGAAAGCACAGGTTGCTCATTGCCTTATTTCCTCACTTGAAGTCAAACATGATGATAGCGTAGATGAAGCATGGGCCGACATAGCTGAGAAACGATTTGAAGAGCTTGAGTCAGGAGACGTTGAAGGTGTTTCATGGGAGTCAATAAAAAATAAAATAAAAACATAAAATGCAAAATATTATCTTTCATCCTGATACTTTAGATGAGGTTAAAAACTACTATGATTGGTATCAGAGTCAAGTAAATGGTCTTGGGGATGATTTTTTATTAGAACTGGAAGAAGCCTATAAAATAATTATGGAACTTCCAGATACTTGGCCAAAATTTCAAAAAGGCTTTCGCCGTTTTTTGTTAAAAAAATTTCCATTTTCTGTAATTTATAAATTTAAGGGTAATAGTATTTTTATTGTTGCCGTAATGCACAATAGTAGGAAACCAAAATACTGGCAAGAAAGAACATAATGAATTTTATCAACCTGACTCCGCTTCTCTACCCAGTTTAGCAAAACGTTAGAGGTTAATTTAAGTGATTTCTTATAGGTCTGTCAGATTATGTTTGAACAAAATTAATCATTAAGTGCTTCTCCGTACTTGTTTTGGTAGCCTAGATATATACCCAAGGCAAGGGACACACCGAGCGCAGCATCATCCTGATAAACAATCAACAACGGCTGATTGCGCTAAGGCTTATTCACCCAACGGTTTATTCTCTTTCTCTTTTTTTAATAAAACATAAACCGCTCCAACCCCACCATCTTTTGGTAAAGCAGAATGAAATGCTAATACTTGCGGATGTTGTTGTAACCAAGTATTTACCTTGTTTTTTAATACGGGAAACTCTACGGATTTTCTATAACCCTTTCCATGGACAATACGTATACAACGAATATGATGTACGATGGCAAAGTGGAGAAAATATTGAATTTCACTTCGTGCTTGCTCAATGTTCATTCCATGTAGATCGATATGCTCTTCAATCGCAATTTGGGCGGATTTTAAAGCCTGCATTTTTTTCCACGAAATACTGTCGTGTTGATAACTAATAACATCTTCAAAACCTACTGGATTTTCATCCCATTGTTCATAAAAGTATTCAGTCATTTCTAATTCTTTTTGTAAACCGTGCTGTATAAACGGCTTTCTTTTTGTTTGTTGAGAAGCAAGATCAGCTCGGTTACTTTTTACTAAAGGTTTAACACCGATGAGTGCTTGTTTAAAGTCTTTATTTTTTATTTGATCGGAGGAGTGGGGCATAATTAAACTTCTACATTTAAACAAACTATAAGTGAATCATAAAGATTACAGTGACAAATTATAAGCGCTTTTGTATCATAGAAGCATTTAAAGCCT
>CAYMMQ010000097.1:4748-9320 GCA_964391585.1 uncultured Ectothiorhodospiraceae bacterium
AAGATTACAGTGACAAATTATAAGCGCTTTTGTATCATAGAAGCATTTAAAGCCTAGAACAATGTAATCATTTTGTTAAATTATATCTTATCCCGCATTTTTAGTGCTACTATTGTCATTTTTGGCGTAGTATTTATTGTTTTCTTACTCATTCACCTGGTGCCTGGTGATCCTGTTGAGGTAATGCTAGGTGAATCAACCACCATCGTTGACAGAGAGAACTTACGTCATGCACTAGGTTTAGATTTACCGGTTTATCAACAATTTTTGATTTACTTGAATAACTTATTGCATTTTGATTTGGGCCACTCCATTCATTCTAGCAGAGCCATTAGTGAATTATTATTACCAAGAATTTTACCCACTGTACAATTGACCTTTGCTGCATTGTTTTTTGCTTTTATCATCGCCTTTCCTTTAGGTGTTTTAGCCGCCATCAACAAGGGAAAGTGGATCGATCAAGTGGCAATGTTTGTTTCATTAATTGGGGTTTCTATTCCTAACTTTTTAATGGGACCTTTGCTGATTTTGCTGTTTTCCATTAGCTTGGGTTTATTGCCCGTGAGTGGTAATGAAAGCTCGTTAGGGATTGTTTTACCTGCATTAACGCTTGGTAGTGCATTAGCTGCTATTTTGTCTCGTATGATCCGTGCCTCGTTATTAGAAACCTTACATAGTGATTATATTCGTACCGCTAAAGCCAAAGGTTTGTCATCATTTGTTATTGTTAGTAAACATGCGCTAAAAAATGCCATGTTGCCAGTGGTGACAATTATTGGCTTACAGTTTGGTGCTTTATTAGGAGGGGCGGTGATTACTGAAATGATTTTTTCTTGGCCTGGCATTGGCCAGTTGACTATTGAGGCTATTCAAAAAAGAGATTATCCCGTGGTGCAAGCTTGTATGTTATTAGTCACTACCACTTATGTTTTGGTTAACACTTTAACCGATATAACGTATGCCTTACTTGATCCGCGGATCCGTTTAAGCCATCAAAAAGTGTAGTTTAAGATGAAAAAAGATTCTTTTTTTACTTTTATCTTGAGCAGAAAAATGGAGTTATTGTATTTGTTCATTTTATTGATGTGGCTGTTATTAGTGTGCTTTTCACCTTTACTGGAACTAACGCCCAATAAAATTCATTTGGATAAAATTTTGCAATCACCGAGTTTTCAACATGGTTTTGCTGCTTTATTAGGTTATGACGATTTAGGTCGTTCCGTGTTAGAGCGTCTGATTGATGGGGCTAAAATATCATTTGCAGTGGCTTTTGGGGTAGCAACAATTTCTTTATTGATAGGATGCTCAATTGGAGTATTAAGTGCTTATATTGGCGGTGTTTTTGACCACTTTATTGTTAGACTTATTGATGTGTTTATGGCGTTTCCAGGAATTTTGCTAGCGATTGCTTTATCTGGACTAATGGGGCCAGGTGTGGATAATGTGATCATTGCCCTTTCAGTGGTTGGCTGGGTAGGGTATGCTCGTTTGTCACGAGCACAAGTATTAGCTATTTTACCCAAAGAACATGTTAGTGCTGCGGTTTCTTTGGGAGTGTCACATTCAGGAGTTATTTTTAAACATGTTATACCATTGATTATTTCGCCTTTATTAATTGAGTTTACCTTTGCGATTGCAGGTTTAGTGATTGCAGAATCAGGCTTGTCGTTTTTAGGCCTTGGGATCCAAGCTCCTGATAGCTCATGGGGTAATATGATTAAAGAAGGCAGTCAATATTTGTTAATTAGCCCGCATTTAGTGATAATACCTGGACTTGCTTTAATGCTAGTGGTGTTATCGGTTAACCAGTTAGGTGATGCAATTCGAGATTACCTTGATCCCAAACAATTTGATGTTAAAAGGAATAAATTATGACGCTAGGTCCTGTGATGTTAGATGTTGCTGGTTGCGAATTAACTATTGAGGATAAACAATTATTAAAACATCCTGCAGTTGGTGGGGTTATTTTATTTTCACGTAATTTTTTTTCGCTAGAACAATTAGAGCAATTAGTTGCCGATATTCATGCGATTAAAACTCCTCCTTTATTAGTTGCGGTGGATCAAGAAGGAGGTAGGGTACAACGCTTTAAAGATGGTTTTAGTATTTTGCCTAATCTTCGCAGTATCGGACACCTTTATGATAGCGATGTTGATCTGGCTAAACATTTGGCTAAAGAATCTGCCTGGTTAATGGCCTCTGAAATTCGCTCAACAGGTATTGATATCAGTTTTTCACCGGTGTTAGATTTAGATTTGGGTATTAGTGAAGTGATTGGTAACCGAGCTTTTCATAAAGAAGCAACTGTTGTAGCAAGTTTAGCTAAATGTTATGTACAAGGAATGAACGAAGCGGGTATGCAAGCAACCGGGAAGCACTTTCCAGGACATGGTAGTGTAGACGTTGACTCTCATAGCGGATTACCTATTGATAAGCGCAGCTTTAATGATATTAACCATTTGGACTTATATCCTTTTAAATACATGATTGAAAATAATTTACATGCTTTGATGATCGCTCATATTCTATTTCCTCAAGTTGATGATGAAATAGCAGGATTTTCTTCAAAATGGTTACAAAAAATTCTGCGTCAACAAATGCAGTTTCAAGGGGTTATTTTTAGTGATGACTTGAGTATGTCAGGTGCAACGATAAATAAAGATCACCTTGCTGTATCTACTTGTGAAAGGGCTCAGCAAGCATTAGAGGCTGGTTGTGATATGATTCTGGTATGTAATAATAGACAAGCGGCACGAGAAGTGGTTGAAAGCTTGGATGATTATAATAACCCCGCTTCCGGGATGCGTTTAGCTTTAATGCGTGGCACTTTATCTTTTACAAGAGAGGAATTGGTGAAACAACAACGCTGGATAAATGCTAAGAAAAAATTAAAAAGCTATATTGAAGAACCTTCACTTGATCTTGATTTATAGTAGTAATCAGATACAAACATCAAAAATATTGTCTAACAGGAATATTTGAGATATGAGAAATAAAGTTATTATATCTGCAAAAAAGAAAATACTATTTTTACCTCACGCTATAAAACAGATTTCCAGACCAGATAGGATGATTTCAACGGAGGAAATTAAAGAAGCAATTTTTAATGGTGAAATAATTGAAGAGTATCCTGATGATGCAAGAGGAGAAAGTTGTTTAATTGTTCACTTAAAACAAAATCGTAGCATACATGTAGTTTGTACACCAAAAACTGAATATTTGGCTATAATATCAGCATATATACCAGCACCAACCTTGTGGACATCAGATTTTAAAGTTAGGAGATAAGTGTGGAGTGTTTTCATTGTAAAGGGAAAATGGTCAAGGGGTTTGCACCATTTAGTATTGATCGCAAAGGCTATCATATTTCTTGGGATTTAGTGCCTGCATGGGTTTGTACGCAATGTGGTGAGCCTCTTTTTGAAGATAATGAAGTGAATCATATTCAAAGAGCATTAGAGCAAATAGATCATGAAACATTAGCTTTAACATCAAATATTGCCTAATTGGAAGTCTTAGAGCAGATTGCGATATTTATGTTTAGCTGTATTTTATTACAAATTAAGGAGTTTTTATGGCAGATAAGCTGCTCATTTCGTTAGTTAATGTAAATCCTGAAAATATGGAAGAAATCACTTTCCCGTTGATCCAGGCAATAGTTGCGGTTTCGATGGAGTATTCAGTAGAAGTGATTTTCAGTGGTAGAGCCGGGTGTTTGGGTATTAAAAATTATGCTAAAGAAATTATTGCTACTGATGGTTCAAATAAAACAGTCGCTGATTTTATTAAAGAAGCCTATGATGCCGGGGTTGTTTTTAAAATAAGCACACCTGCTTTAGAAACTTGGGGTGATGCCTTAATTTCTGAAGTGGACGAGATTGTTGGTAGTACCTATTTGATCTCTGAAGCAATGGATGATGATACGGTAACTTTTACCTATTAATTTTACTTATTAATTTTACTTAAATGAGTACTAATGATGGTAGAATAACGCTCTTTTAATCGTGTAAAAGGATTTTAAGTGGCATTAGAATTTGTTGACTCTGCTAAATTGCCCACCCAGTGGGCTGAATTTATTATTTACGGCTTTAAAGATAACAACAATGATAAAGAACATCTCGCATTGGTTTTAGGTGATGTGTCGGATGGACAAGCTGTTACCATGCGTATTCACTCGGAATGTTTAACCGGTGATGCCTTGTTTAGTCTGCGCTGTGATTGTGGCGCACAATTAGAAGCTGCTATGTCGGAGATTGCCACTGAAGGGCGGGGTGTTATTCTTTATTTAAGACAAGAAGGTCGAGGCATTGGTTTATTAAATAAAATCAAAGCTTATCATTTGCAAGACGATGGTGCTGATACGGTTGAAGCAAATGAAAAACTAGGCTTTAAAGCTGATCAGCGCGAATATGATATTGTACAAGGTATGTTACAACACCTTAAAATTCAGAAAATTCGTTTGTTAACCAATAATCCTCGTAAGGTATCAGCACTTGAAGGTTTTGGCTTTCAGGTAATAGAGCGACTCCCTTGGAAACACGGAGAAAACAAGCATAATCGTGATTACTTATC
>CAYMMQ010000098.1:0-2278 GCA_964391585.1 uncultured Ectothiorhodospiraceae bacterium
AATAAAGGCCAACGAGTATATGTACGAAAATCTTGCGTTTCCGCTTAATGTTTACGCTAAAATTCTTGAACTAAACCAACAACCAGTCAAATATCTACATTTTGGACTGTTTGAGCCTGAACAGCCGGAACAACAATTAGATGATTCTGTTTACCAAGCCCAGCAAAGCTCAACGGATAAAATCCTACAATTTTTACCCGCAGCACCGGCTTCTTTATTAGAAATCGGTATTGGTTTAGGTACAACCCAAAAATTATTATTAGAAAAAGGTTATCGTGCAGAAGGACTTACTCCCGATACGGAACAAATTGCTATTGCAAAAAAAAATATCGGCAGCAAACACCAGCTTAATAGTTGCCGGTTTGAAGACTTTAAAACAGACAAACACTATGACGTTATTCTTACGCAGGAATCCGCACAATATGTTGATTTAATTGATTTAATATCAAAATCAACGCAACTACTCAACGATAATGGCTATTTGCTTTTAATTGATGAAGTTGTTTTGCAATACTCTCAGCAAACATCAACTTCACTGCATAATCCTGAACATATTCGCTTTTTAGCCAATAGTTGTGGACTCACGCTTGAACACCAAGAATCCTTAGGTCAACAAGCAAACTATACCATGGAATATTTACTCAAAGGCTTAAATCAACATTGGCAAAATATTCTAAGCAGTATTACACAAAACGAACAACAACTGCTGGAGTTAAAAAAAGCTATTATCGACTATATTGATAAATACCAACGCAATGAATATGGTTATCATTTTTTTGTTTTTCGCAAGATCAGTGAAAAAAAACACAATCAGTTAAATTACTTTAACCATCATCACTTTGAACAGTTTCAAACATTATTTCATAATGCTTTTCACCAAGATATTGAGCAAGACTTATGGCAATGGAAATATTTGCAAAAACTTTCTCATAGCATTGGATATTGGAAAAACGATAAACTCGTTGGTCATTATGGTGGTTTTTCACGTGACATTCTTTTTTTCGGGCAGCCAACAAAAGCTTTGCAGATTGGTGATACTATGGTTTCTCGTGACAAACAGGCTATTTTTACTAAAAATGGAATTTTTCACCAACTAGCTCGCAACTTTTTATATCGTTTTATTGGTTATGGCGCACCTTATCCCATTGGTTTTGGTTTTCCAAACCAACGAGTAATGCGATTAGCTGAAAAATTAGGTTTATATCACAAAGTAGGTCAATTTACTCAACTTGACTGGCCTAAACACCCCATTAATAGCTTTAAAGCCTCAAGTTTATATAAAATTCGTAAGCTGAGTGATACGGATAAAAATGCAGTTAATCGCTTATGGACTAAAATGGCGGCAGCAAGCTCTGAATATATTATTGGTCAGCGAGATTGGTCGCGCTTTGACTATCGCTATTTTCAACACCCTAAACATGATTATCAGCTGTATAAAATCAACAATCGTATTAGTCAAAAATTAATCGCTATCTTTGTGTTAAAACAAGAACAAGAACAAGATCGTACCTTATTAGTTGATTTAATCTGCTTGCCTAAACATATAAAACAGACTATTCGTGCCGCTATTCGAATAAGCTGTCAACAAAATGGACAACATCTTTACAGCTTAATCAGTGATAATTTATTAGCTCATTTTTCTCATTATCACTGGCAACAAAGTGATCCGAAAATTGCAATTCCTCATAGTGCTTGTACAGCTGGTGCTCCAGTTGCACAAATACAAGATAAATGGTGGTTAATGGCAGGTGATAGTGACTTTCTCTAAACTCGCTAATAACCGTTATTGCATTTTTTTTGCTTTACTACTGCTCAGTAGCATCATTCGTTTTTACCATATTGATCACCCTGAAAAAGTGGTTTTTGATGAAGTTCACTTTGGCAGTTATGTCGATGCCTATTGCTGTAGTGGGGAACGATTCTTTGATATCCACCCGCCCCATGCCAAATTACTGATTAGTGGCGTAGCAAAATTGTTGGGTTATCAAGGCGGACAAGATTTCAAATTAATTAATACTTATTTTCCTGGCTCAGATGCGATAGCGATGCGTTTTGTGCCTGCATTTTGCGGTAGCTTATTGGTTGCTGTGATCTTTTTACTGGTTTTAGAATTAGGAGGAGCAACGGCTACCGCCTTATTTGCCAGCTTATTAATCCTGTTTGAAAATGCCTTTGTGGTGCAAAGTCGCCTCATCTCACTGGATATGGTGTTATTACTCAGTACGTTTTTATCTTTTTTACTGGTGCTGTTAGCCAACAAAGCTCGCATAGAAAAAGC
>CAYMMQ010000098.1:2378-5221 GCA_964391585.1 uncultured Ectothiorhodospiraceae bacterium
CATAGAAAAAGCTCGCACAGAACAAGATCAGCAACAAACTAAAAAAAGCCTGACCTTGTTTTTTCTAGCGGGACTATTATCCGCTTTAGCCGTTGGCTCAAAATTTACCGGCTTAGTCAGTGTATTTCTGCCTTTTGCTATTGCTGTTGTTGACTGTGTTAAGCACTTTAGCTGGCAAAATATCAAAAGCTGGTTATTAGCCGCATGGGTATTTGTTATCGCTTTTAGTTTTTTATATTTATTTGGCTGGTATTTACACTTTGAGCTTTTAGATCAACCCGGCCCAGGTGATGTTTGGGGTGTATTAAACGGGCCTTTTTTAGAAAATGTTATCAGCATCCATAAAACCATGTTATCCGCTAATGCCAATCTTACGGCTACTCACCCCGATATGAGTTTATGGTGGGGCTGGCCATGGATGCATTCACCTTTATTTTATTGGGTTGATACTGGTAAAGTCATTTACATGATGGGAAATCCACTAACTTGGTGGGGCAATACCTTATTTCTTATCACTTTTAGTTTGATCGCATTAATGCTTAAAATTTCTTCGCTGCAACTACCCGTATTAGAAAACAGCAATACAGCACCACGTTATGGCTTAATCTTTGTTGCTTATTTAGTCTCTTTTGTACCCTTAATCCTAGTATCACGAGCCTTATTTTTATATCATTATTTTACCCCGTTTATATTTTCCCTCATTTTTGTCTGTTTATGGCTACAACGCATTGGTTGGTTACAAGAACAAAGCATATTTAAACAACGCTACTCCGTTTATCTCGTTATACTTTTAGTGGTTACTTCATTTTATTTTATTCTACCACTAACATATGGTTTGGTTGATAGCAGTGTCAGAGCAGATATGATTTTTTCTGTTTTTCCGACTTGGCGCTAAACAGATGGTTTTAAGCATATTACAAACAGAAAAATCAATAAATAGTAACTCATCACCCTACCAACACCCCGCCACCGTGTTTTATTTTGCATTTTGGCTTTGTTATTTTTTATATTTTTGGTTTAATGTTTTTCAACTCAATGAGCAAGGTGATTTAACGATTGGCCAAGCAAATATGTGGGCTGATTGGGCCTTACATTTCACCTTGGCAAACCACATGTTTACCCAAGAGCTCATCCCTCAGAGAAGTCCTTTATTAATTAATGCCAGCTTTAGTTATCCCTTTGCCTGTGACTTAATCTCCGCCTTATTATTACGCTTGGGTTTTGAGCTCATACCAGCATTTATTTTACCCAGTTTATTATCCTCACTATTATTGGTATACGCCTTATATTTTTTTCTTTTTACGCTTTTTAAACGTCATACCGTCGCAGTTCTTGCCTGTTTTATTTTTTTCTTTAATGGTGGAATCGGTTTTTATTACCTTGTTAATGAAGCAATAAACTCCCCTGATATCTGGCACGCTCTACTTAATCCCATCAAAGAAGCCACCAACCTTGATCCGAAACAAATAAAATGGATGTCGGTATTAGCTAGTTTGTTTTTACCACAACGCTCCATGATGTTAGGTTTTCCTTTGGTTTTAATAGCACTTACCCTCATTTTAAAACACTTTAAATTATTGCAAAAACTTTATCCGCAACAATGCGATTTGCCACAAGCAGATCAGCAAGTATTAGCAAGCAAAGCTTCTTTTTCATCTATCAATTTAATACTAGCCAGTGTCTTACTCGGCTTAATGCCCATTATCCACATACATTCTTTTTTAGCCGCATTTATAATTTTATCTTGTTGGTTGCTGGCGGACTTACTCAAACTTAAAGCCTTAAATAACCGCCCTGTTTTTATCAAGCATTTAAAAAGCTGGGCTGCATTAGTTGGTCTAGTATCGCTGATTGCACTGCCTCTATTGTTTACATTCTTTTTCCAACATATCTCCAGTTCCCACTTTAGCTGGCATTTGGGCTGGATGGCAAAAGATTATAATCTCAACTGGTTGGTGTTCTGGTTTAAAAACTGGAGTTTTGTTCCTTTTATTGCCAGTATCACGTTTTTGTTATTGTCTATTCGAGCCTATAAGCAACAACAATTTTTTAACCTATTAATATTTTTACCTTTTTTTCTTTTATTTGCCCTGGTCAACCTCTGCTCTTTACAACCTTGGATTTGGGATAATACTAAAATCCTAATCTGGGTTTCTGTTGGTTTTTCCGCTTTAACCGCTTATGCCTTAGTTACCTTAAGTCATATGGGAAATTTTAAGCCATTAAACCCAGTCAAAAATCTTATTTTAGCCTTGTTATTTATCATCATGATCAGCTCAGGGTTGATGGATGTTTATCGTAATATTCGTATGGATTTACATCGTTATACGATGTATAACAAGGTTGAGTTAGAGCTAAGCGAATGGGTAAAAAAAAATAGTGAGATCGATTCAATCTGGCTAGTCAGCCCCAAACACAATCACTGGTTATTTAATTTAACAGGCAGACAAACGGTAATGAGCTATCCCGGCTGGTTATGGTCACATGGTTTAAACTATCAAAGCATTGAAGCTGATGTAAAAACCATGTTTAAAACAGCCGACTCTACTTTGCTAAAAAAATATCAGATTAACTATATTATTATAGATAATTACAGCAACAGCCAGTTGCAAAGCAATCCTTTCATATATGCCTTAAAATTTAAGCTGGTCAAAAAACTAGGGCAATATAGCATCTATAAGCTTCCAATATAGCAACAGGCAATAAGGTTTCGATATTAAACATAATTACCCAGTGTTAGGAGATATGTTCTAGCAAACTACTTAAGAGCTGTTTCACAAGTATAATACAAATCTCCCCTAACCCCTCTTTGCTAAAGAGGGGAACTGCTTTGGTGCTACTCC
>CAYMMQ010000098.1:5321-9265 GCA_964391585.1 uncultured Ectothiorhodospiraceae bacterium
ATGATTATGGCTATATAGGAAATTGAGGATAATTTATTTTGATAATAATTAGTAGCCTTTTACAGGTGTTTTTCAGTACAATAAGTGTCAAGTTAAAACAAAATTTTTCGATTAATTTATCAAATAAATAAGGGAATACTAATGCCAAAAGTTTCAGAAATAAAAAAAGGTCAGATAGTAGAAATTGATGGACAAGTATTCCAGGCTAGAAATATTAATGTAAGAAGCCCTTCTTCTAGAGGAGCTAATACATTATATAAAATCACCTTTATGAATTTACAGAAAAAGCAAAAGTTGGAACAAACTTTATCTGGCACAGATTTCCTCAAAGACGCCGATTGTAATCGCCGACAAATACAATTTTTATTTAAAAATGATCAATTTTACACCTTTATGGATGATGAAGATTATAATCAATACAGCATATCCATTGATGATCTGGATGATGCGGTAAATTATTTAACTGACGGGCAAACTGGTATTACTGGCATGTTATATGAGGGCAATTTAATTGGTCTTGATTTACCGGCAAGTGTCTCATTAAAAATTATAGAAACGTCTCCTGCGATAAAAGGCGCATCAGCATCCGCCAGAAAAAAATCTGCAACTCTAGAAACGGGTTATGTGGTACAAGTTCCTGAATATTTGGCTGAAAATGAAGTCGTTAAAGTGAATACCGCAACAGGAAAATTTACCTCAAGGGCTTAGATAGTGTTACGTTATATTGTTAGCCAACTAACAGCATCATTAGCCAATATGCCTTACTAAAGTTATACAAGTGTTGCATATTAATACCCCAGATGCTTGTAATCTAAGGATTTTATCATGCAACACTATTTTTTGCCCACAATTTGCTTTTTGTTAATTTTAGTTATGACAGCATGTTCTCCAAAATATATAAAGTTTGAAGACATTTCCCAAGGCAATTTCACAAAAATGAGCTGGAGTGATTTAAAGAATTTCAAAAGTGATGATTTAGAGCATGCCTTTGAAGTATTTAAAATAGGATGTAAAAAATCAAGTCGATATGAACTTTTAAAAAATAGTTGCCAAAAAGCCAATAACTACGATAATGCCTTAAGCTTTTTTCAAGAAAACTTTATTCCGCACAAACTTTATGATGATTCTGATCAAGATGAGGGGCTTATTACCGGTTATTATGAACCCTTGTTAAAAGGAAGCCGAACAAAGTCAGCTCTTTATGCTTACCCTATTTTTAAACAACCAAAAGATTTACTTGTAGTGGACTTAAATGATGTTTATCCAGAGCTCAAAAAATACAAACTGCGAGGTAAACTTGCCGGTAATAAACTTCTCCCTTATGAAAGTAGAGCGAATATCAAAGAGGATGAAGATAAAGAAGTGATCTGTTATGTTGATGATAAGGTTGATCTGTTTTTTTTACATATTCAAGGTTCAGGGCGCGTTAAACTTGATACAGGTGAAATTATCAATGTAGGTTATGCCAATCAAAATGGACGACGCTATAAATCTATTGGTAAATATATGGCGCTACAAGGGTTGCTGGATAATTATGAAGCATCCATGCAGGGTATGAAAAAATGGTTTAAGGATAATCCTCAGAAAACCGATGAGATTTTAAACCTCAATGAAAGTTATGTGTTTTTTCATGAATCAGAAAAAAGTGCCACAGGAAGCTTAGGAGTCCCTTTGGTAGCAAAAAGAAATTTAGCCGTTGATAGAAACTATATTCCTCTTGGATTACCGGTATATATTCAAACAAGCCATCCCATTACTAAAGAAGCTATTTCTCAACTAATGGTAGCAGCTGACACAGGAGGCGCTATTAAAGGAAAGATCCGCGCAGATTTTTATTGGGGATTTGGCGATGAAGCAGCCGCTATTGCAGGAAAAATGAAAGCGTTAGGAAAACTTTTTGTTTTAATTCCCATCAAACAGACTGCTCAAATACCTTAATAAAAGGGTAATCACTACTCACACCGAAGATCTGTTTTTCGGGACGTATAATAGTGACAGAAGCCCCTAAACCCTTAAGTCCTTCTTTTTTTCGGGTATTAATATCTAAGGAAGTATCACATTCAAAATTGATCATGCCTTTTCGCAACATAATCCGTTGTCCATGCGCTAAGTTTCGATGTCCATGTACGATAACATTAATGCCAGCTTTTCTCAGCATTAAGGTTCCTTTTCGACTAAAATGGTGATCCGTATCTCGATATTTTGTACGGATCATATTACCAAGAGGCCCATAATAAAGCTCACAGAGCTTGCTGCTTGATTTAAAACTTTTTTTAAAGCGCTTATTAATGCCGTTTATTCCTTCTGATTGGATCATACTGGCAACAATATCATCGGCACCAGCATGAACAAAGAAAAACGATCCTTCTTTTACCGCAAGTCGAACACGATTAAAAAACCAATAAAATTCACCTTTAGGTGATAAGAATAACTCTTGCCATTTTTTAACCGCCAGATTAAGCTGTTTTAACGTTAAATCATGCTTATCACACCAGTGTTCAAAGTTAGCTACTTTTTTAGTCGTATTTTTAATTTCTTTACTAATCGCTTTTTCACTTAATTGACCTTTGACGATATCAGGGAATTTTTGTGCCCAGTTTTTAGTAGGAAAAAATTGTTGATGAATGGACTTATTGCTCATTTTATCAAAATCTTTATATTTCTTATTAAGTTTTTTACCTTTAAAGTAATGATCATAAATTTCTTTAAATAAAGGTAAGGGTTTTATTCCCATACGAACAAAAAAATGTTCAGTTGCTGCTGAATGAGACAAGGTGAGAGATAATATTCCAATTAACATTCTTGCATCATGGTTACCGCTTAGGATAGTAACATTAGCGCCTTTATCAATCAGCACTTTAATCAAGCGTAATAAATGTAAGCTGCTTGGACCTTTGTCAAAACAATCTCCACCAACAATAAAACGAGCTTTTTTACCTTCTTTGCTAAGTCTGAAATCATCATCTTTTGGCCCCGTTTTTTTTACCCCACCAGAAGCGAGCAGCGAGTCCATAAAAGCATCCTTATCGGCATGAAGATCTGAAAAAAAATAGATAAGCCGACTGGGCCACTGCCAAGAATCATTGGCTAGCAGCTCTTTTAATTCACAAGGCATACGACTAAATGTCAAACTATCTTGTTTAACTGATTTATTATAAGGTCCCATGATCCATACTTGGGTCTCAGTAGGTAGCTTGGCTTTAATCCATTGATTATCTTGGTAATACTTGATGTGTTTACTAATATCATTAATGGGCATCTAAGGCTCTCTTTTTGGATTTAGTCGGTATATTCGCTGCTATTCTTTCGTTTTTTCCAATGACCGAATAGATGTTGGTACTGTTGATTTTCTAATTGCTCAATATAAATAGGCTGTGCATGATACATACTTAATGGGGCAATTTGTTCAAATTCTAAAATACCCAGATGAAAAGCAGCGTGACGAAATGCTGCTCCGTGACCTACAAACAGTTTTAAACTATCATGTTTTGCTGTTTTTTTTAATACTGTTAAAGATTCTTGAATATGTTTTGCGACACGCAGGCCAGAGTTCATTAAGGACTCAGCTCCTTGAAAAGGAAGACAATAGTGACTATTAGATTTCCAATTTTTAGGTGGTAGCTCCAATCTTGGATCGTTTATGATAATTGTTTCAATTTTATCCACAGATAAATTAGCAAGACTGCCTACACTACGCTCTGCTAGGGCATCAAAGCAGTTAATGGAATTAGCTATCTTATTGTTTTTGTAAGATAAACCTTGAGAAATAATATCTGCTGTTTGCCACGCTCGAAGTAGCGTTGAAGAGTGTATATTATTATCCAATTGCCAGTTTTGTTCCTTTATTGTTTGCTCAATTTGTAAAGCCGCTTCAGATGCTTGCTTTTCCCCTGCTTTATTGAGCGCAAACGGTTGCCAGGCACTTGGCGTATCCTTTAATTGCT
>CAYMMQ010000099.1:0-9246 GCA_964391585.1 uncultured Ectothiorhodospiraceae bacterium
TATTTTTTTCTAAACTTATAGGTAACTAGCGTATTAGAGTATACCTTAGTTTAAGCAATTTTTGTCTAGTTTAAATATTTTTCTTTTATTTGTCAGTTGTGATTTGTGATAAATGATGAATTAATACATCAAGTTGTAGATATTAAGCAGTAATAAGCCTAGAATAGGCACTAATTATTTTGCCCTTTTAATTTTTTTAATTATTCAGCATGTTTGGATTTTGAGCAAATTCAAAACGTTTTTTCACCTAGAATGCCAGTATATACGAATATATGATCATCTAAGTATGAAAATAACACCGAAATTGATTAAAAAATGAATGCATTGTGTAGTTACTAATTTTTTATGTAAAAATAGCATGAACTTAATAAACTTTTTCTTTCCTTTAAAAATTAAATCCTCTGCCTTAACAGATAAGGGGAAAAAGCGAAAACACAACGAAGATAGTATCTTAGCTGATAATAAACATCATTTGTATATTGTAGCTGATGGGATTGGGGGGCATATTAATGGTGCCTATGCAAGCTCTGAGAGTATTAATGTTGTAAAAGATTATTTATTTTCTTGTAAAGATAAAATAATGGATGAACATGAATCCTTAGCTCAAGTAAACTTTGAAAATGCTAGTGATATTGGTTCAAATGATTACCCTGAACTTAACCATCTAATTCACGCCATAGATATCGCTAACGAAAGCATTTATAACAAAACACAGGAAAATCAAGATGAAACGGAGGAAGTTATTCCTGAAAATGATGCTCCTGTAAAGAAAAAAGGCATGGGTACCACTTTTGTCGGTTGTTGGTTTTTGCCCAAAAGAAAACGAGTTATCCTGTTTAATGTGGGCGATAGTCGAGCTTACCTGATTAGAAACAATGAAATGTCCCAAAAAACCCACGACCACTCTGCCTTACAACATTGGAAAGATAATGGGCATGAAGGTCCTAAACCTAAAGCAAATGTTATTATTCGCGCTATAGGACCAAGAGAGCATACACAAGCAGATTTTGAATTAGCTGAAATCAAAAAGGGAGATACATGGTTAATTTGCTCTGATGGTTTACACGGAATGCTAAGTGACGAAGAATTAGCAGAATTTTTATTGCCTAGGCTTGAGGATAAAAGCTTAGTTCATTATGGCAGTTATGCTAGCCGTTTGGTAGATAAAGCCAATTATGCTGGTGGAATGGATAATGTTTCGGTTATTTTAGTCCATGTTGTTTAAGTCATCATTACAGGATTTACAGCAACAGCCTATTTTTTGCTTTTATCAGACTTTACCTCAATCGACTTAACACACAAGTTTCTCAAGATCTGAATTTGTTTTAAACATTGTTGATCAAAAATAAGTTCATTTTTGCGATTATTATCTAAATAAATCATCGCAAAGGGTTTACTGCGAAAACGAATAGGGAAAATCATAAAGGTTTCTGCATCAATAATTTGTCGATACCAGGGTGGTAAATTATTCTTTTTTTCAAACTCATTAGTATCATTAATATAGATATCAACCCCTTTAATACAGGAAAGCTGGAATAAATTCGTTGCATTACGCAATGAGAAATTAAACGATGCTAAAAAGCTGTCTGCTATTCCACGCCCCATTTTAGCAATCATTTTCTTCTCTGCATTATTATAAAAACAAATAATTAAGCGTTCTAAATTAAAACCACTGACAATCGCATCGATAACAATATTAAAAATAGTTCCTAATTGATTTTTACCCGCAATTTCAGCTTCAATGTCATCAATTGCATTTTGTAACACTTTTTCTGGTGCAAGTTTTGCCTTTTCAATAGCATCTTTTGCGTCTTCCTCTTGAAGAGCTAAAGTTAAATCTATTTGCTCTTGCTCACTAATCACCAGAGTTTTATCATCTTCACTCAACTCTTGCTCTTCTTCCGTATTAAGCAAATTGACTTTTCTTAAAACTTCAGATTCTTGCAAATTAATATTAAAAACATGATTCGCTTCAATCAAGTTTTTGCGTGCTTTATCAGCAATTTTTTTTAAGGCATCATCTTTTAAATTTAAAGTCGATGCATAATTTTTCCAAATTTTCACCGCATTATTACGCCACTTAACATCTTCCTTTTTTTCTAATGCATCAGAAAGTTCATTGGATAAAGAAGTAATTGCTTGCAACTTTTGCTGATTGTTCAAAGCTTTTTTGGGGTTAATTTCATCGACTTTGAAAGGAGTAATATTATTAATAATATACTGTGGCAACTTCCACAGTTTAGCAATTTCAACACCTAATTTATGATATGTGACACCCAAAATTTTGATTGCAGCTTGCTCTTTAGTAAGCTTTTCTTCACTGATCAACTTATCAATTTCATCAGCTTCTTCATAAAAATAAAATAAACATAACATTTCACCTAATTGATGAAAAGTGCCGCTCAAAAAAGCTTCCTCATGTTCGGGCAAATTAATTTCCGCAGAGAGATCTTTAGCTAATATACCACTGTAAATTGAAGAAACAACATGATTTTTTAGCTTATTCGCCTTGGATTTATGATGAATATGATCAATTAAAATCAAACTCATGGCAATAGAACGCACTTCATTAAAGCCTAACATTAATACTGCTTGTGAAATAGTTTTAATCTCACCTTGCATCCCGCGATAAAAAGCGGAGTTAACTAATTTTAAAATTTTATTGGTTAAGGCAAAGTCTTCTACAATCACACTAGACAGTTGACTCACATTTGAATCGTCATTATCAACTAAGGTATTAATTTTTAATAAGGTTTCAGATAACGCAGGAAAATCTTGTTTACGTTGTATTTTACGGATCAAAAACGTAATCGCTGCATCTTGCGCCTTGCTAGAGCGATTAGAAATATTCATTTTTTCTGAAATTTTATCAATTGCTTCAAGCATTTCTGAAACAGATTGATAACGATTCTTCCGAACTTTTTCGGTTGCTTTCACCACCACATGCTCAAAAACCTCACTCACATCTGGATGACACTGCGATGGTGACTTGATTTTTTTATTAAATGCGTTATAAACAATCTCTTTTAATTCCTTGCCAGCAACGGCAACTTCGCCAGTGAGTAATTCATACAAAATTAAACCTAGAGCATAAACATCATTAGACTGAGTGACTTCCCTTTTTTGTAAATATTCGGGAGGCATATACCTAGGAGTGCCATACAAATTTTGATCAGATTTTTGATTCGATAATAAGCGAGCAATACCAAAATCCATGATTTTGGGTGTATTATTTTGGTCAATCACGATATTAGCAGGTTTTAAATCGCCATGGATAATTTTATTCTTGTGTGAATGCTCCATCCCTAAACAAATAGGGCGAAACAATTCAAAAATATCCTTAATTTTTTTATATTTTTTACTTTTGATAACATCGCTTAAGGTTTTACCTTTGACATATTCAAACACCAAAAAGACCATATTATCTTCTTCACCCGCTTCAAAGATGGAAACAATATTAGAGTGAGTCATTTTACTGATGACTTTTGCTTCATCCATCAAAAGTGCATTCAGAGAGCTCCCCTTTTGCATGACTTTTTGACCATTTGAAGTTCGAATAGTTTTAATGGCAACCTGACGCTCTAAAATAGGATCTTTTGCAAGGTATACGATACCTTGACTTCCTTCACCTAAAATTCGAATCAGATCAAATCGACCTATTTTTGATTGCTTTTGCATATTGAGATTGAAATAAAATAGTGTTTAGCGTTAAAATCAGCTGTGCTATGCGAAATAAAACATAAAATAAACGTAACTGCTCAGCGTGTTTGAATTTTGACCATGTTCAAGGCTTTTTTTCACAAAAAATGTGATTATATACGAATATATGACCATTTGAGTACTAAAATAACGAAGAAATTGCCTAAAAGATGAAAGCGCTAAGTAGTTACAAATAAACCACAGTACAGTACAACTCGTAATCATATACAGGCCA
Source organism: uncultured Ectothiorhodospiraceae bacterium (assembly GCA_964391585.1). Lineage (GTDB taxonomy): Bacteria > Pseudomonadota > Gammaproteobacteria > GRL18 > GRL18 > JADGAU01. The sequence continues at coordinate 3,935 of CAYMMQ010000099.1, forward strand.
ACCACATATGTCCATAGTTTTACGCTCTATAATTACCCTCATGCTATTAAGTACCTTATTCGCGTGTTCACCAGAATATAAAATTGTCCATGATTATATTCCTCCTCATGATAATCGAGGCCTAACCTGCATAGACAGAAAATGTTCTGCAAACAGGCAACAATGTCAATTTCAGTGTAATGAAGGATTTAAAACCTGCTTAATCGATCAAGAGGAAATTGCCAGAGATAATTTTCCTGAACAATTATCAGACTATTATCATCAAATGGATATATATCATGTAAAAATGGAGCAATATCATCACGAATATGAAAGATATCAACAAAGGAACCGACATCTTAGACACCTGCAAGATAAAGCCTTAAAATTTTGCCAACAAAAGAAAATTGAAAAACATCAATGTAGCGACTTCCATCATTTTAAAAAGAAAAGAAATAAACTCTATCAACCTTATGCTCCATCAGAGCCAATGAAGCCATCACTAACAAACAGCATCCACCATATGCAACAAAGCTGTACTCATAATTGTCAATGTGATCAGCAGTTTGATAAATGCTATATCGGCTGTGGTGGCAAAGTAAATAGCCGAAAAGTTTGCATTGAAAACTGTAATTAAATAAACTTAATACTTTTATCTATACGAGTAATGCTTGAAAATGAATTTTCAATGATTTCTGGTATAACCTAATTCAATTTATATGAGAAAAAAACAATGAATCAGATGAATTATGAAACTGCTCGATTTAATATGATTGAACAACAAATTCGACCTTGGAATGTTTTTAATCAACAATGTTTAGATCATTTAACTCAAATACCTCGTGAAGAATTTGTTCCTGAAAAATATAAGAGCATGGCATTTTCTGATATTGAAATTCCACTAGAACATGGACAAACCATGTTATTTCCTCGTATTGAAGCCAGAATTCTTGAAGCAGTTAATATTCAAGCCGACGAGGTGGTATTAGAAATTGGCACAGGAAGAGGATATTTGACAGCCTGTTTAGCCCAGCAAGCCAAACATGTTACCAGTGTTGACTTATATCAAGAATTTACTGACTTTGCCAAAGCTAAACTTGCTGAGCTCGATATCCACAACATACAATTAGAAACTGGGGATGCCTCAACTAGTTATAACCCCGCAGCAAAATTTGACGTTATTATTTTATCCTCTGCTACTGCAGATATTCCCACATTTTACAAAAATGCATTAAATGTTGGCGGACGCTTATTTGTCGTTTGTGGAGAAGCCCCAGTTATGCAAGCACACCTAATCACCCATCTCGCTGACGATGTTTGGTCTGATGATATTATATTTGAAACGGAACTTGCTTATTTAGTGAATGCACAAAAACAAGAATGCTTTAAATTCTAAGTTAATATACATCGGAGTCAAAAGTCATGCCCAAGAGCATGACTTTTGACTCCAGTACTTAAAATACAAGAGTTATTTCTAAATAACTCGTCTTAATCCCATATCCTCATGGTCGTTAATGCAAAGTACTTGAAGCAAAACAAGAATTACCCATGCTGTGCTTTTCTAATAAACTTTGTAATAATCTCTCTTCCGCTTGCAATAGTTTTTGTTGCATTTTAGGGTGAACAATTATGCCTTCCTTTTTACTTTGTTCTATAAATTGCTTCCAAAAATTAACATTCTCTAACTGAACTTCTACTTTGCTCATATTTATGCTCCTGAATAAAAATTAATCAACTTTGTCAAAAAAGTTACTAATCGTTAACTAGCATAAATCGCACCAATTTTTTATTCATTATCCGGTGCAGAGTAGTTGCATTCTCCCAACAATTCTTCTTCTATTAATAATTCTAAAATATCTTGTCGCGCACCACTATTTTTTTCGAGCAACTTTTTAGCATTCTCTCCTAAGGTAGTAAGCTTTTCTGGGTTTTGATAGCAAAGGCATAATTGCTCGTATAAAGAAAGACTAAAGTCGTCAGTTAATGAAATTTGTATCACCGCTTGATTATCTACAAATAAATGACTTATTTGCTCAAAATTAAACATATAAGGCCCTAAAATAATAGATTTAGCTAAGGCTGCTGGTTCAAGCAGGTTATGACCACCTCGGTTTATAAAACTTCCTCCCATTAACACCACATCACTAAGCTGATAATAATTCAACATTTCACCCATGCTATCACCAATGAGAATATCTGCTTGTTTTTCATGAAGTTGTGAACGTTTTTGCACCGTATAATTTTTATTCACAGTGCAAGCTAACTTATAAACTTTTTCAAAACGTTCCGGGTGACGTGGAACAATGATTAATACCATATTGGGAAATGTTTTACGCAAATTGGCAAAAACCTCTAAAAAGATCTCATCTTCGCCTTGGTGCGTACTAGCCGCTAGAATAATAAATTTATCTAACCAGGCTAACTTTTTACGCTGTAATTCACTTTGAGCTAAACTTTGATAATCAATATCAATATCGTACTTAATACTATTAATAATTTGTAGTTTTTCTTTTTTTAAACCAAGTCGCAAGAAACGTTCCCCATCTTGCTCATTTTGAGCACAAACTTTATTAAAGCGATTTAATACATGTTGACTAAAATTTTTAAAGCGTAAATAACCATTACAAGACTTTTGAGACATCCTGGCATTGAGTAAGTAAATCGGAATATTTTTGTTATTGGCTTGCTTGAGTAAGTTAGGCCATATTTCGGTTTCTAATATCAGTCCAGCACACGGATTAAAAAACTGATAAAACCGCCCCATTAAAAAAGGACTATCCCAAGGCAAAAACACATGCCTAATATTAGCGTTTAGTTTTGCTAAAGTAGATAAAATTCGTTGAGAGCCGGTTAAAGTGGTACATGTCAATAATAGTTCAGTATGAGGCCGATGTTTTAAGATATACTCGATTAACGGAATCGTTGCAATAAACTCTCCCACTGAAACAGTATGGAGCCAAAGCGGACGTTGGCGAAAGGAATTTGTATCTGCTAGCGAGGAATAAAGAGTAAGACGCTCTTGAATACGTTCTGTTTCACCATGCTGACTTAATGAGGTGTTTTTTCTACTCCTAAGTGTATTTCTAAGCAGTAGAAAAGGTAGCAACAGATGAATAAAAAAAGAATACAGAAACTGCATAAAATATTTTCCCAACTAAGTCATTGTTGGATTTTTTGCTGCACTTAAAGCGCTCATCACCATCTCAAAATTTTCTTGCAGATGATTTTGACTTATCGTTCCTGTTATCAAGGTATTAACAGCAGGATGGCTAAAAACATAATTAATCGCATGTTCTATGCCTTTACCGCCCGCTCGTTGATCCGCATGCCCACTTAATAATCCTTTTTTTATCAGCACACCGGTATTTAAGGCTAAAGCACGTTGTAATACTTCATCATCAGTATGATCGTTTTCATTTCGAGTTGCCATCACCACATCGGTATTTTCAACACACCACAAGCCTCCTTCGCTGGTTTTAGATGACATCCCAAAAGCACGAATTTTCCCTGTTTGTTTTAGTTTATCCAAACACTCAAAAATATCAGTTTGAAAAATAATATTCTCATCATTGCCATCGGAATGCACTAAAATAATATCAATATAATCAGTTTTTAAACGCTTTAAACTTTGATCGATACTATTTATACAAGACTTTGTTGAAAAATCATAAAGAGAAACATCATTAATAAAATGTTCGCCAACTTTAGAGCAAATCACCCAATCTTGGCGCCTCTCTAGTAATTGACCAATTCTTTGTTCACTATTGCCATAAGCTGGAGCAGTATCCACTAAATTAATCCCTAAGTCCTTGGCAAAAGCAAATAAATTCTTTATGCTCTTATCATCAGGGATTTTAAACTGCCAAGGATATTTAACTTGTTGATCTCGCCCGAACTTAACGGTTCCTAAACCTAATGCGCTACAGGAAATACCTGTCCTTCCCAACATTTTTTGAGGCATTTGTAATTCACTTGCCCTAGCTGTAATCAAACCATTTCACCTCTTTATCCCAAGGAAAATCACAAATATCATAGCGTTGATAATCAGCTAAAACAGATGATGCCAAACTATCATAAAATTTAGTATCTTTTCTTGACTCAATCTTGGAGTTTTTAATTAAATGAATAATATGATCCACCATCATTGGGGTCATGGTTAATTTAACAGGCCATGCAGTAATAATATTTTGATGATTAACACTATACGGATTATCAGGACGCAAACCATTTTTTGTTGCCGGTTCGGCACGATTAATTTTTAGGGTGGACCACTGGGTGTTTTCTAATGAAACCCATGGCATATAATGAGCAAGCTCTTTTTTTGCGATATTTATTAAATCCTCAGCAGGCAAATCAGTATATTTTTCTGAAATTTCACCACCTAAATACCATATTCTTTCACCACTTTGTTGCTGTTGATGCGAAGTAATGGTTAATAGTGGCGAACTACGGATCCCCAAACGATGTGCATATAAACGTGGCAGATCCTCACCTTTAAGCATCACCATTTGTAATGGTCGTTGTTGCATTGCTGGAAATGCACCCAATAGTGATTGTTTATTGTTTTGTTGGCAAATCTCATGCAAGCGCCTATTTTGATTGCCCGCAGCAAATATTAAACACTGTGTATCAATTTGAATATTATTGACGCTTGTTAATGAATAACTTTTATCAGGATTTTGTCTAATTTTTTTGGTATCAAGTTTAAAAATGGCATCTTTATTTTGTGCGGCAAGAGTAGAAATCAATTGCTGGGTATTTACGACAGGTTCATTCAGTTGATAAACCTTGCCCGAAAATTGTACGTTTTGCTGATGTCGTGTCTCTGCTAGTTGCTTTAAAAAAAAATCAGGATAATCTTTTTCACTCAACAATTGCATTTTACTTTGCATCAATTTACTGGCAAAAAAACCCGTTAATTGAGTGCCAATATCGGAGGATGTCCATAAATATTGGTGCTGGGATAATATTTTTACTGCCGATAGATCTAACTCCCCATGTCCTTCTAAACAATCTCGCCAAATCTGAGGCATGGCTTGAATCGATAATGCTGAACGACTTAATACTCCCTTTAAAGCGTATTTAGTGCCTCCATGAATAATGCCTTGCGAAGCACAGCTTTGCTCACCACCAAGACTATTGTTTTCAATTAATATGACTCGAAAACCCAGTTGACGTAATCGAGCTAGACTCCAGAGCCCTGCAATCCCGCCACCAACAATTGTGATATCTACTTTCATTTCATCATAACTTCTTTTTTGACAGTCTTTGAAAATAGACGAGAGTATACCATAAAATTATCAAGGGATATTTAAGACTCAGTTCATTTTCAT
>CAYMMQ010000100.1:0-9106 GCA_964391585.1 uncultured Ectothiorhodospiraceae bacterium
TGTTATCTGGTTTAGCAGGTTATATTGGCATGAATATTTCTGTTCGCTCAAATTCCAGAACAGCTCAAGCAGCTCAAAATGGTATTGAGCAAGCTTTTCAGGTAGCGTTTAGAGGTGGGGCGGTCACGGGCATGCTGGTTGTTGGTTTAGCAACACTTGGCGTGGCGACTTACTTCCTTATTTTAAATCTAAGTGGCGTTTCAGATACCGATAATCTACACGCCTTAGTTGGCTTTGCGTTTGGTGGTTCATTAATCTCTATTTTTGCTCGTTTAGGTGGAGGGATTTTTACCAAAGGTGCTGATGTTGGAGCTGATTTGGTGGGAAAGGTAGAAGCAGGAATTCCTGAAGATGATCCAAGAAACCCTGCGGTAATTGCAGATAATGTAGGGGATAATGTTGGTGATTGTGCCGGTATGGCAGCTGATTTATTTGAAACCTATGCCGTAACCATTATTGCCACCATGTTGCTGGGAGTGTTGTTAATTGGTACCACCGATGCGATTATGCTTCCATTAGTTTTAGGAGCTGTTTCAATTTTTGCTTCAATTATTGGTGCATTTTTTGTCAAAATAGGCACCGATAAAAATATTATGAAGGCATTATACAAAGGTTTAATCGTTGCAGGAATATTATCAGCGATTGCTTTTTACCCTGTTATTAGCTCATTATTAGGTGATTCCATTACCATTTCTGGACAAGTCGTTTCATCGGCTAACATTTATTTTGCCGCTTTAATTGGTTTGGCATTAACCGCATCAATGGTATTAATTACCGAATATTACACCTCGACCGATTTTATGCCCGTTAAACAAATTGCCGAAGCGTCTATCACCGGCCATGGAACCAACGTCATTGCGGGTTTAGGCATTTCAATGAAAGCTACTGCAGCTCCTGTTATTGTGATTTGTGCCAGTATTTATGGCAGCTATGAACTCGGTGGCATTTATGCAATAGCCATTGCCGCAACCTCAATGCTTTCAATGACAGGCATTGTTGTCGCGTTGGATGCTTATGGACCAATTACTGATAATGCCGGTGGTATTGCTGAAATGTCGGCGCTTCCAGAAGATGTTCGCAAAATCACTGATGCCTTAGATGCCGTTGGCAATACCACTAAGGCAGTAACAAAGGGTTATGCCATTGGTTCTGCAGGTTTAGCCGCTTTAGTATTATTTGCTGACTATACGCACAACTTAGATGCCGCCACTGGTGGTCATATGAGTTTTGATTTATCCAACCACTTGGTACTTATTGGTCTTTTTCTTGGTGGTTTATTGCCATACTTATTCGGTGCAATGGCCATGGAATCTGTTGGAAGAGCAGCAGGTGCTGTAGTGATTGAAGTTCGTCGTCAATTTAAAGAAATACCTGGCATTATGGATAAAACTCAAAAGCCCGATTACTCTAAGGCGGTTGATCTATTGACCAAAGCAGCTATCAAAGAAATGATTCTACCTTCCATGTTACCCATTATTGCACCGATTGTTGTTGGTTTACTACTTGGGCCTCAAGCATTAGGAGGCTTATTGATTGGTACTATTGTGACCGGATTATTTGTTGCAATTTCAATGACAACAGGTGGTGGCGCTTGGGATAATGCCAAAAAATTCATCGAAGATAATCATTTTGGAGGCAAAGGCTCTGAAGCGAATAAAGCTGCTGTAACAGGAGATACCGTTGGTGATCCGTACAAAGATACCGCGGGGCCAGCGATTAACCCAATGATTAAAATTATCAATATCGTTGCTTTATTGATTATTCCAATACTTTAATAAGTTACGAGCTACGAGTTTTCCTCGTGGCTCGTAACTCGCAGCTGCAAACGTGCTGGTTAATTTTTATTTTTCATCATTCAAACTTGCATGAGCTGCAGCTAATCGCGCAACCGGAACTCTAGGTGCAGAGCACGAAACATAGTTTAAACCAATCTTGTGACAGAAGTTGATTGAATCAGGATGGCCACCATGTTCACCGCAAATACCAATACTCATATTATTGCGCTTTTCTCTCCCCCATTTAATCGCTAAACGCATTAATTTTCCAACCCCGTTAATATCCAATACTTCAAAAGGATTATCTTGTAAAATGCCACTTTCATTATAAAGTGGTAAAAATTTATTCTCTGCATCTTCACGAGAAAAAGAAAATGTTGCCTGAGATAAATCATTAGTTCCAAATGAGAAAAACTCCGCTTCTTCCGCTAAGTCTTCAGCTTGTAAACAAGCTCGTACCACTTCCAGCATCGAGCCAAATTTAAATGGTACTTTATGGTTAAATTGCTTTTCAACATCAGCACTAATTTCATTAACAAAGCGCTTCACATACAACAACTCCTGCACAGTAGACACTTGAGGGATCATAATATAAGGATTAACTTCAATACCGTGAGTAACACAGTCTGCTGTAGCTTCTAATATGGCTCGGATCTGCATCGAATAAATTTCTGGAAACGTAATCCCCAAGCGTACACCACGATGCCCTAACATAGGATTTGTTTCATACAATGCTCTTACTTTTTTTAGCATCTGCTGTTTCTTTTCTATCGCCGCTTCAACTAAGGCAACATCCATAAATTCTGGAATTCGTCGATTAACTCTGTCTAAGCTCGCCTGATTTAATAAGCTCATCGAATTTTGCAACACTGAAACCCCCATTACCGTTTCACGAAGTTGCTCTAATTCTTCACACTCTTGCTCTAACTGCTTTTCATTCGGTAAAAATTCATGGATCGGAGGATCTAACAAACGAATCGTCACTTGATGAGGTGACATCACTTCAAATAAGGCTTTAAAGTCCGCTCGTTGAATGGGTAATAATTTATCTAATGCCGCTTGTCGTTCTTCTATGGTGTCTGCCACGATCATTTCGATCACGATTGGGAGACGATCAACATCATTAAACATGCGCTCTGTACGACAAAGACCAATCCCCATTGCGCCATATTTTAACGCTCGATGTGCATCAGTTGCTGTATCGGCATTTGCTAACACTTTTAATTTTGCCAGTTCATCAGCCCATGACAATAAGGTATTTAACTCAGCAGAAAAGTCTGCTTCAATCATTGCCACCTGACCAATATAGATATTTCCTGTTGTGCCATCAATACTAATTGTATCACCTTCTTTAATCAGTACGTCACCGATTATCGCTTGTCTTGCTTGCACATCAACATGAATACCTTCAGCACCAGCAACACAAGGTTTTCCCATTCCTCTAGCGACCACTGCCGCATGAGAGGTTTTACCACCACGACTAGTTAAAATGCCTTCTGAAGCAAAAAAGCCATGAATATCTTCAGGTTTTGTTTCTTCACGCACTAAGATAACCGCAACGCCACTTTTTCCAATTTGTTCTGCTCTATCTGCATCAAATACGGCCTTTCCACAAGTTGCACCTGGGGAAGCTGGCAAGCCTTGTGCTAACACATGGTTGTTCTTACTCGGATCGATTCTTGGATACAGCATTTGTTCTAAATCTGAAGGTTTAATACGTAATAGAGCCTGTTTTTTTGATAAAATTCCTTCACGTTCTAAATCAACAGAACTTCTTACCATTGCGGCTGCATTCATTTTGCCATTACGCGTTTGTAAACAAAATAACCTGCCTAACTCTATGGTAAATTCAAAATCTTGAACCTCTTTATAGTGTGACTCTAAACGATTTCTCAACTCGACTAATTCTTTATGCATCTGAGGCATTTCATCGGCCAAGCGTTCAATCGGTTTGGGGGTTCGTGTTCCTGCTACTACATCCTCACCTTGGGCATTAACCAAATACTCACCATATAAACGATTTTCACCCGTACCTGGATTACGGGTAAACGCTACCCCTGTGGCACAATCATCACCAAGATTACCAAAAACCATGGTGACAATATTAACCGCTGTTCCATTTGCCATTTCTTTGCTAATGCCAAATTCATGACGATAATCAACCGCACGTTTGCCATTCCATGAGTTAAAAACAGCCTTGATTGCAATTTCTAATTGTTCATAAGGATCGCTTGGAAATGCTCTACCCGTTTGTTGTTTAACCAATTGTAAAAACACTTCACAGATTTCTTGTAAGGTTTTAGCATCCAGATCAACGTCTTCTTTAGCGCCATGATCCATTTTAATTTGATTAAATTCCTTATCAAAAACCTCATCTTCAATATTTAAGGCAACTTTACCGAACAATTGAATAAATCGTCGATAAGCATCATAAGCAAAACGCGCATCACCTGATTGTTTAATTAAACCTGTGATAGTTTTTTCGTTTAAACCCAAATTTAAAATGGTATCCATCATGCCAGGCATAGAGATTGCTGAACCGGAGCGAACAGAAACTAATAAAGGGTTATCAGTATCACCAAATGTTTTACCTGTTTCTTTTTCTACTTGGGCTAACTGTTGTTTGACTTGTGCATTTAAATCATCTGGCAAGTCATGTAGCTCTGAAGCTAAATAACTTAAGCAGGCTTCGGTGGTAATCACAAAACCGGCGGGAACATTTAATCCTATTTGGGTCATTTCACACAGGTTTGCACCCTTGCCACCCAGTAACTGTTTATTTTTTCCATCACCTTCACTAAAAGAATAGACCCAGGTGTTTTTTTTGCTTGTCGCTTGGCTAGTCATACAAATTCCTTTGATAAGTGGTTGTTAAAGTTAAAAAAAATACTAACCTGTTCATTTGTAAAATTCTATGCTTTTAAAGTTAAAGTTTTATGACTAAAAAAAAATATTGTGACAAATAGGAGGGGCTTATAACCTACTTAAACATTAAAGCGAAAATGTAATACATCACCATCTTGTACGATATATTCTTTACCTTCAACTCGAAGCTTGCCTTTTTCTTTAGCTCCGGCTTCTCCACGACAAGCGATAAAATCATCATAAGCAATCACTTCTGCACGAATAAATCCACGCTCAAAATCAGTGTGGATCACCGCAGCTGCTTTGGGCGCAGTTGCACCTTTTGCGACTGTCCATGCCCTGACTTCTTTAATGCCAGCAGTAAAATAAGTTTGTAGGTTTAATAAGGCATAACCAGAACGAATTACCCGGTTTAATCCCGGCTCATCAAGGCCAATTTCTGCTAAAAACTCTTGTTTTTCATCATCTTCTAGTTCAACCATTTCTGACTCGATTGACGCACAAACACTGACAACACAAGAGTTTTCCGCTAAAGCAAATTCTTCTACCTGCGTTAAATAAGGATTATTTTCAAAACCATCTTCATCAACATTAGCAATATACATGGTAGGTTTTAAGGTCAATAGTTGCAAATCTTTAATACACAGCAAATCATCTTCAGACAAGTTCAGTGTTCTTGCGAGTTTTCCTTGCCCTAAACCATCTTTAATAATTTCTAAAACTTCTTTTCGCTTTAGCGCATCCTTATCTCCACTTTTGGCATTTTTGCTCATTTTTAAATGATTTTTTTCAACCGAGTCCAAGTCCGCTAAAATAAGCTCGGTATTAATAATTTCAATATCATCAATTGGATCAACTTTTCCTGCCACATGAACAATATCTTCATCATCAAAACACCTCACCACATGGGCAATCGCATCCGTCTCTCGAATATTAGCTAAGAATTTATTACCTAAACCTTCCCCCTTAGATGCACCCGCAACCAAACCAGCAATATCTACAAATTCAATTGTTGTTGGTAAAATACGAATTGGTTTAACGATATCTGCCAAAGCATTTAGACGAGGATCTGGTACAGGAACAATACCCACATTAGGCTCAATCGTGCAAAATGGATAATTTTCAGCCTGAATTTTTGCCTTAGTTAATGCATTAAATAAAGTTGATTTACCGACATTTGGTAAACCAACTATGCCACATTTAAATCCCATATTCGTTATTTCCTATGTTTATATTAATTTTCACTGTTTACCACTATTTACACTATTTCCCGCTATTTCTCACTATGAAGTTGTTGCATCGCTGTTGCAAAATCACCGCCGATCAAATGAGGTACAACATTAATTGCTTTATCAAGTGAGCTAACAATAAGCTGTTGATCGCTTTTTGATGGCGGCCCTAAAACATAATGACTAACTTGGTGTTTATTTCCTGGATGTCCAATACCGATTCTTAATCGACAAAAATTTTTTGATTTAAGCTGATCGATGGAGTCTCTAAGCCCATTATGTCCTCCATGACCGCCCGTTTTTTTTAATTTAGCATAACCAGGGGATAAATCTAAATCATCATGAACAACAAGAATATTTTCGGCAGGGATCTGATAAAAGTGAGTCAATGCTTGTATAGCTTGACCACTTCTATTCATAAAGGTAAGTGGTTTTAATAACCTTAATTGACAGCTAGCGATAGTAAGCGTTGCTACTTCACCAAAAAATTTTTTTTCAACACTAAAATCACTAGTTTTAGTAGCAAATTTTGCATTTAATAATTCATCAACAAACCAGAATCCAACATTGTGACGAGTTTTCAAGTAGTCCTTTCCTGGATTTCCCAGACCAACAACTAATTGAATATTTTCTCCCGCCACAAGTTGAATTTAAAAAAACAGCTTACGCTTCTTCCTCGGTTTCAGCTTCTTCTGTTTCAGTATCTGTTTTTTCGCCACGAGGCATAACGATACTTACAACAGGACTATCATGTACTTCTCCTTGCGCTAGTTCCAAAATAGTCACGCCAGTTGGAAGCACAATATCTGATAAATGTAATGACTCACCTACGTCTAATGAAGCTATATCAACTTCAATATATTCCGGTAAATCTTGTGGTAGACAGCTGATTTCAAGCTCTGTTTTCAAATGCGAAACATTTCCGCCTTGCTTAACGCCCGGAGCAACATTTTCATTAATAAAATGTAAAGGGACATTAACGTGTAAGGCAGTACCTGCAACAATACGTTGGAAGTCAACATGCATAATTAACTCTTTAGCAGGGTGACGTTGCAAATCTTTTAAAATCACTTGCTCAGTTTTTCCATCCAAATTTAAAGACAAAATGTGTGAGAAAAATGCTTCATCATCCAAAGAGTGAATCATTTCATTATGTGCCAAGGTGATTAAAGTTGGCTCTTTATCCCCACCATAAACAATGGCAGGAACTTTGTTAGCGTGACGGAGGCGGCGGCTCGCACCCTTACCCATATCCGTTCTTAACTGTGCAGTTACTGTAAAATTTGAACTCATTATAATTACTCCAAAAATTTAAAATAAATTATCACCGCGACCAATGATAATAGTGGCAATCATTTTTATTGAATGATTAAAACAATTTTTTCTATCAGAAATAGAATGCAAGAATGACTGATTTGTTTTCTCGCTTAGCCCATATCTAGCCTAGTCCATATATAAGTGACTAACCGATTCTTCTTTATGGATCCGCATCATTGTTTCGGCCAAGATCATAGAAATACTTAATAGTCTGATTTTTGCGCATTGTCTGGCTTTTTTTCTCAAAGGAATTGTATCGGTCACAACCATTTCGTCTAATTGTGAGTTTTCAATATTTTCAATTGCTTGACCTGATAATACAGGATGGGTTAGATAAGCAACTACCTTGACTGCTCCTCGTTCTTTTAATGCTTGTGCCGCTTGGCATAAGGTACCTGCAGTATCAACCAGATCATCAATCATGACACAGGTTTTACCTTCAACATCTCCAATAATATTCATGACTTTAGCAACATTGGCTTTAGGTCGACGTTTATCAATAATGGCTAAATCGGCATCATCCAACCGTTTTGCGAGAGCTCTTGCTCTAACCACACCACCAACATCAGGGGAAACGACAATTAAGTTGGGATATTTTTGACGCCAAATATCACCTAATAAAACCGGTGAGGCATAAACATTATCAACCGGCATATCAAAAAAACCTTGAATTTGATCCGCATGTAAGTCAACCGTTAACAAACGATCAATACCCACCCCTCCCAACATATTGGCTACCACTTTTGCAGTAATAGCAACTCGAGAAGCGCGCGGTCGTCTATCTTGCCGAGAGTATCCAAAATAAGGGATAACAGCGGTAATTCTTCGTACAGATGAGCGCTGCAAAGCGTCAGCCATAACCATTAATTCCATCAAGCTTCTATTGGGGGGATGACAAGTTGATTGAACAATAAAAACATCTTTACCACGAACATTTTCAAGAATTTCAACCATGATTTCACCATCGCTGAAAGAATCAACCAAAACTTTGCCAAGAGGCATATTAAGGTGTTTGGATATATTTTCGGCTAACTGGAGATTGGCATTTCCGGAAAACACCATCATATTGGATTCCATCATAATATTCTCCGCTGCGATATCTTAACTTTTAATAAATAAGGCAAAATGCCTAAGGTATAGGAAATCATAGATTACCAAGCAAGTGACGCTCAAATTCAATGAGTGAGAAGATGGCTGGGTCGGCAGGATTCGAACCTGCGCATACTGGGATCAAAACCCAGGGCCTTACCGCTTGGCGACGACCCAATAAATCTTAGCAATAAAACGAGTGGGGAATTATACGCATAAAAAAAAATTTTGTCACTTTTTTTTTTATTTTTTTTCATTTATTCAATCAATTTGTTTGCAATACATGATTTTGTTGCTAGAAAAATCATTATTTATCATATTAAATAAGTGCTCACAAAATCAAGAGGTACTCGCAAAATCAAGGTTTTAGCTTCAGAGCAAGGCAAAATTGTTCTGAAAAACGGAACTTATATGAATAAACGGAACTTATATGAATAAATGAGTCACAGCTAATTTGTTCAAACGAGTTTAAGCAGAATAGAAACAGGTTTAGCTAATGGTTGAATATATTTAAAGATAACCCAGCTCTACAGCTCTGATTCTTTATGCTCTGTTTCTTGCGCTGTTGTAGGAAGTTGACTTTCCAATGCTTTCGCTTTATCTTTTTGTCCTGTTACTTCATAAGCCTGATACAAGCTTTTGCTCCATTCTTTTTGCCAGGGACATTTCTTTAATACCTTTTCCAGATATACTATACCATCAAGCACATGGTTTTTACGACAGTATATCAATCCTACTAAATAGTTTGCCGCAGCATGTTCGGGGTTATGGTGTAACATTTTTTTACAACTGAGCTCAGCTCCATCTAAGTCATCTTGTTTAAATAGCTCG
>CAYMMQ010000101.1:0-4069 GCA_964391585.1 uncultured Ectothiorhodospiraceae bacterium
AATTTAATCAGAATTTCTTTTAAAAATTTCCCACATCTCTTTAGGTAAGGTCACTGCTTTCATTGGTTTTACTCTAGCATTGACACAAGCCACTTTTACTTTTGCTTGCACTAAGGTTTCCATGATATCTTCATTTTGTTTTTTAATCTGTTGCTCAAAAACAATACTTGCTTTACCCAATTTTTTGATAGTAGTCACGACAACTAGCTCATTATTGAACTGTGCCGGTTTGATATAATCAATATCAATGGCTCGTACCGCAAAAATTAATCCATATTGCTGTAATAATATATCTTGCTCAAAGCCTAAATTGCGTAACCACTCCGTTCTAGCACGTTCCATATAGTTTAAGTAATTAGCATGATAAACCACACCACCACTGTCGGTGTCTTCATAATAAACACGAATAGGCCAGTGAAATATTTGATTAGTTTGCATGGCGCTTAATACCTAAGTGTTGATAGGCCAAATCACTTGCCATACGCCCCCTTGAGGTACGGATCAAAAAACCTTGTTGAATCAAATACGGCTCAATCACATCTTCAATAGTAGATTTTTCTTCACCTATTGAAATGGCTACATTATCGACACCAACGGGGCCACCTTGAAACTTATCAATAATAGTTGATAATAAGCGTCTGTCCATATTATCAAAGCCTTTATTATCAACATCTAACATAGTTAAAGCTAAATCAGCAATTTTTTGATCAACCTCATGGTTAGCTTTTATTTGGGCAAAGTCTCTTACTCGGCGTAATAAACGATTAGCAATACGCGGAGTCCCTCGTGAGCGCATGGCAACCTCCATCGCTCCAGAATCATCAATCTCTATTCCCATTATTTTTGCCGAACGTTTAACAATATGACACAGATCAGCATGCTGGTAAAACTCGAGTCGTTGCACAATGCCAAAACGATCTCGTAATGGAGAGGTTAAAGAGCCGGCTCTGGTAGTTGCGCCAATCAGGGTAAATGGAGGTAAATCCAATTTGATAGAGCGAGCGGCAGGTCCTTCACCAATCATAATATCTAATTGATAATCCTCCATTGCAGGATATAAAACCTCTTCAACCACTGGGCTTAAACGATGAATTTCATCAATAAATAAAATATCATTTTCATCTAAATTGGTTAATAAGGCTGCTAAATCACCTGGACGTTCCAATATTGGACCTGATGTTTGACGTAAATTAACGCCCATTTCATTAGCGATAATATGAGATAAGGTTGTTTTTCCTAAACCGGGTGGGCCAAAAATCAACACATGATCTAATGCTTCATGCCGTTGCTTAGCCGCAGGAATAAAAATATTCATTTGCTTTTGAACATTTTCTTGCCCAATATAATCCGTTAAAAAGCGAGGACGAATGGTTTTATCAAGCATGTCTTCGCTATCTCTTTCCTCTCCACTCACTAGTCGTTCATTTTCTTCTAACATACTTTCCTGATACCAATATTTTTCAATCTTTCATCCAGTGCTATTTTTCGTCCAGTGCTATTATAACGCAAAGATCTCTTTTAATTTTAAAATAGTTTGTGTCACTACTTTTTCATCAATTAATCCATTTTTTCAAGTCTGGCATTTGATTCAAACTTATTAGCGCCGCCTTAAAGTTAAGTGACATTGTATCAAATTCCAATTGTTGAAATAAATCTAATAAGGAGTCATCAAGCTGAAGCTCAATAGCGGGCAAATATTCCACAGAAGAGGCAAATTCTTCGGCTTGTAATAATAATTTCATGGTTTTAAGTTGTTGATTTGAAATTTATCTTTTTTACAATGATAAAAGTCAATTAATAATCGCTGATAACGGGCTAACTTAACAACCATATCCAAAATCTTTGAAAATATAGACCGTGTTTGGCATTTTCTTCATAAAGTATTTACCTTAAGATTCCAAGCATCTGGAGTATATAAGATCAATACTATTTAGGATAAACTATTTTTTAACGCCGCTTTGATCAATTGTTCACTCGTTTGATTTTCCTTATCCAATCTCGCCAACATTTTGCTAGCATCCGCATATTTATACCCTAAAGAAACTAATGCACTAATGGCCTCATTACTTGGACTATTACTCAGCGATAAATTCACATTATTTTTTGGCTGTTGCGCTTTTTCTAAATCATTTTTAGGCCAAGTATTGATACGATCTCTCATCTCTACTATCAAACGCTCGGCAGTTTTTTTACCAATACCTGGTAATCTCACTAAAGTAGATACATCATCATTTTCTATCGCACTAATAAAATCTTCACTATTAATTCCTGATAAAATAGTTAGCGCTAACGCTGGTCCAACACCATTTACTTTTATTAAGGTTCTAAAAAACAATCGTTCTTGTATACTATTAAAACCATACAAAGTCTGAATCGATTCACGCATGACATGATGAATATGTAACATAACTTTTTGTTCAATCTCAGGTAACTCATAAAAA
Source organism: uncultured Ectothiorhodospiraceae bacterium (assembly GCA_964391585.1). Lineage (GTDB taxonomy): Bacteria > Pseudomonadota > Gammaproteobacteria > GRL18 > GRL18 > JADGAU01. The sequence continues at coordinate 2,442 of CAYMMQ010000101.1, forward strand.
GTCGTCATTGGCACATGAACCTCATATCCTACACCTTGCACATCTAACATTAAAATAGGTGGCGTTTTTTCAATTAAGATTCCACTTAAGCGACCGATCATCTGAATTAACTCCTATTATCATAAGGGTAAAATATTTAGGACAAAGTAAAACGCTTTTTTCTTCTGCCTTTAATCGCCTGAAGAACTTCATTGGAATACGATTTAGAGGTCTGAGCTTGAAAAGCATTTAAGGTTTTTTGGGTATTTGCATGACAAATTGCAACCGCTAAAGCATCTGCCGCATCAGCTTGAGGGGGCTCAGATAACGACAATAGCATTTTCACCATATGCTGTACTTGTTTTTTGTTGGCATGCCCCATTCCAACAACAGAAAGCTTTACTTGATTGGCTGTGTATTCATATACAGGGATGTGGTTGGATGTCATAGCGCAAATAGCAGCACCTCGTGCTTGCCCAAGCTTTAAGGCAGAGTCCGGGTTTCGTGCCATAAAAACATTTTCAATTGCCATTTCATTCGGCAAGTATTGTGAATTTAACTCTTGTAAGTCTTGAAAGATAACTTGTAGACGTAAGGGGAGTTTATCCCCTCCTGTGCGAATACAACCACAAGCGATAAAACGTATATCTCGACCAATAAGTTGGATTAATCCATACCCAGTGGTTATGGAGCCAGGATCAATACCTATTATCACTTTATCCTTGCTTTGTGTATTCATCCAAACTCATTAACTTTTGTGGTTAAATGAACTATAAACTTTAGAATATCAACCAGAAAATAAAGTAACGACTCCGTTATAAAACAAATTTATTATAATTGCGCCATAATCTCATCAGAAAAGTCAGCATTGGAATAAACATTTTGCACATCATCCAAATCTTCTAGCATATCCACAATTCGCATTACTTTCTCAGCATCTTGTAAATTCAAGTCTACAGAAAGAGAAGCTCGCATGGTTACTTCAGCTATATCTGTTTCAAGCTTTGCATCAAATAAGGCATCTTTAACAGCTGAAAAATTTGCTTCATCAGTAATGACATCAATCGTACCATCATCATCGACTTCCACATCATCAGCACCTGCTTCAAGAGCAACATCCATAATGCTTTCCTCATCACTTCCAGCCGGATAAGAAATAACGCCTTGTTTATTAAATAAATAAGCAACCGAACCATCTGTTCCTAAATTGCCACCACATTTACTAAAGACATGACGCACTTCAGCAACGGTTCTATTTCTATTATCGGTCAAACAATCAACCATGATAGCGACACCTGAAGGACCATAACCTTCATAACGAATTTCATCATAATTTGCACCATCATCATCACCCGCACCTCTTTTAACTGCTCGGTTAACAGTATCACGGGTCATATTAGCTCTTAGTGCTTTTTCTACCGCAGTACGTAAACGCGGGTTTGCAGCTTCATCACCTCCACCCATTCTTGCTGCTACGGTAATTTCACGAATAAACTTGGTGAAAAGTTTGCCTCGTTTCGCATCTTGTCCTTTTTTACGATGCTGAATATTTGCCCATTTACTATGTCCTGCCATTTTTTTTATCCTAAAATTTAATCTATAAACTAATTTTTACAAGTGCGCTAGTTCTTTTATTTATGCTTTTATTT
>CAYMMQ010000101.1:4169-9065 GCA_964391585.1 uncultured Ectothiorhodospiraceae bacterium
CTTTTATTTATGCTTTTATTTGTGGTTTGGCTTTAACATTAATGCCTAATTCTTTTAGCTGTAAATTACTCACTGTTGCAGGAGCGCTGGTTAATAAACAAGCTGCTGTTTGAGTTTTTGGAAATGCCATCACTTCACGGATAGAGCTTGCCCCGGTCATCAACATCACTAAACGATCCAATCCAAATGCAATGCCAGCATGTGGTGGACAACCATATTTCAAAGCATCGAGTAAAAATCCAAATTTTTCTCTGCCTTCTTCATCACTAATGCCTAAAATTTTAAATACCGCTTGTTGCATATCTTGTTTATGGATACGCACTGAGCCACCACCTAGTTCAGTTCCATTTAAAATCATATCATAAGCACGAGATAAACTTTGTCCTGGATCTTTTTCTAAAGTATCAATATCATCAATATCCGGCGCTGTAAATGGGTGATGTAAGGCATTCCATCGGTTGGATTTTTCATCATGTTCAAACATAGGAAAATCAACTACCCACAGTGGCTTCCAACCATGATTTATCAAAGATAAATCTTGAGCAACCTTAATTCGTAATGCACCTAGAGCTTCATTAACCACTTTTGCTTTATCTGCACCAAAGAATATTAAGTCACCATCTTGCGCATTAGTACGAGTCAAAATAGTACTTAGTTCATCATCGGGAATAAACTTCACGATGGGAGATTGCAAACCTTCTCTACCCTGAGAAATATCATTGACTTTGATATAAGCAAGACCTTTAGCACCATAAATTGCAACAAACTTAGTATATTCATCAATTTGTTTACGGGTTAAAGCGTTTCCACCTGGAACACATAAAGCAGTCACTCGACTAGCCGAATCTTTAGCGGGACCAGAAAAAACTTTAAACTCAATATTTTCTAACACATCAGAAATTTCAACTAATTCTAAATCAATACGTAAATCGGGTTTATCACTACCGTATCGTAACATAGCTTCTGCATAAGTCATCCGTGGGAATGGATTCGGTAATTGCTGCTCTAGTACTTGTGAGAATAGTGTACGGATCATTTCCTCCATCAATAACATAATGGCATTTTCATCCATAAAGGAAGTTTCAATATCTAGCTGGGTAAACTCAGGCTGCCTATCAGTGCGTAGATCTTCATCTCTAAAACAACGAGTAATTTGATAATATTTATCAAATCCAGACATCATCAATAATTGTTTAAAAAGCTGTGGCGATTGTGGTAAAGCAAAAAACTCACCTTGATGAGTACGACTTGGCACTAAATAATCTCTAGCGCCTTCAGGGGTAGCTTTGGTCAACATGGGTGTTTCAATATCCAAAAAACCTTTATCATCGAGAAAGTTTCTTAGTTTATGTGAAATAGCTGAGCGTAAACGTAATTTCTTTTGCATATCAGGGCGGCGAAGATCAATATAGCGATAGCGTAACCGATTTTCTTCAGAAATGTCTTCGTCATCAATTTGAAATGGCGTGGTTTCTGCGGCATTTAACACTTTCAAGTCTGTTGCTAATATTTCAATTTTACCTGTAAATAAACCTTCATTAATTGTCCCTTCAGGACGAAGTCTCACTTTGCCAGAAACTTGTAATACGTATTCACTACGAATGTGCTCAGCAACATTAAAGATCTCATATCGATCTGGATCAAAAACAACTTGAATTAAACCTTCACGATCGCGCAAATCGACAAAAATCACACCACCATGATCACGTCTGCGGTTTACCCAGCCTGTTAATTTAACTTCTAAATCTAAATGTTCTTCACTTAATTGGCCGCAATAATGGCTTCGCATAGTTTAATTCCTGTTTCTAAACAATCTTTAAATAAAATAATAAGGTATGAATTGTGCTCAAAACTGTAATTTATTATTCAACTGAATAAAGTGGTAAAATAAAGTGGTAAAATAAATTAGTCTATAATTTATTACTGAGCAAATAAATTTCTGTGCGACATTATAGCAGAACTTTATGCTAAAAAACTGTTATAAACTTCGCTTAATAGAAATAGTTTGTGGAGCTAGAGTTAACTAATGACAACCACATCCACCACTTGCACATCCCGAAGGCGCTTTTGGCGCTGCCGCAGCAGGAGTTGGTTTGGGCGTTTCAGTTGTTGTTGATTTTTTTGAGCTATTTTTAAAGTCCGAGGCATACCAGCCCGAACCTTTTAGTTGAAAAGATGAGGCAGAAATTAATTTTTTTAATTCAGGTTTATGACAGTCTGGACAATCAATTAAGTTATCTTCTGACATTTTCTGTAATTTTTCAAATTGATGGCCACAGCTTTTACATTGGTATTCGTATATTGGCATAAGTATTATCTCTAATTATTTAACCTTAAAAAGCAATCATAAAATGATTGTTAATCATTACAAGGAGAAAAAGTGGGGGTAAGAATCTAGGATTTCAAGTCATTAATAGCTGGTCATAAAAGATAGTCATTAGTCGGAAAAAATCAAGAAAAAATCAAGAAAAAATCAGAAAAAGTTCTTAGCTTTCAATCAAAATAAGATTATTTTTCCTTATAATTTGCAGCTTTAGTCGTTTTTGCCTCTTTTTCCAAACGCAGAAGATGTGACTGAGCTTGCATAATATGACGAACAATAGCATCTTGTGTGAGTTTGTTTACCCCTTCAAACTTTGTAGCCACAACGTGAGTAAAAATCCCATGTTTTAATTCAAAGGATTTAACCACTGTTGCTTTTAATTTTAGGCTTTTCACTTCAGGTGGTAAAATAATTTCTATTTCTAGCAATCCCCCATCTTCTATCATCTCACTGGCTTCAAAACTAATACCACCGCCACTGATGCTTACCTTGCGCCTCATCATATCAACATTTTTATTTTCTTTAAAAAAGATAGACTGGGCCAATAAATTAATTTTAGCATCCATAATTTTAAAGCAGGTACTGACTTCTGGGGATTGATAATGCATTCGACTTAATGACAACTTAATTTGTTGACTCATTGTTGAAAACTCATCAAATAGAGCCATTGACTCTATATCACTTTCTTTTTCTACGTCTTCATCTGCAATTATACGCTTATAACTAAGTAATAAATTTTCATCAATACGATAAAATTCTCTTCGACTTCTATTGGCTGGTGCTTTCTGGGTCATACTCGTCTGGTCTTTAAGCTAAATTAAAAGTTAATAAAATTAGGAATTTCATCATCTGCTTGGAAGATATCATTTTCTTCAGGCACATCTGGTACAGGTCGTTTGGTTTCATTCAACACTTCGTTGCTTGATGTTACTGGATTTTTTTCAGAGGCAGTTTTATTATTACTCGTCCGATTACCCGCACGACCTTTATTAGTAGCCTTTTTATCCTTACCCGCTTTTCTACTATTAGTGTTTTTATTGCTACTAGGTTTACCCATCTTATTATCTTTTTCATCCAAGCTATTTAATTCAACTTTAGACTTAGAAACAATAATTTCAACACGGCGGTTTTTGCCTCGATTTGCTGCGCTATCATTTGCTACCAAAGGTCGAGATTCCCCAAATGCTTGTACACTCAATCGAGTGGGTTCAATATCACTTTGATAAAGCAGTTCTTGCACCACAGAAACAGAACGTTTTGCAGATAGGTCCCAGTTAGAGCGATATTCACGGGTATTGATTGGAATATTATCCGTATGTCCAGCCACGATAATCGCACCTTTAACTTTAGCAAGTTCTTCTTTTACAACTTCCAGTACATCAATAAAGTCATCCGTTAAAGAAGCTGAGCCTGCAGCAAATGCCCCTTTATCTTTAATGCGAATTAAAAAACTTTCCTGATTTGTTTCAATTTCAAGAATATCATCTTTTATTTCCTGCTTTAAAGAAGCTGCCATTTGCATCGCTTGTTCTTTAATTTCTTGAGCCTGAAGGTCATCAATTTTATTTTTCACCTGATCAAGTTGTTGTTTGGCTTCTTGAATTTCTTGTTCAATTTTTTTAATTTTATCTTGGATCTCTTCTCTTTCTTCATCCGTTTCAGCCTTACCTAGCTGTCTGGTTTGCTCGTTTTGTTCAGATTCTAAACCTTCAATTTTTTTAACCAACAATAGTTCCATCTGGGTATCATTGGAAGTAACTTGTCTCACTTGATTAATTACGGTTGGTTGTGGAGGTGCAGGACTAAATTCCTTAGCAATGATATTAATCCCTTTAGGAATCTCTTCAGCTTTGATCTCTCTTTGCACACCAAATGCCATTTTTAATGAGCCAGAAATTTGTTTGTATTTTTGCACATCCATTTCTGCAAAGGATAACAATAACACAAAAAAACACATCAAAAGCGACATTAAGTCGGCAAAAGTAAGTACCCATGCGGGTATACCCGCGGGACATTTTTGTTTAGGACATTCTTCCATTATTCTGCACTTGCTTTAGCACGTTTACCTTCAGGTAGATAAGTTTTTAACATATCCGCCATCACCTTAGGATTTATCCCTTCTTGAATGGAAGCAATAATTTCCAAAATCAGAGTTCGATTTAAACGTTGTTCATCAGCTCTGAATGCCAACTTATCAGCAATAGGAATACAAAAAGCATTTGCTAATACCGCTCCATATAAGGTGGTTAACAAAGCAACCGCCATCGAAGGCCCAATTGTTTTAGGATCATCCATGTTTGCTAACATACCTACCAAACCGATCAGGGTTCCAATCATCCCCATCGCAGGTCCCATATCAGCAATTTTCATAAAGAATTTTTGTCCCCACTCATGCCTATCCACGGCAATACTAATATCTTTAGACAAAACTCGTTGCACAAAATCAGGCTCATGTCCATCCACACATAAGCTAATACCTGCTTGTAAAAACTCGTTAGCAACTTCCTGTCCTTCCAGTCCAAGAATACCTTCTTTTCTAGCAATTGTTGCTAACTCAACACCTTTTTCAATTA
>CAYMMQ010000102.1:0-8901 GCA_964391585.1 uncultured Ectothiorhodospiraceae bacterium
CCACGATACGTGTAGGTGCTTCATAAAAAATGAGGGTTCTTTTTTCGTGTAGATATTGCTGTAATTGTTTCTTTCGAGCGGTTGATTTGCTAGTTAAAAAACCTTCATAGCAAAAACGATCGCTTGCAATTCCCGCAACAGATAAAGCTGTAATGGCTGCACATGGGCCGGGAAGTGGAATAACCGGAATTTGCTGTTGATTGGCAAGTTGAACCAGGTTGAAGCCAGGATCATTTATTAAAGGTGTGCCAGCATCAGAAATAAGCGCAATTTTTTTTCCTTCTGATAATAGCTGAATTAATTCGGGCGCTATTTTTGCTTCGTTATGATCGTGAAAACTTCTCATTTTGGTTTTTACTGCATAAGCTTGTAAAAGTTGCCCACTTCGTCGGGTGTCTTCAGCGCAAATAAAGTCAACTTCTTTTAAGATGTTAACGGCTCGTTGTGAGATATCTAGGTGATTTCCAATAGGGGTAGCAACAATATATAATTTCCCATGTTGACTTTCTGAATTGATAGTTTTATGCATGGTGCTATAATACCCTATCAATTTATAAAAATGTAGATGATTTTTTACTTTGTATAGAGGTGACTTAGGGGTTTTTTATGGATTTAGGGAAATTTAGGGAAATAAAGTGGCAATTTTACAATTAATTTTTGACGGAAAAGTCAAACAAGAATACGAAATTAATAAAAATGAGTTTACGATTGGTCGAAAATCAACCAATGATATAGTGATTGAAAATAAAAGTATCTCTAATCATCATGCCGTGATTATCCGCAAAGGTGATGATTATATTTTAAAAGATTTAGAAAGTACTAATGGAACAAAATTAAATGGCAAAAAGGTGAATGCTAAGACCTTGAAGCACGGTGATCATATTGGTCTTTTTAAACATACATTGAGCTTTGTCTTATTGTCAGTTGAAGAGGAAAATATTCAGGCCGATAAAAAAGTTTCAAGCTATGATGACCTGGTCAGTAGTGATGAGACTGTAATGTTAAATACATCGCAAATAAATAACCTGGTACCTGAATATAAGTCTGATGGGGGGGATAAAGAGTCTGCGGGTGCGAGGATTGAAGTAACTACTGCTGATAATATGACCGTATATGACATTAAGGAGCGCCCGATTATTATTGGTAGAAATGAACATTGTCATATAAAAACGGGTGGATGGATTTTTACCCCTGCAATTTCCGCGGTTATTAAAAAAGATTTATCAGGAACTTATAGTATTAAACCAGAAGCAACCATTTTGATTAATGATAAAAAAGTCAAAACTAAGCAGTTGTTAAAAAATAATGATCGAATTTTAATTCGTAATATTTCAATTATCTTTAGAACGCATTAAGTATACTTACAGCTTCATTGTCTCGTCATCAGTATATTTAATGAGGATAGTTGGGTATAATCCACTCTGATAATCTTTTTCCTGCTCTAACCCAATAATTCTTTATGTCACCATTTTATGTCACCAATAGATAAGCCTACTTTGCAAGGGCAAAACACATTGCATCATATTGCTGTTATTATGGATGGGAATGGACGCTGGGCTAAAAAACGCCATTTACCAAGGTTTTCCGGGCATAAAGCAGGATTAGAAACTGTGCGTGAAATGGTGAAATCTTGTGTGAGTCATGATGTTAAGTATTTAACGTTATTTGCCTTTAGTAGTGAAAATTGGCGCAGGCCTGAGCAAGAAGTAGGTTTGTTAATGGAGCTTTTTTTATGGGCTTTAAAAAAAGAAGTTAAAAAGCTACACAAAAGTAATGTTAAATTAAATATTATTGGCGATATCACCCAATTTCCTGATGTTATTCAACAACACATAGAACTTGCTACGACTAAAACAAAAGATAATACTGGTTTGACTTTGACCATTGCTGCCAATTATGGTGGTCGCTGGGATATTGTTCAAGCTGTTAAAAAAGTGATGCAAAATGTAAAAGAAAATCACTTAACTTCACTGGAAATGGATGAGGTTCTTTTTGAAAGTTATTTACAAACAGCTACCTTACCCGAACCGGATTTATTTATTCGTACTGGTGGCGAGCAACGGATCAGTAATTTTATGTTATGGAACCTTGCTTATAGCGAATTTTATTTCACCGATAAATTATGGCCAGATTTTAAAGATGAAGATTTATTAGCAGCGATAGCTTCTTTTAATACTCGACAACGTCGATTTGGTAGAACGGGAGATCAATTGTTGGAAAAAAATGAATAACTGGCTGAAACATCAGGAGAAATATTAAGGTGTTATTCACGCGAATTTTAACCGCATTGTTGTTACTTCCTGCCAGTATAGCGGGCATACTCTATTTAGATTTAGTTATGTTTACAGCGGTACTAGCGATTATTTTTTTAATTGCAGCTTCTGAATGGTGCAAAATTGCCAGTTTAAGTCAAATAGGCAAAGTGATATTTTTTGTTGGAATGATTATCGCCCAAATTGGCTTGTGGCTGTGTTTAGATAATGAAGTATTAACATCTGCTGTGATGCTCTTAAGTTCAATTTTTTGGTTATTCGCTTTTTATCAAGTGGGTACTTATCCTGTATCGGCAGGATTCTGGTCTAAGCGCGAAAGCATTCGTATTATTTTAGGCTTTTTGGTGTTAATCCCTTCATGGCTAGCTTTGGTGTTATTAAAGTCAAGTGCTTTAGTTATTTCGCCTGAGATGACATTACAAGGTGGAGCACTGATTTTGAGCTTAATGTTGATTGTTTGGGGTGCTGATACGGGGGCATATTTTTCAGGAAGAAAATGGGGAAGGAAAAAACTACTCGTTCAAGTGAGTCCTGGAAAAACAAAAGAAGGAGCTTGGGGAGCGATTATTGTCACATGCTCTATCTTTGCAGTTATTGCTCAAGTTTTAATTCAAAGTATTAGCTTTACTTTTCTAATAACGCTAACAGTAGCTATTATCGTTATATTTTCCATTGTGGGCGACCTTTATGAAAGTATGTTTAAACGTCAGTCGGGGATCAAAGACAGTGGTAATATCCTGCCTGGGCATGGAGGTATTTTAGATCGTATTGACAGTTTAACGGCGGCAGCGCCTATTTTTTATTTACTAACTTTTTTGCTGGGGCAGTAGTATGAAAAATATCACTGTTTTAGGTTCTACCGGTTCAATTGGCGTCAGTACCTTAGATGTGCTTGCATTACATAAAGATCAATTTAATGTGATTGCCTTAAGTGCCTACTCTCAGGTTGAACGAATGGTGCAGCAGTGTAAAGACTTTTTGCCTGAAATCGTTGTGATGGTGCAAGAAAAGGCAGCTGAAGAATTATATGACGTACTTGCTAAAAATGAAAAAACGCAACATATCAAGGTGTTAAGTGGTGCAAGTAATCTTGATGAAATAGCTAGTATGCAACAAACCGATTATGTCATGGCCTCAATTGTTGGTGGGGCTGGTTTATCCTCAAGCCTTGCTGCAGCAAGAGCAGGAAAAAGAATTTTATTGGCAAATAAAGAATCATTGGTGATGTCTGGCGATCTTTTTATGCAAACGGTGAAACAATATCATGCTCAATTATTACCCGTTGATAGTGAACATAATGCTATTTTCCAGGCTTTGCCAGAAAACTATAACGGCAGATTTAAAGATAATGGGGTTGTTAAGCTTTTATTAACCGCTTCAGGTGGGCCATTTAGACAATACACTTTGCAGCAATTAACACAAGTGACTCCAGCACAAGCTTGCGCTCATCCCAATTGGAAAATGGGAGCAAAAATCTCGGTTGACTCTGCATCAATGATGAACAAAGGCCTTGAAGTGATTGAGGCCAGTTGGTTATTTAATATTCCAGCTGAATATATCGAAGTGGTTATTCATCCACAAAGTATTATTCATTCTATGGTTTCTTATCATGATGGTTCAGTCGTTGCCCAACTAGGTAATCCCGATATGAAAACGCCAATCGCTTATGCTTTAGCGTGGCCAAAGCGGATTGATTCTGGGGTAAAACAATTAGATTTATTTAGTATTAAACACCTGGATTTTGAAAAACCAGACTTTATGTTATTCCCCTGTTTAAAACTAGCCTATCAAGCCCATGCAGTAGGAGGCAGCGCAGTGACAACCTTAAATGCAGCTAATGAAATTGCGGTGCAACAGTTTTTGCAAGGAAAAATTTCTTTTTTAAGTATTGCTAAGGTGATTGATTATTGCTTAGAAACGCTTTCTCATGGTGAACTTATTTCCTTAGATGCTGTCCTTGAAAGAGATCATATTGCTCGGGTAACAGCGGACATTTATATTCAAAATAATAAAAAACTACTCGCATGTTAGAAATGCTCTCTACTATTCTTAGCTTTATCTTTGCCATTGCGGTATTAATTACTGTACATGAATACGGCCATTTTTGGGTTGCGCGCTTTTTTAATGTCAAAGTGCTAAAATTCTCCATTGGTTTTGGTCCAACATTATTTCGATTTCAAGGAAAAAAAGATAAAACAGAATATGTGATTGCAGCCATCCCTTTGGGCGGATTTGTAAAAATGCTCGATGAAAATGAAGGTGAGGTTGCAGCAGAGGAGCGAGATAGGGCGTTTAATGTTCAAAGTGTCTACAAACGTTTTGCAATAGTTTTTGCAGGACCCTTTATTAATTTTGCTTTTGCTGTGTTTGCTTTTTTCTTGATGTATCTTATTGGCATACAAGGTTATAAGACTGAGTTAGGGCCAATGAATGAAAATAGTATTGCATGGCAATCAGGTTTTCGACAAGGTGATATTATAGCTTCAGTTGATGGAGAAGCTACACCGACTTGGAGTGCCCTACATGAGGCCTTAATTCCATATTTTGTTGACCGAGAAAATGTTACCCTTGAATTAGCAAATTATTCTGACTTGCTTAATAAAAAAGTTTTACAACTAAAGAAAGTTCCACAAGATATTGATGTTAAGGAAATGAGTCAAAACATTGGTTTTGAATTGAATTTCCCAAAAATACAAGCCATTATTGGTAAAGTTTTTCCGCAAACTCCTGCTGAGTTAGCAGGATTAAAAGTTAATGATCAGATTTTATCCATTGATGAGGTATCTATTGCTGATTGGTACGAGTTGGTAGAATATGTACAGGCTAGGCCAGCGCAAAAAATGCGAGTGACGTTAATACGAGATCGACAACAGCAAACGGTTGAATTAACCAGTGCCACGACCCAACGTGCCGGAAAAAATGTAGGTATTTTGGGGATTAGTCCTATCAAGGATCAACAAGCAATCGATGATTTTTTAGTAGTGAATCAATATCAAGTTGTTGATGCATTGGTGAAGTCGGTTGAAAAAACGTGGTTTATGTCGGCATTAACGCTTAAAATGCTGGGTAAGATGTTAGTGGGGGAAGCATCCTTAGATAATATTAGTGGTCCTATAACTATTGCTAAAGTTGCTGGTCATTCTTATCGACAAGGAGTAGAATACTTCCTTCGGTTTTTGGCGATAGTTAGTCTAAGTTTAGGTGTGATTAATTTATTACCAATACCCATCTTGGATGGGGGGCACTTGATGTTTTATCTCTTTGAAATTGTTAGAGGAAAATCAATATCAGAGCAGATGCAAGAAATCTGTTTAAAAGTAGGAATAATAATTTTAGTAATGTTAATGAGCATTGCCATGTATAATGACGTTAATAGACTGCTGATATAAAATGAGCGGAATACTTCTTATGTTGTTAGCTGGTAAAATACCCAATTAATTTAATAAATACTCTTTGAGTATCAGATGATGATTTAAATTTTTTAAGACAATGATTTTTACAATTCGAAGCTTTTATTTATTTGTTTTTGCCAGTTTGAGCCTTTTTTCATCGTATGTTTTTGCGATAGAGAGCTTTAAGGTTGAAGATATTCGTATTGAAGGTATTCAGCGGATCTCTGCTGGTACGGTGTTTAATTACTTACCTATTAAAATTGGTCAGACTGTAACGGATGAGTCGGCATCTAAAGGTTTGCATGAGCTTTATAAAACAGGTTTTTTTAAAAACGTCAGCTTTGAAGTAGAGGATCAGGTTTTAATTGTTTATGTTGTTGAACGACCTGCAATTACCAGTATTACTTTTGTTGGAAATGAAGAAATTGAAACCGCTGATTTACAGCGTTCTTTGAAAGCAGTTGGATTTGCAGAAGGACAAATGTTTAATGAGTCATTGCTAATCCATGTTGTTGCAGAAATGGAACGTCAATATTTCTCACTAGGACGTTATGCCGTTCGTATTGATTCTCAGGTAACACCTCTAGAACGAAACCGTGTTAGCATCAAAATCACTATTTCAGAAGGAAAAATTTCTAAAATTAAAAAAATCAATATCGTTGGCAACGGGAAGTTTTCCGAAAAAGAAATTCTTGAAGAAATGGAGCTTACTACACCAACCACTTTTTCTTGGTACACCAAAAGAGATCAGTATTCTAAAGAGAAATTATCAGGTGATTTAGAAAAAATCCGAAGTTTTTATATGGATAAAGGTTTTATTAACTTTTCAATTGATTCAACCCAAGTTTCTATTACCCCAGATCGCAATGATGTTTATGTCACCATAAATGTTAGCGAAGGTGAGCAATTTTATGTTGATGATATTAAATTATCGGGTGATTTAATTGTTGCTGAAGAAAAGTTACGTAGTTTATTTCTGGTGAAACAAGGCGATGTTTTTTCACGACTTAATGTGGCAAAAACAAACCAAGCGATTATGGAAGCATTAGGTGACGAAGGTTATGCCTTTGCTAATGTTAAACCCATTCCCAATATCGATAATAAAACTAAAAAAGTTAAGCTTAACTTTTTTGTTGATCCAGGCAAAAGAACCTATGTCAGAAGGATCAATATTTTTGGTAATACTATCACCGCGGATCATGTATTACGTCGTGAACTACGTCAACAAGAGAGTGCTTGGTTATCGAGCAAAAATATTCAGCGCAGTAAAGAGCGTTTAGACCGTTTGGGTTTTTTTAAATCAGTTAAAGTTGAAAGCAAGCCTGTATTGGGCAGTAGTGATCTAGTCGATGTAGAATATACTGTTGAAGAGCAATCCACTGGAAGTATTAATGCGGGTGTGGGTTATTCACAAACTGAAGGGGTTATTTTTAATTTTAGTATTTCACAAAAGAATTTTTTAGGTACTGGAAATACCTATAGTGTGGGGCTTGATAATAGTCAAGTTAACACTATGTATCACTTTTCGATGACAGATCCTTATTTTACTGATGATGGTATCGGTAGAACTTGGTATATGACACATAAAAGAACCGACCAGAATCAAGCAAACTTATCGCAATATAACACCACTAGAGATGCGGTTGGGATAAGGTTTTCCATTCCAGTGAATGAATTTAATAGCTATGGTATTGGTCTTGATGTTGAAAGGCTGCGGGTGAGTTTGCCAAGTGATACTTTGTATACCAGTCAAGATATTATTGACTTCATCACAACTGAAGGTGGTGATAATTATTTTACCTTTAAAATTAATGGTTCATGGGCACATGATAGTCGTAATAGAGCGATATTTCCTGATAGAGGAACATTGATGAGAGTTTCTGCTGATTTGGCTGTGCCAGGAAGTAAATACAAGTATTACAAGTTATCCTATAAACAAGTGCAATATTTTCCAGTATCAAAAAGCTTGACATTGATGTTATCTGGAAAAGTTGCTAAAGGTGGCGTATATTCTGGTGATTTTTATCCACCATTTGAAAATTATTATTCGGGTGGTATTGGTAGTGTACGAGGATTTAGAGATAATACCTTAGGTGAGCGTGATATTAAAACTAATAAAGCCATCGGTGGTAGCTTTTTAACGACGGCAAATGCAGAACTAATCTTTCCTGTCCCATTTATCAAAGATTCAAATGGATGGCGTATTAGCGCGTTTATGGATGCGGGGAATGTCTTTGGTGATGTAGGAAAGTTTGATGCAAAGGATTTGCGATATAGTGCAGGTATAGCAACTTCTTGGTTAAGTCCATTTGGTTTGTTACAATTCAGTTTAGGTAAAGCTTTAAATGCTAAAAGTAGTGATGAAAAGCAGTTTTTTCAGTTTACTTTTGGACAACAATTTTAATTTTAAAGGAGTTTAATTTTGAGAAATTTATTATTTTATGTCGTGTTAAGTTTATTATTGTTTAGTGGGGCGAGTTTTGCAGAACTAAAAATTGCTTTTGTAAACCAAAAAACCTTATTAGAAGGGGCTCCTCAAGTTGGTGCTGCAGAAAGCAAATTGCGTAGTGAGTTTTCTAAAAGAACTAATGCTATTCAACAAATGCAAAAAAAGATAAAAGATAATATTATTAAGCTAGATAAAGATCAAGCCTTAATGACTAAAGATGCAGTAGATAGTTTGGAAAGAGAAATCAATAGCTTACGTCGTGATTTTGCTCGTGATAAAAAAGCATTGGATGAAGATATTTCAATTCGTCAAAATGAAGAGTTAATTGAAATTCAAAAAGTAGTCATGGAAGCAATTAAAAAAGTTGCAGATAGAGATAAATATGACTTGATTATTGGCGATGGTGTTATTCATGCAAGTAAGCGTATTGATATCACTGCTAAAATTTTAACTGAATTAAAGTCAAGATTTAAGCCTAACTAATTTTTAGTAACACTATGAACGAAATGGAAAATAACGAAAATACCCAACAAGATACTGAAGGTTCGATGGATATACAAGGGATCCTTGAGCATTTACCTCATCGTTTCCCTTTTTTATTAGTCGATAGAGTAACTCATTATCAATGTAATAAGTCACTGACGGCGATAAAAAACATTTCCTTTAATGAACCTCAGTTTACTGGTCATTTTCCAAGCAAACCGGTTTTTCCTGGAGTCCTGATTATTGAAGCTTTAGCCCAGGCAACCGGAATTTTGTCTTATCGCTCTACAAATACTAAACCTGT
>CAYMMQ010000103.1:0-8870 GCA_964391585.1 uncultured Ectothiorhodospiraceae bacterium
TATTTAACTAAGGCATAAAATGGCTGTACTTCAACCAAGCTTCCTGGCTCAACAGTGCTACTTTCATTGGCTAAAACAATAAAAGAATTAGCTTTACTCATAGAGCCGAGCAGGTGTGAGCCTTGTCCTCCTGCTAAGCTGACTTCGAGTTCACCATGCTTATTATTGCTTAATATGCCACGTTGAAACTCAGTGCGCCCAGCTCTTTTTTTGATCTTATCTTTGCTAATAGCAAAATAGCTTAAGCTTTTTTCGCTTTTTTCACCCATCAAATGTAATAAGGCCGGTTTAACAATTTGATAAAAGGTGGCAATCACAGCGACCGGGTTTCCAGGTAGCCCGAAAAATAAGCTTTGATTAATAAAACCACAAGCTAGAGGTTTTCCTGGTTTCATGGCAACTTTCCAGAAATTAATATTACCAATTTCTTCTAGAATTTCTTTGACATAATCGGCATCACCAACCGAAACACCACCTGAGGTAATAATTACATCAGCTTTTTCTGCTGCTTGATAAAACGCTGCTTTTATTTGCTCTCGATCATCAGGGATAATTCCCATATCAATCAATTCACAACCAAGATCGCTTAATAAACCATAAATAGCATATCGATTGGCATCATAAATTTGTCCATTATCCAAAGACTCCCCAAGTTCTTTTAACTCATCACCGGTGGAAAAAAAAGCTACTCGTAATTGACGTTTTACGAATACTTTAGCAATACCTTGACTGGCGATAAAAGCCAAATCAACGGCGCTAAGCTTTTTACCTTGATCTAATAGGGTATCACCTGGGGACAAATCTTCTCCCAAATAACGAACATTTTCCCCAACTTTGGCATGATGTAAAATTCTCACCTGTTCATTGTTTAATAACTCGGTTTTTTCTTGCATTACTACGGTATCAACACCTTTGGGAATTTTTGCTCCGGTCATAATACGTACCGCTTCACCGAGTTTAACTGCTTGTGCAAAAGGATGACCAGCCATCGCTTGTCCAATCAACTTTAACTCTGTTTTACCATTTTCTATAGAGGCATGATGAAAGGCATAACCATCCATTGCCGAATTGTCGTAAGGCGGGGTAGGAAAGGAAGCAACTAGAGTTTGAGCAAGAATTTTTCCCAGAGCATTTTTAAGTTCAACCTCAACTGTTTCAGCAATAGGGGTGAGTAATAGTGCGATTTGCTTGTTTGCATCTTCAATATTGAGTAAGCCGTGATTATGTTGTTGCGTCATTACCGATTTATCCTGTATTCTTTTTAATGGCCTAATTTAAGTTTACTATTTTTTGCTGTAATATCTTTATCAATAGCGACATTATCACAGTGCTGTAGGTAATAACCTTTAGTATTTAAATCTTCTATCACTTTATTAACATCGGCTTGAACCAGTTTTTTTTTGCCACTTATAACATCATTTAGATCAATAGCAAGGGTAAATGTGAGCTTTCCTAATAAAGAAAGTAATTGCTCTGGCAATTCAGAGAAGTCATCTTTTTTGGCTAAATAAAGATAAGAGAATTGTTTTTTTTGGCTGTTATAAATATAGCAGTGGTTTATTTTCATTTTGCAGGTCTAAATCCAATAAAAGTAATATCATCTTGATGATCAAAGCCATCGGCATAAGCATCAAAATAGTTAAAAATTTCTGTTTTTTGTTGTTCCAGCGGTAGATGTTGAACTTCCATTAGTGTTTTGAAAAAGCGTCTTTTCCCAAATGGCAATCCTTTTTCACCACCTTTTTGATCCAGCATTCCATCCGTTGTTAAATAAAAATGGGTATTCTCGTGATAATGGACTCTGTGATCAGTAAAAATATATGACATCGTTTCGCCTTTATAACCGATGCTTTCTTTATCGCCTTTAATTATTAGTACTTCATCATTTTCAGTATAGAACAAGGCCGTTTTGGCTCCTGAAAAGTGCAAGGTATTACTTTTTTTATCAATAATACAAATTCCCATATCTAAACCATCATCGGATTGACTGTTTTTCTCATCTTGGCGGAGTGATTTTTTAACAAGGGAATTTAATTGGCTGAGAATTTTACCAGGAGAGTTGAGTTGTTTAGATGAAATAATGGTTTTAATGCTAGTTGCTGCAATCATAGTCATAAATGCTCCCGGAACGCCGTGCCCGGTGCAGTCAATAATTGCAAAAACCAACTTATCGTCAATTTTTTCAAAAAAGTAAATATCACCACCAACAATGTCTTTTGGATGCCAATAACAGCAAGAATCTGGTAGATTTTCCTTAATGGTATCAATAGAAGGCAAAATTGAATTTTGAATTAATTTTGCGTATTGGATACTATCCAAAATATTTTCATTTAATATCTCTTGTTTTTTCAAGGCAATATCGAGTTTTTTATTATTTTCTTGTAATTCTAGGGTTCTTTCAGTAACTTTCTGTTCCAAATTAAGGTTATGCTCTTCAAGTTGCAGATTAATTTTTTTTAAATCTTCAAACAAGGTAATAATAGATAAGCGCATTTTATCTAAAGAGGCCGACAAACTACCAATTTCATCTAAGGATTTTATTTCTAGTTTAGTTTCTAAATCACCAGAAGCAATTTGAGTTGCTTTTTGCTCTAAAAAAATCAAGGGTTCAAAGACAAACTTGCGACTGATTTTATCTGACCGTGAACGGATTAAACGAATTAAAATGATGGCAAAAAGGTATAAAACAGCTGTATTTAATAAAAATTGAGAAAACAAACCACGTTGTGATATCACGATTTGTACTTCGCCAATTTCTTTTTTTTCATAACTGATCTTTTCAGCCACACTTAAATAAAAAAAAGAATCTTGATAATCTTGAAATTTTTTGTTTGTTTTTTTGTCGCTATGATGTTCGCTAATTAAGTCACCTTCCATAATTAAAGCAACATACACTAAATCTTTTCCTAGGGTTAATGTTTTGACCACTTCTTCCATGGCAGAGTTGTCCATATTCCACATGGAATACGGTAGGCTAGTTTTGGCTAAGGCGGCAATTTCAGCTAAACGAGATTTGGAACTTTCAAGGTAGTCATAAACCTGGTAAGAGATAAAAGGCACACTAAACACCAATAGAATGATGGTGATACTCTTATTTAATGATTGACTAAATTTAAGACTAATACTGTCTTTGTATGTTTCCTGGGTATTCATGTTTTAAGCGTTTTTAGGTCTGAAAATTTTAATTTGTTGCTCATTACATTCAAGAAAAGGGCCTTCAATTAAATCAATACAATAGGGAATGGCAGGAAACACCGCATCTAAACATTCTCTAATTGATTTAGGTTTTCCGGGTAAGTTGACAATCAGTGACTTATTTCTAATCCCTGCGGTTTGCCGAGATAAAATTGCAGTGGGAACGTACTTAAGGCTTACTTGCCTCATTAATTCACCAAAACCAGGCATCATTTTTTGACAGACATTTTCAGTTGCTTCTGGAGTAATATCTCTAACAGCTGGGCCAGTTCCTCCCGTGGTAACAATCAGACAACAATAATTTTCACTTGAGTCTTCACTGAGCTCAATTAAGGTTTTTTCAATGCTTGCCAGCTCATCAGGAATAATGTGATAAACACTGTCCCAAGGAGATGTTAGGTAATCATTCATGGTAGCTATAATGGCTTGTCCTGATAAATCCTCATAGATACCTGCACTGGCGCGATCGGAGATAGTGACAATACCAATCTTTATTTTTGTCATTTTTTTTACTTAAGGGTTGGTTTGAATTTCTTGCTGATTACTTTCGCTTTTCAAGTCGATATTTTCTAGCGCGATTTTATCAGAAATATTTAAAGCTGATTTTCTCTCTGGCTGGCAAAGTTGCAAACCTTCTCGATAACAAGCAGTTGCATTGGTCGTATCATTAAGGCGTATTTCATATAAATGCCCTAATACATACCATTTTTCAGCATCAGGCTTGATGTCAATACTTTCACGGATATAATCTTTTGCTTTACCCCACAATTGATTCATCAGACTTATTTGTCCTAGTGAAAACAATAATACAGGATTCTTTGCTTGTTTTTTTAATAAGCTTTCTGCAAATTTCAGTTGTTCAAGAGGGTTGTCCTCTTGAACTAAACCAAATAATTGCACCATTTCATCCGACCATTGTTTTTTTACGGTTTCACGAATAATATTGTTAGCAGCATGATATTGCTCCAGCTCGATTAACAATTGACAATATAAACAACGCATCTCTAAATCTTTAGTTAATTGCTTACTAAGACTAGACCAGCAATTGTTTAATTTTTGCAAACCGATATCTTGATTTTCCTCATTAACACAGTCTTTAAGGATCTGTTGGAAAGTATTTATTTCTAATTGGGCAAACTCTTCAGGCGGGTAAATACGTCTTTGCTTTAAGACGGGAAGTAGCTCTTTTATTTCATCCCACTTTGACATTTTGTTATACAAGTCAACTAACATTTTTAGCACTTGCCCATGATAGGGAGCTTGCTCTTGAATGTGTTTTAAGGTTAATAAAGCTTGTTCATATTGTTTTGCAGCAATTTCAAGTTCTGCTTGTGAAATACAGATTGCCAGCTTGGCTTGAGGGTAATGTTTAAAAGCCAATAATAAATAATTATCTCGTTGGCTTAACTTACCTTGTTCTTGGGCAGCCTTAGCCGCAGCAATAAAGTTTAATAAAGGTGTATCACTGGCATTAACATCTTTTCCTAAAAAGCGCTCGGCATCTTTCCAGTTGCCTTCGGCGAGTTGGATCATGCCTGCATTGGCATTTTTATTGGCGCGTTTATGTTTTCTATCGCTATTCCAGCGGATAACTTTTTCAGGAATGCCTAAAACTTTATATAAAAGGTAAATTAAAATAAAGATAAGCATCATGCTGGCGATTAAACCGAGCACCAGTAACACCAAGGTCATTTCAACAGACCAGTCCCCACGACTTAATAAGGCATAACCAGGATCAGCTTTAGCAAATAAGGTGATATAAACTGTTGATAGCAGAACAAGTAGAGCAAGAATAAATATTCTAATCATTGTTTTGTACCTTTTTTGCAATTAACTCAGATAAAAGTTGAGTGACTTTTTCAATATTTGTTTGAGTTTCATGACTATTTAAACTGAACGGATGCTTTAACAAAGATGTAATTTCTTGCTGTGTATTAATCACTTGCTTGGATGAGGTATTAAAGTATTGAGTCATAATATCCAAAGATTCGTTCAAAACATTTTGGTATAAGCTTTGATTTTTTTCGACCAGGGCTAAACGAGCAATTTCTAGTTTTAATAATAATTTTTGCTTAATAATAAAAACCTGCTCAGGTGCAATTAACTGATCTAACTTCCCATCTTTGTGGCGAAAAACTAATAATGATTTAATTTCATTTATAAATTTATCTTTTGCTGAGTTGAGCTCATCGCCAGCTGTTTCTGCTTGAGCTGGAGGATTTTCAGCAGCTTCTTTAGTCGCGGAAGATAATTGTGAACCACGCACTTCTAATGTATCAATGTTTTGGATGATGTTCGTTAGTGTTTGTAATGGTTTAGTTGCTGACACGGGTGATAACTTTGCTTGTGCTTCATTGAGGTATTTATGTAATTCTTTAAATTGTTCATTGGGAATAAGTTTCTTTTTAAGTTGTTCTAATGCACTTGCAATTTTATCGGTGTTTGAACTATAAGCTAAACTATCTAAAATACTTTGACTCAATGATTTGGCTTCATAGAGCTTTAATGCAGTTAAGTCAGGTAGTTCAAGTTTTTCTTTAGGTGTTGGCGTTGGTGTGGGCACAACTTCATTGGCTTTTTCTTCTAGTTGTGTGGTTTTTTGTTGTAATTCACCGATAGTGCTCGTAATTTGTTTAAAAGCATTATCCGTTTGTTGTTGCAGTTGTTTGACTTGAGACTCAGATTGGCTGAGTAGTTCAGTTGAAGATGTTTGTAATAAGCTGGATAAAGATTGAATTTTTCCTTCAATCGTTTTTTGCAAATCAGCTAAATCCGTTTGAGTTTTTTCACTTAATGCATTTTGCACATCAGTTAATGTTGCTTTTGATTGTTCGCTAATTAACTTTTGCAGATTAGTTATTTCATTTTGTGACCATTGCTCAATTTTACCTTGGAAAGTTACTAGTTGTTGTTTTATTTCTTGCTCAAGCTTTTGTTGATCAATCGCTGGTTGATTTGTTTCTTCAGCTGCATCTTCGCTAACGACTTCAGTAGCAATAGTCGTTTTCTTAACTTCGTCTAAAGCAGTTTGATATTGAGCTAATTGCTCATTAATACTTGTTAAGCTTTGCTGTTGCTCATTAATTTGTGCTGTTACTTGCTCTTTAAATGTGCTTATACCTGCTTGCCGCTCAGATAATTGCTTTAATTTTTCAGCTTGCTCACTTATTGATTGTTGTACTTGTTGGTGCATTGGCTGAATATCAGGCATAGTAACTGCTGATTGGCTCGGTACCTGTTTCAGTTGTTCAAGTTCTAAATAAACATAATAACCGCCCAAGGCAGTTAAAGATGCAAGAAAAAATGTGCTAAACAGTAAAAAGGTTTTAAATGCTGAAGGTTTAGCCTTTGCTTCATCAGTTATATTCTCTTCTGCTGAAGGTTCTTCTGAGACAGTAGCTTCCACTTCAATAACGTCGTTGTCCTTGTCATTGTTGTTTTTGTTATTGTCAGTGTTTGTTTCGTTTTCCTTGTTGACATTTTTTTTGGATTTAAACACGTTATTTTCCTTCTTCAATTGGCATCATTAAATTTTGTAGGTAGAGACTTATGCTTTTGCTATCACTGGCTTTGAGAATATGCGTTTTAGCAATAAAACCTAAATTAACCGCTTTTTCCGCAATTTTAGGGTGAATCAATAATAAAGGTAGTGACTTTAGCCGTTGTTGTATCTTTTTTTCTACCATCCCTAATAGGTTCGTTAAACTTTCACTGCTAAAAACCAGGATAAAATCAACTGGGTGTTGCTCAAAAATTTTATTCACTTCATCAGTCAATATTTTAGGTTTGCAGCGTTGATAAACCTCTAAATAGCATACTTTAGCATTTCTTTGTTGAAGTTGAATGGCTAAATGTTCTCGCCCACCTTTTCCTCTTACAATCAAAATTTTTTTTCCTTTGATTGCTTGCATTTGAGGATGTGCTAACAAACCTTCACTGTCAAAACTTTTAATGGGTATTATATCAGCTTTTTGCAAGTAAATTTGTTGATAAGTTTGTGCGGTTGCTTTTCCTATCACTGCGACTTGGCAATTGGTACTTAGCAGATAATGTAAATCAAAATGGATAACAGCATTGCTACTAATAAAAATAACAATATCACTATCAATCAACAATTTGGGTTTGTTCTCTCTTTTTTTTAACAAAGGCTCAATTTGTATGCTGGCAAGTTCCAGCACATTAAAACCATCTGATTGTAGTTGCTGACTTAAGCTTTCTGCTTGTTCTTTAGGGCGTGTATTTAATACCGTGATATGACGGTTATTTTTTGCCTGATAAAACTGCCAGGTTTTTTTGTGACACTTTTTTAAAGTATTCAAGAGACCGTTTTCCAATCTCAATTCACAGCGATAACAACATTAGTTATTGTTGGCATAAACTTCGTTCAGAATTATATCTGCACCTTGGCTTAATAGTTCTTCAGCAACGTTTACTCCTAAGTCTTCCGCATCATTAATATTCGCTTGCATTTTTGAGCGGATCACTTTTTTTCCATCTATTGAGGCAACTAATGCTTGCAAATGAATGGTTTGACCATCCAAATGAGCGAAACCACCGATAGGTACCTGACACCCTCCTTCTAAACGCTTATTTAAGGCGCGTTCTGCCGTCAAACAGATTTCGGTATCTTGGTGGGCTAAAGGTGTTAGGTATTGTTCAATTTTTTCATCTCCAGCGCGACACTCTATGCCAACGGCGCCTTGGCCAAGGGCAGGTAAACTTATATTAATATCAATGTACTGCTTAATCCTATCTTGCATTTCCAAACGAATTAATCCAGCACTTGCTAAGATAATGGCATCAAACTCACCATCATCTAATTTTTTTAAGCGAGTATTAACATTACCACGCAAATCCTTAATCTTTATATCAGGTCTAAGTGATTTGATTTGGGCTTGCCTTCTTAAACTACAAGTACCAATAACTGCACCTTGTGGTAAATCTTTAAGTTGTTCATAATGGTTGGAAACAAAAGCATCGGTGGGGTTTTCTCTTTCGCAGATCACCGACAACTTTAAACCATCTGGAAATTCAACAGGAACATCTTTCATTGAGTGTACCGCAATATCTGCTTCATTTGTTAATAAACTATGCTCTAATTCTTTTAAAAACAGCCCCTTGCCACCAATTTTTGCTAATGGAGTATCAAGAAGTTTATCTCCTCGAGTAGACATGGTTAATAATTCCACCTCAATATCATTATGTATGGCCAATAATTGATCACGGACAAAATATGCCTGCCACAAGGCCAATGGACTTTTGCGAGTTGCAATTCGAATAAGATTTTTTTTAGTAGTTGTCATAATAAATTTTTGTGGTTGAATTTAGATTGGCTGATTATACTAAAATTTTACTCAGCATGCATTAGCTTATAATTGGATTCAAGTTGCTGTTGAAGTTCATCCGTTAACACACCAGAAAACTCTAGTTTAGAACTTTTGTGATATTTCTTGGCTGAAATTTTTAACATTCCAGGGTGATGCAATTGGCATAATTTTTTGCTTTGTAGTAAAAAATCGTCAGGAATTTCTCCTTCAGTTGAGGTGATTTCACCATCCTCGACATAAATGACAAAAATAGTGCGTTGTTTTTTGTTTAGTAATAATTTTAGAAAAAAAGCATCATAAATCAACAGAATAACAATAATTAAGATGGCAAGTGGTAAGGTCATTGGT
>CAYMMQ010000104.1:0-6387 GCA_964391585.1 uncultured Ectothiorhodospiraceae bacterium
TTTTTTTCAAATGCATCAATTACTGCACCTTTAACTATAACTTCATCATCTTTAAGTTTGACTCTAAATAACATATATATTCCTTATTTTAGTCGCCAGTGAGTGCTGACTCCGCACATCTGACATTCTGGTATGACTTCATTTTCACTCACATGAATTTCACATCCACATTTTTTACATGTTAAGTCAGCACTGAGAATAGCTTTTGTACCTATCTGAAATTCAACTTTAATCGCCGTTGATGTATAGGTTGTTACGCCATAAGGCACCAGATAAGTAAGACCAAGCTTGACAAAATGCAGGTTTGCAAAGTCTACAGCAATAAGTGACTCTCCTTGATTAATAAGGTTGAGAGCGGTTCCAACAACAAGTGAAACTTTTAACGCTCTAGCTATTACATTTGCAGACAACGCAATCTCACAATATGTGATTAAATGATCCATTTTAATCAATATATTTATCTCTAATCTGTAAAAAGTTATCTAAGTTATCCATAAACAACTTGATTAATTTGGGATCAAAATGTTTACCACTCTCTTTATTAAAAAGCTCTAAAATATCATCAAGAGGCCAAGCTTTTTTATAAACACGATCACTGCCCAATGCGTCAAATACATCTGCAACAGCAGTAATTCGTCCATAAATATGAATCTTTTCAGCTGAGATGGCTCTTGGATAACCTGAACCGTCCCATTTTTCATGATGCTCATATGCCACTGTTGCTGCCGCTTTCAGTATGGCTTTATTTGAGCTTTTAAGCATGTCAAAACCTAGTTGTGCATGTGTTTGCATAATTAACCACTCGTCAGCGTCCAATTTTCTTGGTGCATTCAATATACTATCAGGAATTCCGACTTTACCGATGTCGTGCATAGGGCTTGCCATTTGCAATAAGTTGGCCTCTTTATGCGAGAGTCCATATAAAAGAGCGAGTTCTTTAGAGTATAGTGCGACACGCTTTACATGGTTTCCTGTCTCCTTAGAGCGCGTTTCACCTATTTCACCCATCGCATATATAACTTCTCTTTGAGTTTCTTCAATAGCATCATTTAACTCAACGACTTCCGTTACATCCGTAAAATAGGCTAATAAAAACCCTTCATCCTTTATCCCTTTGAGCTCAATTTGATAGAATTTATCATTGTATTCAAACATGGAAATTTTTGTTTGATTGTCTTCTATAATTGTTTTGTAATTATCAACATCGAGATCAATAATAGATTGAACGTTTGCCAGCACTTTCTCACCAGCTTTATTTTGAAAAATAACCTTACCTTCGTTGTCAAAAATAAATACTGGAGAGGTTCTATATTTCGGAAGAAGAGAAAGGTAGTAATTATTAATGCCAAGCCTTTTATTAATTTTTAAAATATAATGTATAGGGCAAAATTTTATAAAAGCAGTCATATAAACAATGATACTAATAATTCCAAAAAGAATGGCTGAATCTATCACCGCATAAAGCAATAATACTGTCGCTATAAGCATACGAATATAGGACTCAGAAGTCTTTATGTTACAACGATTATTGACAAACATAAGCATCTTTAACATTTTTGGTTTTTACTCAGTAATATATTATAAAAAGTAGACGGGGTATTCATTAATACCTACTCCTTTTTTGCTAAATTTAAAATCACATAGACAGTATTATTAACGAAAACACATTAAGCAGGTAAAGAATGAGGAAGTCCCTCAGCAAAGTCCCTGATTTGATCTCTCACCTTACGGTAAACTTCAAGGATATCGTCTTCGTTGCTATAGTCTTTAGTTAGACTAGGAGGATCGTCAAAACCGACATGAACAATTTTATGTTTGCCGCTAATATGATGGCACGTTTGATGCGCGTGATTACAAACAGTAACCATTATATCAATATTAACATCATCGAATGCACCAATCACCTGAGATTTCTGCATCGATATATCAACACCCGCTTCAGCCATGACTTTAACTGCGTAGGGGTTGAGTCCATGTGATTCAATGCCTGCAGAATAGACATCGTAAACATCTCCTTTCAGCTTTTTTACCCAACCCTCGGCCATTTGACTGCGGCATGAATTACCCGTACAGAGAAAGAGAATTTTTTGTTTATTTTTGTGTTTTTGCATTATATTTATCGCATCCACTGATGAAATTTTTCAACCCAAGATAATAATTTTTGGGGTTGATGATTTTTTTTCCAATTGCCGGCAACATATTTATTGCCTTCTCCCAGTGTGGGATAAATATGGATGGTTCCTAAAATTTTGTTCAATCCCAACTTATAACGCATGGCTGTTACAAACTCAACAATCAAATCCCCCGCATGTTCCCCTGCTATCGTCACCCCCAGTATTTTATCTTTGCCTGGAACGGTTAATACTTTAATTATTCCATTTGCTGAGCCATCAGCGATAGAGCGATCCAAATCATCAAAGCCATACCTTGTCACTTCATAAGGGATATTTTGTGCCTGAGCATCTTGTTCATTTAATCCAACTCGCGCTATTTCAGGATCGGTAAAAGTTGCCCAAGGGATAACTGAATAATCCACCTTAAATTTTTTAATACTGCCAAATAGTGCATTCACTGCAGCATACCAAGCTTGATGCGCCGCTGTATGAGTAAACTGGTAAGGCCCGGTCACATCACCAACTGCATAAATATTTGGGTAGTTCGTTTGTAAAAACGCATTGGTTTCTATGGTATTGTTTTTACGCAGGGGGATTTGTAGTTGTTCCAAACCAAAGTTACTGATATTAGCACTACGTCCCAATGCAATAAGAAGTTGATCAAATTCGATACGTATATTATCTGCTTTTTCACCATTAATAGATGTTTCACATAAAAGATATTTTTTATCCCCTTCCACAATAATTTCTTTAGCCGCATGCTGACATCGTATATCAACACCATCACTTCTCAATGACGCCATTACACGTTCGGAAAACTCTTCATCCTCTCGGGGCATTATTCGATGACCACGTTGAACTTGTACCACCTGAGTTCCTAATCGAGCAAAGGCTTGTGCTAACTCACAACCTATTGGCCCACCTCCCAAAACAATTAATCGTTTAGGTTGTTCGCTGAGTTGCCAAAGATTATCTGATGTGAGGTAATCAATTTGATCCAAGCCTGGCATGGCCGGTACAAATGGTCTCGCACCTGTGGCAATAATAATATTTTTAGTGGTGAGCGTTTCACCATTAACTTCAACGGTGAAGGGTGACGTTATTTTGGCTTCACCTTGAATAACATTAACACCGAGTTTGCTATATCGCTCTACAGAATCATGAGGTTCAATATCTTTTATCACCTGATGCACTCGTTGCATAATATCTTTAAAATCAAACTCAGCATGCGCTGATTTAATGCCAAGATTTGAAGAGTGCTTGATTTGATGTAATAAGTTTGCAGATTTGATTAATGCTTTGGATGGAACACAACCGGTATTAAGACAATCTCCACCCATTTTATGTTTTTCAATTAGAGTGACCTGTGCTTTAACTGCAGCAGCGATATAGGCGCTGACCAAACCACCTGATCCAGCTCCAATAACGATAATATTATGGTCATATTTTGCTGGTTTTTTAAACTGACGATACATTTTTTTGTCCTTAATGATAGCAATGATTTTTTTAGAGAAAAAAGGCAACAATCCTAACAAGGTAAAGGATAAAATTAACGAGGGCGAAAGAATACCCTTGAGTGAGTCAAGTTGGCTAATTTGAGTGCCTGCATTAACATAAACTGCCGTACCCGCCAACATTCCTATTTGGCTAACCAGAAAAAAAGTTAATGTTTTCATGGGAGTTAAGCCCATGATGAGGTTAATCATAAAGAAGGGGAACAGAGGGACTAATCGTAAAGTAAATAGGTAAAAGGCCCCTTCTTGTTCAATGCCTTTGTTGATGGAATTTAGTTGGCTAGAAAATTTTTCCTGGATCCAATGGCGTAATAAAAACCGAGAAATTAAAAATGCCAGGGTTGCACCTATCGTTGCCGCAAAAGAAGCAAGCATAATTCCTATTATATTACCAAATAAAACTCCCGCCATAATAGTCATTATGGCAGCACCCGGAAGCGATAAAGCAGCCACTAAAACATAAGTCATAAAATATATACTGATGGTCAATATTGGCTTAGCATGATAATAGTCGTTCATCATGGATTGATTTGTTTTAATCGAATCTAAGGTGAGAAAAGAAGCTATGTCATATTGAATAAAAAGCATGGTCAATAGAACCACCATGCTTAATAAAAGGATTTTAGAAAATATTTTTTTTGAGGTCATGCATTTATTCAGGCATTATTAATCTTTTTTATGTAGCAATTTCTGCTTATGTGGTAACAATAGGGGGCATTTTATCTTTAACACAATCAACCATTCGTTTGAATCGATCAGCAAAAAAATGTTCATCGGCTGCGATGTTATTTTCGGCTAAAGGCGTTTGAATGTCTTCGTTCGTCTGTATCAACAAGGGTTCTTCGCTGATTTCATGTTTGAGTAGCGCATTTTCTGCCTGCCTCTTTGCTTTCTCTTCTTGTTTTCGATCATACATTTCTGATGCCCTGCGCATCAGCTGAGATTGTGAGTGGATATGTTCCTTGGTCATTGGAGCATGTACTTTTCTTGCTGAACCCGAACTTCTTGGTGTACTACACATATTTTTCTCCTTAATAACAATACGATTTTATTTATCCCATCGTTGATGTTGAAACATCTCATCCAAAGGGGTATGAGCAAGATGATTGTAATAATTACTCATGGTCTTTTGAGCGGACTCTAGCTCTAAGGTAATCGCTTCAGGTCCTGAATTTATGGTGTGTAATTCATAATTCACGGTGTTGACTCCTTAATAATTAAACATCAGGCTAATAAATATTAATCTAGTACTGATAAAATAATCGCGGCTATTCTTTTTATACTCTCTCTATCTGCACCAGACTTGATCATCGTATTTAGGCCACTCATGCTACTGACTAAATAAGCGGCTATCGAACGAGGATCTTTATCCATCGAGATATCACCTTGTTGCTGGGCTTGTTTGATAGCAATTTCGAAGACGTCTACGAAGCATTCAATGCTTTGACTTATAATCGCTGAAACTTCAGGATCCGATTGAGCAAATTCACTGGCAGTATTCATTGTCAGACAACCTCGTCTAGCATTAAGACCACTGGTTTCATTCGCTTTATTATAAAATAAGCTAGAAATATTCATTTTTTTAGGAGTATCACTCGCCAAGTGTGACTCCATCATGCTGGATAGCATTTTTTGGTAGTGTTCAATACATCGAAGGAAAAGTTGGTGTTTACTTTCAAATGTCTGATAAAAGCTACTTTTAGATAACTTCATTGAAGTAATGAGCTCTTGTAGCGATGTCGCTTCATATCCTTTACGCCAAAATAACTGCATGGCAGTATCAATAGCTATCTCAGGGTCAAATTCAAGAGGTCTTCCAAGTTTCATGATTTAAATATAGGACTATTTAGTCTAAAAGTAAAGATTTTATTGCCAGATATTCTCATTATCTTCAAAAACTGGTATTAAAAATGATTATTTGTTGTAAAGTTTGTTGTAATAATTGCATTATTAAAGTACCCTTTGTTATTTAGGACTAGTTATTCCAATAAACGGGTGTTAACAGACCAAGAAAAACTGGTTTTTTAATCTACGTAAGGGTTAATCAGCTAGGAGATCTCATTATTTTTACTATCCAAATAAGAGATAGTGAAGAGTATATATTTTATAATTAATTTAATGCTCTATATGGAGAAAACAATGAAAAAAAAATTTAATGTCCTAATCACGGCATTTTTATTATTTGCGTTATATGGGGTGGCAAATGCTAACCCCTGTGCAATGAAACACGCTAACCCTTGCTCCATGAATCACGCTAACCCCTGTGCGATGAAACATGCTAATCCTTGTAACAAAAAGGCTCAAGTTGATCCAAAGTTAGTGACTCGCCCCCATGGTACTCAACTTTTTTCCGCCGCATCACGAGCAATTCTGGTAAAAGAAGGCAAGCAGTTATTCGAGGATAAAAATTTAGGCACGAATGGAATGACTTGTTCTACTTGTCATACAGGAAATGCAGGTTTTAGTGCCAGTTTTGCCAAGCCTTACCCTCATAAAGTTGCTATGGCGGTTAACAAAGCAAACATTAGCTCAGTGTCGGCAGATGAGTTTGTCCAGTTTTGTACTATTGTCCCTCTTCAAGGTAAACCTCTTGCATGGGAAGGTCGTAAATTAGCGGCTCTTACTGCTTATGTCGTTGATGTAAAACAAGTTAAATATCGTGCTAATCAAATGTCTAATCCTTGTGCGATAAAACACGCTAATCCTTGTGCGATGAAACACGCTAATCCTTGTGCAATGAAACATGCTAATCCTTGTGC
>CAYMMQ010000104.1:6487-8870 GCA_964391585.1 uncultured Ectothiorhodospiraceae bacterium
ATGCTAATCCTTGTGCGATGAAACATGCTAATCCTTGTGCGATGAAACATGCTAATCCCTGTGCGATGAAACAATCATCTCTTAATTACCCTTAATACGGGAAAGGTATTAACTATATCTCTAGCCTCTTATATACCTAAATGAGATTTTTTCTGGATTTGTTTAGTACATTCTTCTGAGGCTAGGCAATAGCTTGGTGTTTTCCGAGATAAATTGCCAATATTTTTAAATCCCATTCCCTCA
This sequence comes from uncultured Ectothiorhodospiraceae bacterium, assembly GCA_964391585.1. GTDB lineage: Bacteria > Pseudomonadota > Gammaproteobacteria > GRL18 > GRL18 > JADGAU01. The sequence goes on from CAYMMQ010000104.1 coordinate 6,731, forward strand.
ACATATGGATGAACTTTTGAACTTTCAGTTCAAAACAAGAACGTTTTTAGCAAGTCAATTCATCAAAAATATTTTAACGTAAATATTATTCCAATGATCTTTAGATGCCTCTTTCTTATTAACAGCCTTTTACTCTCAAGCTTGGTGTTTGCTGAACCACTATTAAGCCCCGTAGAAGAAAAATTTCTAAAGCGACATTGGACAGAAATAATTCCTCTTCAGGGTAAAGCACCCAGTACATTCTCAGAGCTAGAAAAATCACTGTCGCCTCAAAGTTGTGGTACCTGTCATCCAAAACAACTAAAAGATTGGCAAACCTCTTTGCATTGTAAGGCAATGGGGCCGGGTGTTTTTGGACAGCTTGTTGATATGGTGAATAGCGATCCAGATACGACTAAAATCTGCTGGAGTTGTCACTCGCCGTTAACAGAGCAACAAGATAAACAACTGATAACGATTGATGATCGTGAGGTTTGGCAAAGTAACAAGCAATTTAACCCCAGCTTGCAACAGCAAGGTTTGGTCTGTGTCGCTTGTCATGTCAGACAGCATCAGATCTTTGGTCCAGTGAAATCATCCACTACTCATTCGGCTAAACGGAAACCCGCTCATAATGGGTTTACAGCTCAAACAGCTTTTTCTAAATCGGGATTTTGTCGTAGCTGTCATCAATTTTCAGCTAATGATTATTCACTTAATGGTAAATTAGTTGAAAATACCTATAACGAGTGGAAAGAGAGTCAATATGCTAAAAGTGGAGTGCAATGTCAAAGTTGTCATATGCCCAACAGAAAGCATCTATGGCAAGGCATTCATAATTTAGAGATGGTCAAAAAAGGCGTGGATATTTCTATTGTTATTGCAAATAAGTCTTTAACTAAAGGTGACAGCATTAATGCATCTATTATTATTGCCAATACTGGAGTAGGCCACTACTTTCCTACCTATGTTACTCCAAGAGTTATTGTTCGAGCCAAGCTTGTTAATGCATTAGGCCAGTTGATAATAGGAACAGAGCAAGAAGCAATAATTGCTCGTGGTGTTACTTTAGATTTATCTCAGGAACTATATGATACCCGCATTGCTCCCAATGATTCACGAACTATAAGCTATCAACAACTATTAACCGAAGATAACTTATCGCTACAAGTAGAGGTTATTGTAGAGCCGGACTATTTTTATGCGCTTTTTTATACGTCTAAATTGGCCACTGATGATATTTCTGAAAGAGGTCGTACTTTATTAAAAAAGGCTTTACATGATGCAAAGCAATCATCATTTTCACTGTATAAAAGTATCACCCCATTATGATCTGTTGGCAAAATAATAGACTAAGCCAAAAATTTATTACCCTTTTTATGCTGCTTTTATTAAGTTTTGAAGTATCTCATGCTGAGATATTTTCACCCAGTCAAGCTCCTGACTGGAACAAAGAAAAAATTAATTGGTATAACTATGAACAAGGAATACAACAATCTCAAATAAGTGGCAAACCGATGATGCTTATTTTATATGCAAACTGGTGTTCAACGTGCCATGCATATCAATACTTTTTCAAATCACCACAAGTAATTGAATTATCATCACAATTAACGATGATCAGAGTGAATGTTGATGAATACCCTCATATTGAACAACGTTATAACCTTGATGGTGAATATGTTCCAAGAATTTTCGGTCTCTTTGCTGATAAAAGCCTGATGAAAAACATTCATTCAAACAGAACAATTTATCATTATTTTCTTAGCACAGAAGATTTTCAGGGATTTATTACCTTGATGAAAGGCATTATCGCAACTTCTTCATCTCATAGGTAAGTCAATACTTTAGCATTCTGCCCTCCATTTAGACTCGTATTTCTTTTCGCTAAATGCCTTCCAACTAATTTAATTTAACAAGATAGAATCGTAAGCAATCCTAAAGTTAGTTCTCCTGACACGCTAAGTTGTCAAGGCGTTAAAATAAAAATGGAATTGGATCTGTTTCCAGTAGTGTAATATCAATAAACAACGCTTCTTTGAAAGAATTGACCTATATTGTAGCTTATTTCATTAATTTATGACATTGCTGCTACTATATTTTAGAATTAACCTTATCAAATATTGATAGTGAGTTTCAGAACAAGATAAATTTAGTTTCA
>CAYMMQ010000105.1:0-8772 GCA_964391585.1 uncultured Ectothiorhodospiraceae bacterium
AGTTAATATTTAGTGACTTATGTAGTTGAAATCCATAATACCATTGTGGATGTGATAGGCAGTATTGTAAGCAGGCTTGTTGGTTAGTTGCTACATTTTCATCATCAATGGCTTGTAGGTAGTAATGTTCAAAATTTAACTTTTGTTGTAAAAGCTTTTCTGGAGACAACTGCGCTAAAGGGTAGAGTAATTTTAATTCATTTCCCGTTAAAGCTTTGAGTTCAACGCCAGGTTTGGGGCTGACACAAACCCAATCGACATTCTCAGGTGGTTTAATGGAACCATTGGTTTCAATCGCCACTTCAAAGTTTTGCTGTTGTAATGCACTAACCAATTTCTCATCGAGTTGTAATAAAGGTTCTCCTCCAGTAAAAATCACATAAGGCTGTTCATGAACAGACGTGCTTAGTTGTTTATTTTTCCAAATATGACAAATACTAGTTACCAAAGTATCTATATCATCAAATATTCCACCATTGATACCATCGGTGCCATTAAAGTCAGTATCACAAAATGGACAAGCGGAGCTGGCTTTATCTTGTTCTCTGCCACTCCAAACATTACACCCAGTGAAGCGACAAAATACTGCAGGACGACCAACTCTAGCCCCTTCACCTTGTAAGCTATAAAATATCTCTTTAACTTTATAACTCATGTTTAAGCATTATTTGTCGGAGTTAATACTTCAAAACTATGAGTGATTGTTGCAGTTTTTGCCAACATAAATGATGCCGAGCAATATTTTTCAGCGGATAATGCTATTGCTCTTTGTACACGTTTTTCGGAAATATCATTGCCAATTACTTTAAAATGCATATGTATATTCGTAAATACTTTAGGGATACTATCAGAGCGTTCTGCTTTAATCTCAGCTATACAGTCAATCACGTCTTGTTTGGCTTTTTGTAAAATTAAAATCACATCAATAGAAGCGCAACCACCTAAACCAAGCAATAACATTTCCATTGGTCTAGCTCCACGATCTTTACCTCCAAACTCAGCAGAGCCATCCATAACAATCGTGTGGCCACTACCTGTTGTGCTTTCAAAACCAATACCATCTAACCACTTAACTTTAGCTTCCATGTGAGTGTTATCCTTTTAATTTTTCGATAATTTCTAAGTACATCTTTTCTTTTTTTGCCGATGAAAATAACATGGTGGCGATAAAAATAAGTAAAACAAAAATAACGGATATTGCGGTCGCTCCAGTTACTGCTATTTCAGCTAGTTGTAAAGGCTCTATTTGTTTTGCTTTTAATAAGTTTAAGATTTGACTTGGACTTACCAAAGTAGGGCGAAGCAAAAATAATGTTCCCCAAGCTAATAAGGATGAACAAATAATACTCCATGCAGTGATCCGCGTGATGGCATAAAAAAATTGTCGTTTGATTAAAAATTCTTGTTCAGTCTGATTGAGGTCGTTTTGATTTTGTTCCATGTCTTGATCCATATTAACTACCAGCTAAATTATAAAGAAAAAGAAGATCATACCTTAATCTTGAAAAACAGCAACAAATCCCCATTAAAAAGGCATGATTCACTTTTTATGCAGATAGTATAAATGCCAACAGATTATTATAAAGTACTTGAGGTATCACGAGAAGCAAGCGATGAAGAAATTAAAAAGCAATATCGTAAACTAGCTCGTAAATATCATCCAGACGTTAGTAAACTCAAAAATGCCGAAATGCGTTTTAAGGAGGTAAATGAAGCCTACGAGGTACTTAAAAATAAGGAAAAACGACGTAATTACGACATGTTTGGCGATCCTGATGGCAATAAATGGCAAGCAGGTGGCTTTAGACCAGGAGCCGGCACATCGGGGCAGTATCGCTCGCAAGCGGGAGAAAATGATTTTGCCGGTTTTGGGCAAGGTAGTTTCAGTGACATTTTTGAACGAATGTTTAATAACAATGCCTCTGGCCCTACTGGGCAAGCAAATAAAAATAGGCACACTAAGTCGGCTCAGTCTAGATCTAGTACAAATGTACAAACCCTAGATATTAGCGTTAAGCTAGAAGATGTTTTCTTGGGTTCTGAAAAAACCTTTGTATTGACCTTGCCGGGTGAGAAAGACCCCAAACGGATAAAAGTTAAGATCCCTAAAGGTATTGAGGATGGAAAAAAAATACGCCTGAATAAACAAGGCAAAAATGGCAGTGATATTTTATTAAAAATTAACTATGAGAAACATGCTTTATTTAGCATAGAAGCTAATGATGTTTTTTTGAACTTGCCGATTACGGTTTGGGAGGCGGCATTAGGTGCGTCAATATCTGTACCCACATTAGGAGGTAATGTTGATCTCAAACTTCCAGCTAATTCACAAAGTGGCAAAAAAATGCGCCTAAAAGGACGGGGACTAGGAAGTAACCCAATTGGGGATCAATATGTTACCTTAATGATTAAAGTAGATCCTAATATGACAAAAGAGATGGAAAAAGCTTATTTGCAGCTAAAAAACCTATCTTCTTATAGACCTAGGGAACATTTTAACTAAATGATGGTCTAACTAAGCTAATGTGTATCTAACTAAGCTAATGTGTATAAGATACTTTTATAAAAGGAGAGTTTCATCGATGAAATTTTGGATAACATTTTTTCTTATTACTTTAAGTTTTAACTTACAAGCTTCATTGCCTACTCATGATTCTCAAGGCAAAGAGCTGCCGTCCTTAGCCCCAATGCTTGATAAAATCACTGATAGCGTGGTTAATATTTCAACCACTGCTACGGTTAAAGCTCGTAATGGCTTTAGTCAACAATTCTTTAATGATCCTTTGTTTAACCGGTTCTTTGGTTTGCCTCAACAAAGACGAAATCCTAGTCAGGAAAAAAGCAGCTTAGGTTCAGGGGTTATTATTAATGCCAAGTCAGGTTATGTATTAACCAATAATCATGTGATAGAAAATGCTAACAATATCAAGGTTACTTTAAAAAACGGGCATCAATATACGGCTGAATTAATTGGTACGGATGAAAAGACGGATGTTGCATTATTAAAAATTCCCGCAAAAAACTTAACAGCTATTCCAATGGCAAATTCAGACAAAATTCGCGTTGGTGATTTTGTGGTTGCCATAGGAAATCCTTTTGGTATAGGACAGACGGTAACATCAGGCATTGTTAGTGCTTTGGGGCGTAATAATTTAGGCATTGAAGGGTATGAAGATTTTATTCAAACGGATGCTTCAATAAATCCTGGCAACTCTGGTGGCGCATTGGTCAATTTGCAAGGTGAATTAATTGGTATAAACACTGCGATCTTGTCTAAAAGTGGGGGTAATGTTGGTATAGGTTTTGCCATTCCTATTAATATGGTCAATAGCATCAAAGCGCAACTGCTTCAGCATGGGCAAGTGTCGCGTGGTGTTTTAGGGGTACATATTCAAGATTTGACCCCTGATTTAGCATCAGCGCTGAATATTTCATATAAATCAGGAGCGATTATCGCTCAGGTAATTGACAAATCTTCTGCTGCAAAGGCCGGGTTAAAAAATGGCGACATTGTTATTAAAGCTAATAATAAAGAGATTAATGATGCGGCTGACTTACGTAACTTTATTGGCCTGATGCGTCCAAGTGAGCAGGTGACTTTGCTGGTGGTTAGAGGTACACAAGAAATGCTGATTAAGGCAACCGTGTCTGGAGATAACGAAGTATTATTATCCAGTAATGAATTTAATGCGAAAGATTTACACGCCAGTCTTGAAGGTGCTTATCTTTCTCAAAATACTAAATCACAAGGGCTTGAAGTTAGCGAAATTAAACAAGGCTCACCAGCTTGGGAGACAGGGTTAAAAGTAGGAGATAGAATTATTTCAATTAATCGTATTGCTACTAACTCAATCAATGATGTTAAGAAACTAATAAAAAGAAAATTTCAACGTATGGCTATTAATATTTTGCGTGGTGATACCGGTTTGTTTTTGGTGTTAGATTAATATAACGAACCCTAATATAGCAATGAGTCGATAAATTGGAAAAACGCACAAAAATATTGTTAGCTAGCTTGGTTGGAGTTATTTGTTTACTGCTTTTATTTTTTTCTCAAACATCCACGCAAGCTCATAAGCCTGTTATTTTAAAAGGTAAAACAATGGGCACTTCATATAGTGTGCAAGTTAGCCATTTGCCGATGAATACATCACAGAAGCAACTTTTTGAGCAAATAGAACAACAGTTAGTAAAAATCAACCAAAAAATGTCTAATTGGATTGCTGATTCAGAGTTAAATAAGGTGAATCAATATACGACTCAGCAATGGATTTCTGTTTCTAAACCTTTATTTTCGGTGTTATCTCTTGCTCAAGAAATCAGTAAATTATCTCAAGGTGCTTTTGATATTACTGTAGCACCTCTAGTGAATTTATGGGGGTTTGGGCCTGCAGGAGACAAAACTGCTCCTCCTAACAAACAGCAGATGGAAGAGTTACGTAAGCAAGTACATTACTCAGCTCTAAAGCTTGATGATAAGCAGCAAAAAGTGTTGAAAGAATCGGCGTTGTCGTTGGATTTATCTGCAATAGCGAAGGGGTATGGCGTTGATCGATTAGCATGGTATTTAGACAATTTAGAGATCAAAAACTATCTGGTTGAAATTGGTGGAGAGTTGAGAAGCAAAGGTTTGAAAGATACTGATACTCCTTGGCGAATTGCCATAGAAACACCCGCTACGAGCAAATATCAACAGCAACGTCAGGCACAAAAAATTATCTCCATGCCACAATCGGGATTTTCCATTGCCACATCAGGGGATTATCGAAACTTTTTTAAATATGCAGGAAAAAAATATTCCCATACCATTGATCCTATAACTGGCGAGCCAGTTAATAATCCAATCGCATCGGTAACAGTAATCATTCCCAATAATAATCAAGCGACTACAGCTAGAGCAGATGCACTTGCAACTTCACTAATGGTAATGGGGCTAGAAAAATCATTAGCATTTGCCGAAAAAAATCACTTAGCCGTTTTTTTAATAGCTTATGAAAAATCAGAGTTTAAGGAATATTCTAGTAGTGGTTTTCAAAAATTGATTGACCCCTAGAAGTAACTTTTTCGATGACTTAAAAGGTCAAGAATGATTAGTTCACCATTAACACCTTCTTTATATCAACATATTGGGTAAAAATTTAGTAATATTTCATTTATAGCTAGTAGCTAGCCATAACAATCAGGGTATTTATGTTTTCAGTATTTAAAAATTTAATTCAAAGTAAACCATCTTCACAAGAAATTCAGGCCAATATTCTAGCAGGACTGACGGTAGGTGTTATTGCATTACCTCTTTCAATGGCTTTAGCTATTGCTAGCGGAGTGCCTCCTCAGCAGGGGCTTTATACCGCCATTATTGGAGGCATTGTGATTGCTGTTTTGGGAGGTTCAAGGGTTAATATCTCTGGTCCCACCGCTGCTTTTGTCGTAGTCCTGTTACCTATTGTTCAACAATATGGACTAGGTGGTTTGCTCATAAGCGGACTTATGGCGGGTATTATTCTTGTTTTAATGGGAGTAGCAAAGCTTGGAAGACTTATTGAAATTGTGCCTTATCCTGTTACAGTTGGTTTTACAGCTGGTATTGGGGTGGTTATTGCTACTTTTCAAATCAAGGACTTTCTTGGACTTAATATTGATACATTTGATGGGCACTATTTAAATAAATTATACCTCATCATTCAATCTTTGCCGACGTATAACGCTCAAGAGCTATTAATAGGCGTGTCAACTTTAGCGGTGTTGCTGATATGGCCTAAATTTCGTTCTAGGATCCCAGGACACCTCATTGCACTTTTATTTGGTACGATATTAGCGTGGATACTGACACATTTTTGGTCAGATTTTTCAGTTTCTACTATCGGTAGCCGTTTTAGTTTTGATATTAATGGAGTTATTGGGCAAGGTATTCCACCAGTTATTCCTCGTTTTGAATGGCCATGGAACCTGCCTAATGCAGAGGGAACCCCTATTGGTTTGAGCTTTGATTTATTTCGAGAACTTGTACCTGCAGCTATTACCATTGCGGTACTTGGTGCGCTTGAATCCTTACTTTGTGCTGTTGTTGCCGATGGTATGTCAGGAGAGAAGCACAATCCGAATGATGAACTTATTGGGCAGGGGATTGGAAATATTATTGCCCCCTTGTTTGGCGGCATTCCAGCAACGGCTGCCATTGCTAGAACTGCGGCCAATGTGAAATCTGGAGGGACTTTACCGATCGCTTCAATTGTTCATGCCGTATTCATTTTGGTCAGTATTTTGTTGCTTGCACCTATTCTTTCCTACATTCCAATGGCATCGATGGCGGCATTATTAATGATGGTTGCATGGAATATGAGTGAGGCGAAACATTTTTTTCGCTCAATAACTATAGGTCCTAAGGATGATGTTATTGTTTTATTATTATGTTTTTCTTTCACCGTTTTATTCGATATGACTATTGCGGTGGCTATTGGTATGGGCCTAGCTGCTGTGCTTTTTATCAAAAGAAGTATCAAGTTAACTCAATCTAATAATACGGAGCATGATCACGAAGGCAATAATTTGCCGGAATCTATTGTTCTGTATGATATTAATGGCCCTTTATTTTTTGGTACGGCACAAAAAGCATTAAGTATTATCTCTGCCATTCGACCCGAGGTTCAAGTTGTTATTTTGGATATGTCAGAAGTTACCATGCTTGACATGAGTGCTATTATTGCGATGGAATCGGTTCAGAAAAACCTGCATGAACGAAATATTGGCATGGTGATCAATAATCTTGAGCCAAGAATGATATTAAAGCTTCGGCGTGCTGGTATACGTACACAAGCAGGAAAGATTGCTTTCTCAAGAACGCTCTCTGAAGGCATTGATATGGCAAAAACATACGTAACTGTTAATCAATAGCGTTTTATACTTCAGGTGCTTGGAATCTTAAGGGAAGTACTTTATAAATAAAGTTCTAAACGCAGTCAATATTTCTTTATTGAGCTATTTGGGGCAATGATTTTGGGGATATATTGTTGCTCCCTCGTTTATACTATTAATCAAGCTTATACCGAGAGAGAAAATTTTTCACCGCTTTGCTCAAACAGGCATTGGTTGAAAACTTCATTGAATGTTTTGCCTGTTTTGGTATCAAGCCACTCAATCTGCCCTCCTTTTTCATCTTTTATACAATTAAAGTGATAACCTCCTGATTTGGCAGCAAGCCATAATTGAAAATGACTGCGTTGGCGATTGATAATAAGCTGGCTTTTATTGGTCATGATAATGGTTAGGATCCCAGCATTAATTTCATAATCCATATCAGTTTCTAACTCATCTAGTTGCTCTTCAATTGAGAGAAAGATATTATCTATAATGTCGTTAAATTCAGATTCTGTCACGTAGTTTCCTATGGGGTTATTTAATACATCTGCTCATGATAAAAGATACACAACAACTTTGTCCACTGTGCTTGTCAGAAAATGCAGAACATTATATACATGATAAGCGTAGAAGTTACTTGCACTGTTTACAGTGTGACTTAGTTTTTGTGCCAAAATGTTATCATTTGAGTGAACAAGAGGAAAAAAAAGAATACGACTTACATAACAATAATGCAAATGATTTAGGCTATTTACAATTTTTAAACCGGGTTTTTGAGCCGTTAAGTAAGCTGTTAAATAAAGGTGAACAAGGACTGGATTTTGGTTCTGGTCCCGGCCCAAGCTTGCATTTAATGTTTTTACGGGCTGGTTTTGAGATGAAAATTTATGATAAATATTACGCCAGCGACTTATCGGTATTGTCAAAACAGTATCATTTTATTACCGCAACGGAAGTTTTTGAACACCTGCGTAAACCAAAAAAAGATATTGACCTTTTATTCAAGTTGTTAAAACCTGGTGCCAAAATAGCCATTATGACTAAAAGAGTTAAAGATAAATCGGCTTTTAAACAATGGCATTATAAGAATGATCAAACTCATATTTGCTTTTATTCATTAAAAACATTTGAATGGTTAGCAAGAAAATACAAGGCTAAGATAAAATATCTATCAACTGACGTAATTATTTTAGAAAAATAACCATAAATAGCCAAATATTAAGGTATGATCGGTTTTTGCAAATTGCTTGGTAAATAATTTTAGGAAAATGTAATGGAAAATCTGGAACAATCACTGGCTTTAATAAGAAGAGGAAGTGAAGAAATTTTAGTTGAAGAAGAACTGATTGATAAACTTAAAGCGGGGAAACCGTTGAAAATAAAAGCAGGTTTTGACCCTACTGCACCAGACTTACACCTTGGACACACGGTACTTATCAATAAACTTAAACAGTTTCAAGATTTAGGTCATGATATTTTATTTCTGATTGGTGATTTTACCGGCATGATTGGCGATCCAACCGGTAAAAATATTACTCGACAACCACTGACTAGAGAACAGGTCGTGGAGAATGCAAAAAGCTATAAAGAGCAGGTTTTTAAAATACTGGATCCGCAAAAAACTCAGGTGGTGTTCAACTCCGAATGGATGAGTAACTTGTCATCTGCGGAACTTATCTCTTTAGCAGCTAAGCAGACAGTGGCTCGCATGTTAGAGCGAGATGATTTTAGTAAACGTTATAAAAGTGGACAACCTATAGCCATTCATGAGTTTTTGTATCCATTGATCCAGGGCTATGATTCAGTTGCTCTAAAAGCAGATGTAGAACTTGGCGGCACCGATCAAAAGTTTAACTTGTTAATGGGAAGAGAGTTACAGAAAATTTACGGACAAAAACCACAGTGTATTATTACTGT
>CAYMMQ010000106.1:0-5213 GCA_964391585.1 uncultured Ectothiorhodospiraceae bacterium
TGTAAAGCCCAATGAATATGTTCTGCTAACACATCATCGCCATCAATTAATTTATGTTTTAAAGCATTGATAACTTCGGTTTGTTTTGCATGTACTGCGAGGGAATTTCCTAAGGCAATACTAATATTTCTAAGCCATGATGAATAACCGATTCGCCGGATCGAGCTACCGCTAAATCGTTGTAAAAATTCTTGCTCGGTGTATATAAACAATTCTAATAAGCTGGCTTGATCCAGTTGGTGTCGTGCTTGAAAGTCGACTTCTTGGCTGAGTTGAGAAAATCGGTTCCAGGGGCAAACTAGTTGACAGTCATCACAACCATAAATACGATTGCCGATTGCAGAGCGAAACTCAATGGGAATACTGCCTTTATGTTCAATGGTTAGATAAGAAATACATTTTCTGGCATCCAATTGATAAGGGGCAATGATCGCTTTTGTTGGGCAGATATCCATACAACGCTGACAAGTCCCACAGTGATTTTCTACTTTTGTAGCATCGTTTTTAGCAAGTGGAAGGTTAGTGTAAATTTCCCCAAGGAAAAACCAAGAACCCGCTTGACTGTTAATTAAATTGGTATGTTTGCCTATCCAACCCACTCCGGCTTTTTCAGCAATGGCTTTTTCCATCACTGGGGCGCTATCGACAAACACACGGGATTGAAAATCGTTAATTTCTAGCTGAATTTTATTGGCTAATTTTTGCAGACGTTTGCGCATCAATTTGTGATAATCACGTCCTAAGGCATAACGTGCAATATAGGCCTTACTGTTATCATTTAATTGTTGTAAAGCTTGTGGCATGGTTTCTGGAAAATAATCCATACGCAAAGAGATTATGCTTATGGTCTCTTCTACTAGCTCTTCTGGGTGAGTGCGTTTGCTACCATGTTGTTGCATATAATGCATCTGCCCATGATGCTGTTGTGCTAACCAGTTTGTTAAATGTTTTTCTGCCTCTGTTAACTGGATATTGCTAATACCTACTTGTTGAAAACCAAGCTCTTTAGACCAGAGTTCGATGTTATCAAGCAAATTTTTCATTGATGATCCCACCACCTAGACAAATATCTTGCTGGTAAAAAACCACTGACTGCCCGGGGGTGATCGCAAATTGTTTTTTAATAAAACGAACATGGTAGTAGCCTTGCTCATCAATATGGGTGATTTCACAGTGTTGATCAGCTTGACGATAACGGGTTTTAGCTTGACACAAAAGGGGTAGGGTGGGCGCTTTGCCACTGACCCAATGTAGCTGATTGGCTGTTAACCCTTGGTTATAAAGCAGAGGGTGTTGTTTGCCTTGTACTACGACCAGCTGATTATTTTTTAAGTCTTTTTCGGCGACAAACCAAGGTTCTCCAGAGGCGTTCTTGCTATTACGACCACCTATGCCTAAGCCTTTGCGTTGTCCTAATGTATAGTGTATAAGACCGATATGTTGTCCGAGCACCTCGCCATCAGCGCTTATCATCTCACCGGGCTCACTTTTTAAAAAGCGGGATAAAAACTCGGTAAAGTCACGTTCACCAATAAAACAAATTCCAGTGGAGTCTTTTTTATCATACACCGCCAAATCGTTTTCTTCAGCAATTTTACGTACCTCAGTTTTATGCAATTCACCTAAGGGGAATAATGCTTGAGATAATTGCTTTTGCCCTAAGGTATACAGAAAGTAACTTTGATCTTTACTATTATCTTTGCCTTTGAGTAAGAAGTATTCACCATCTTTTTCTTTAATCCGTGCATAATGACCAGTGGCTATTTTAATCTGCTTATCACAGACATTCTCTTTATTTAAAGACAGGGCATAATCTAGAAATACGGCAAACTTGATCTCTTTATTACACAAAATATCAGGATTGGGGGTTCGCCCTGCTTTATATTCGCTTAAAAAGTTAATAAAAACCTTATCCCAATATTGCTTAGAAAAATTAACAGGATGAAAAGGAATTCGTAGCTCAGCAGCTACCGATTGCGCATCTTCAAAATCTTCTGCCGCAGGACAAACACCATCGGCATCATCTTTATTCCAGTTTTTCATAAACACGGCTTCAACATCAACGCCTTGTTGCTTCAATAAATAAGCAACTACGGAGGAGTCAACACCACCCGATAAGCCGAGAATGACTTTGAGTTTTTTGCTAATCATAAATTGCTTGCCATTATTCAAAGGTTAGTTCTTAATAAAAATATTGCTCGAAACAGTTTCCACTCTTTAGTAAAGAGGGGCTAGGGGAGATTTGCTGTTTAAATAAAATCCTCATCACTCCCCTAAAAGCACCTTATTTGGGTCAATGTTTATCGATATAGCTTTGTTTGTCCAAGCGCTAAATCATCTAGTTGCCACTGCCCGATGGCAAAACGGATCAAGCGTAAAGTAGGAAATCCCACCGCTGCTGTCATTCGTCTGACTTGACGATTTTTACCTTCTTTGATATAGATTTTTATCCAAGAAGTGGGAATTTCTTTTCTTACTCTGATAGGAGGATCGCGTTGCCAAATATCTGGGCTGTTTATTTTACGGACTCGAGCAGGTTTGGTCAGTCCATCTTTTAATTTAACGCCTGCAACTAGCTGTTTGATAGCTTGCTCATTAATCTCGCCATCAACTTGTACCCAATAACCTTTCTCTTGTTTATGATCAGGATGGGCAATTTTATGTTGTAGTTTGCCGTTATTAGTAAGAAGCAGTAAACCTTCGCTATCTTTATCCAGTCGCCCGGCAGGGTAAAAACCGGGTTGTTGGATATACGAAGATAAGGTATCTCGATCGGGTAAAGCCTCTTTATCGGTAAACTGTGATAACACATTAAACGGTTTGTTAAATAATAAGATCAATTAACTCTCCAGGTATTATCTAAAGCTTTAAAAACTTTATTGGGATAGATAAAACGTCCTAAGCTGCCATTGTATCTTGCCAAGGCACGAGTTTTATTGCCTTTTTCCATATCCAAATAATATTTTAAAATTGTACAACCAAAACGTAGATTAGTTGGAATTTCAAATAAGTTATCATCAGGTCGATTAAGCTCTTTTAACCAAAAGGGCATAATTTGCATCAGGCCTCTTGCACCAGAGCGTGAAATAGCAAATTTATCAAAATTGCTTTCAACTTGAATTACCGCCAATACTAATTCAGGCGAAATTTTGGCTCGACTCGCTTCTAAATGAACATGTTTGAGCAGCAATAAGCGTTCTTGATCATCTTTTAACCACCTGTGTAAACGCGTTGACATATCAACTAGCCAAACTTCTGCATCAAAGCGATCTTCAAAATCATCGGCATCTTGAATCGCTTCGATCAATACCGATTTTAGTTGTGGATCGATGGTCTGCTTACTATTATTAGTCTCGGCGAAAGTAGGTGAACTTAAAAATGAACTTAATAATAAGCAAACAATAAAAACTCGCATTGCATTAAAATTTATCTTAACGATTTAATTTTTTAAAAAAGGGAGTAGTGTGGCCATTACATTATCAGCTGCAATATTAATAACATCGCTATTATAGCGAGATTTTAATTCCAGTTTGTTTTCATCTAAACCTCTATCGCCAATGATTAGACGATAGGGAATTCCAATTAACTCCATATCAGCAAACATAATGCCGGCACGTTCTTTTCTATCATCAAATAATACTTCAATACCAGCTACTGATAATTGTTGATAAATATCTTCTGCAAAGGTTTTAACCCGTTCTGACTTATGCATATTCATTGGGATGATCACAATTTTAAAAGGGGCCATCGCTAAAGGCCAGATAATACCATTTTTATCGTGATGTTGTTCAATGGCAGCGGCAACCACTCGGGTAATTCCAATACCATAACAACCCATAGACATGATTTCATTTTTACCTTGCTCGTTTAAGACACTCGCTTTTAATTTTTCACTATAGGTTTTGCCTAATTGAAAAATATGTCCCACTTCAATGCCTTTTTTGATTTCGACAAAACCTTTGCCATCAGGGGATGGATCGCCATTTTGGATATTACGAATATCTTCAATTTGCATATTATCCAGATCACTAGACCAATTAGCATTAATATAATGTTGCCCATCAACATTGGCACCACAAGCAAAGTTTTTGCATAAGGCTGCTGAGTGATCAACGATTAAAGGAATGCTTAGTTCAATAGGACCAATAGAGCCTTTATTACAAGCAATTGCTTGCATAATTTCCTCATCAGTTGCCATAGTTAAGGGGCTGGCAACTAAACTTAACTTTTCGGCTTTAAGTTCATTAAGTTCATGATCGCCTCGCAGTGCTAAGGCAACAACATCTGCTTCACATTTTTCACTGGCTTTTACGACAAGCGTTTTAATACATTGCTGAGTTGTTAGTTTTAAAAACTCACTGACTTCAGCAATACTGTGTTGATCTGGGGTGCTAACAATCGATTTTTCTGTTTCTGGTTCAATATCGTTTGTGCTTTCATCAACAACCGCAACAGCTTGTGCCAGTTCAATATTAGCAGCATAATCAGATTGATCACTAAAAGCGATATCATCCTCACCTGAGTCGGCTAATACATGAAATTCGTGAGAAGCATTACCACCAATCGAGCCAGTATCCGCTTGTACCGCCCTAAATGTTAAACCTAAGCGACTAAAGATATTGCTATAGGCTTGGTACATTTGCTGATAGCTAAGATCTAAGGATTCTTCACTAATATGAAAAGAATAAGCATCTTTCATAATGAATTCACGAGATCGCATCACGCCAAACCTGGGTCTGATTTCATCACGAAACTTGGTTTGAATTTGATAAAAGGTTGCTGGTAATTGTTTATAGCTTTGGATATTGTTACGCACTAAGTCGGTGATGACTTCCTCATGGGTTGGGCCCAAACAAAACTCACGCTTGTGTCTATCCTTAATGCGTAATAACTCGGGACCGTATTTTTGCCAACGTTCTGATTCGTGCCATAATTCTGCAGGTTGTACTACAGGCATTAATAATTCTTGAGCTGCAATATTATTCATCTCTTCTCTAACAATATTCTCAACTTTGCGTAATACTCGTAAGCCAAGCGGCAGCCAGATGTAAAGTCCAGAGGTTAATTTGCGAATGAGCCCAGCCCTAAGCATTAATTGATGACTGATCACTTCAGCTTCTGCAGGAGATTCTTTAAGTGTCGCTAATAATAAGTTTGTTGTACGCATAGTAGTTGTCTGTTAAAAAAAGAGTTGTCTATTAAAAAAGAGTTGT
>CAYMMQ010000106.1:5313-8441 GCA_964391585.1 uncultured Ectothiorhodospiraceae bacterium
TGTACGCATAGTAGTTGTCTGTTAAAAAAAGAGTTGTCTATTAAAAAAGAGTTGTTATCCGAAAGTAGAGCCGTTCCATGCCCATAAGTGGCGTTGACCATTATGAAATTCAATATAAATCCGCTGTTGATTAATGTTTAAGTGTTGCTCTAGCACTTTATAAAGTTGCTCAGCGTACAAAGAGGTTTGTTGTTCATTTAAGCCTAAACTTTTTAATTGCAGATAAGCGGCAGGTTGATGATTGCCTGCCATGGAAATCACTTGCTCGGGTTGAACAATCACCATCACATAAGACTCTGGCTTAGAAAGTATAGTTGCAACCACATTTGATAAGTTTTTACTTAATAGCTGTTGTTGTTCTTCAGTTAATGAAATATTTAATGAAATTGTTAAGCAGGGCATATCAGATTTCCAGTTAATTAGAAAATGAAAAAAGCGTTTATACGAGCAATCATTTCCAAGCATCTCGCACAGTAAGTGCATTGTACCGCTTAAAGCATTTCTTTTGAAGAAAAAAAAATTACTAATATTGTGAATATACTTTGTTGAAATGGAAAAATTATAGTTAAAGAGATATACTCGAGAAAATTTTAGTGATGACATAAAATAAGGTATATTTATGAATTTTGAAAAAATTGTTTTTGCTTTTTTTATCGTTTTAGCCTTAACCATCAATTTTGGTTTTTTTCTTGGCGAGATAGATGAGCCTAACCACCATAATGTTTATGAGCTATTCGTTGCTATTGTCATCAGCTTAATTGCAACTATTATAAAGTTGGGTGATCGTAGTCAAATTGGTTCGGTCTTACTTGCTTCAAGCTTAGTTGCGGATTTACATTTAATTGCTGCAGCAATTATTTGGGGGGTAGCTGATCATATGCTTGCATCTGGTATGACGCCAAGTCTGATGAGTACCATTGTTTCTTTATCGGGTGGTGCATTACTAGCTAATATTGTTTCAGTGTTATTATTAATGGCTGATACGGTTAGTTTGCGCCGTTAAGTTAAACAAATAATTCCCCCTGTATTAGTCAACTCATGTCTAGTCCTATTTTTATTATCCTACAGCGATTACGCTATCCGTTGATTTTGCTGATCAGTGTTTATGCTATTTTAATTTTAGGTTTTACTATTATTCCAGGAGTTGATGATCAGGGAAATCCTTGGAGTTTGAGTTTTTTTCATGCCTTTTATTTTGTTAGCTTTATGGCAACAACGATTGGCTTTGGTGAAATACCTTATGCCTTTACCGATGCACAACGATTATGGGCAATATTTGGCATTTATTTATCCGTTATTTCATGGATTTATAGTATTGGTAGCTTATTAAAAACTCTTAAAGATCCCGCTTTTCAGCGAGTGTTAACCGAGTCCTCTTTTTCTCGTAAAGTTAAAAAAATCCAAACACCTTTTTATCTCATCTGTGGTTATGGCGATACAGGTTCCTTATTAACCAATGCTTTATCGAATATTGGGATTCAAAGTGTAGTAATCGATAATGATCAATCACGTATTGATACCTTGGCGATAGCAGAGCAAAATATTGATGTGCCAGCGATTTGTGCAGATGCTACATCCCCCGAAAATCTGGTATTGGCTGGTTTGGAACATCCTAGATGCTTGGGGGTATTAGCTTTAACGCATGTTAATGAAGTCAATTTGAAAATTGCAATTACCTCTAAATTACTCAATAAATCTGTGGTTGTTATTTCCAGAGCAGATACCAATAAGGTGATGGTAAATATGGCATCATTTGATACGGACTATATTATTAATCCATTTGAAATGTTTGCTAAGCGTTTAGCTCTGGCAATTCGTTCGCCTATGGCCTATTTAGTCTATGATTGGTTTACTAATCCTTATCATAGTTTATTTGACGAGCCTCCTAATATTCCTAAAGGAAAATGGCTTCTCTGTGGTTACGGTCGTTTTGGTAAAGCTTTGTCTCGGCATTTACAGTATGAAGGATTGCAAACGATGATTATTGAAGCAGAGCCAAAATATACTCATGCTCCAAAAAATAGTATTATTGGAGAAGGAACTGAAGCGGTAACTTTAAAGGATGCCGGCATCACTAATGCTGATGGATTAGTGGCAGGGACAGATAATGATTCTAATAATTTATCGATTGTGATTACCGCAAAACAAATAAAACGAGGTCAAAAACTATTTACTGTTGCAAGACAAAATTACGAGGAAAACACAAAAGTTTTTGCAGCAGCTCATGTGGATTTGGTGATGCAACCAGCATTGATTGTTGCCAGAGAAATTATGGCAATTGTAAAAACCCCGTTATTAGCAGAATTTTTAAGTTTAGTGAACCGCCAAAATAAAGAGTGGCTAAACCAATTAATTAGTCAATTAATTGGTTTGTTTGAATCACAAATAGCTGCAACCTGGTCGATGAATATTGCAAAAAGCATGGATAATAAAGTACGTGTTTTTGTGGAAAAACACCCATTAAAAATAATTGATTTAATGCGAAGTATCAATCATCGAGACAAATTGAATAGTTGTTTGCCATTGATGATTAAATATAAAAGTGCCGTATCTGTTAATTCCTATCAACCACGTTTATCCAGTAAAGGTTATAAACTACTTCCTTCTTTAGAAGATAAAATTAATTTGGGTGATGAAATTTTATTTTGTGGTGATATTTCAGCAATGAAATCGATGCAAATGTTAGTGAGCCAGCAAGATTTAATCAAATACGTTATTTTAGGTATTGAATATCAGCAAGGTTGGTTGTTTTCTAAAAATGGCTAATATTGAGTGATTGAAACATTTGTTGATCCAAGTCGATACCATGGTGGCGTTTATTATGCCAGTAATTGGCTAGCTATTGGTGAAACTAAATAATTAGTAAAGAAAACGAGAACAGTAAGGAACAGAGGCAAGTATCATATTGATTTATTTCATAGTATATAAGGTAATAAAAATATATAGTTCAATATTATTCTTGCCCCTTTTTTCTTATTCAAAATCAGAAGCCATGATAAGATAACAACTTCAAATATTACCTTTGAGGTGCGTTGTGGATAAGAAACATTCAAAAAACCA
Source organism: uncultured Ectothiorhodospiraceae bacterium (assembly GCA_964391585.1). Classification (GTDB taxonomy): domain Bacteria; phylum Pseudomonadota; class Gammaproteobacteria; order GRL18; family GRL18; genus JADGAU01. Next base: position 8,374 of record CAYMMQ010000106.1, read on the forward strand.
AGCCAATTACCACGATACTGGTTATAAAGAGTTATTTTCTTATCCTGAAATGATCCAAGCTTTGGTGG
>CAYMMQ010000107.1:0-8352 GCA_964391585.1 uncultured Ectothiorhodospiraceae bacterium
TGACAATTAGTCAAACAGCTAAAAAATTAGGTGTTAGAACTTATGAATACCTTTAATAACTTCATCACCTTTTTTAGAGCGGCCTGCTTTTCTTTTAGATGTAGGAAAATGAATTATCAGTACAATAGGACTCTAAGGAAAAGTTATTGAGGGTAGATTTACTAAGTTTTAACCTGAGGAATAGAAAAAAATTCTGAGAGTTATACATGATGTTTTCAGTATAAATTTAATATCCCAAGTGTCTTTTTTATACATGAGGAGGCACGATTTTATGAAGTGGAAAATTTCAAACTGTTGATTTTATTAAAAATACCGCGCGTATGATGGCGAAGAGGGGGGGATTCGAACCCCCGAAGCGTTACCGCTTACACACTTTCCAGGCGTGCGCCTTCGACCACTCGGCCACCTCTCCGTATTAAGCGGCAAATAATATAGTAGCTAAAGCTAGATTGCAACCAAATACACGATTTGTTTTTGCTTAATTAGTTAGCCACTTGCCTTTTGTTCCAATTCTTCCCAACGCTCAAAACATTGTTCAAGTTTTACTTCAGTGTCTTCATTTTGGGCTAATACTTGAGTAAAAACCTCTTGCTCCTGTTGATAAAATCCTGAGCTACTAATTTGAGCTTGTAAATCAGCCAGCTCTTTCTCAAGCCTTTGAATTTCTGCTGGAAGGTTTTCAAGTTCTCTGTTTTCGTTAAAACTCAGCTTTTTTGTTTGTTTGTTTTTTTTGGGTGCTTCTTTAGTCACTTTTTTTTGCTGCTTTTCTTTTTCAGCTGCTATGGATTTCTTATGCGCTATCCAGTCATCATAACCACCGACATATTGATTAATTTGGTATGCTGGCTCAACTTTACTATCAATGTCAGCAAAATTATCCTTGGGTTCAAAAACTAAGGTGCTGGTGACAACATTATTTAAAAAGGCACGATCATGACTCACTAAGATAAGTGTTCCTTTATAATCAATTAATAAAGATTCTAATAGTTCCAGAGTATCACTATCTAAGTCATTGGTTGGTTCATCTAGGACTAATAAATTTGCCGGTTGGGTAAATAACCGAGCAAGTAATAAACGATTACGCTCTCCACCCGACAAGGCTTTCACCTGTACTCTGGCGCGATCGGCATTAAATAAAAAGTCTTGTAAATAGCTATACACATGACGCTGTTGACCGTTAATAGTGACAAATTCTTTACCTTGTCCGATATTTTCCAGTACCGATTGTTCTAAATCCAGTTGTGAACGTAATTGATCAAACCACGCAATTTGCAGTTTTGTGCCTGTGTGAACGACACCTCTATCCGCTTGTAATTCCCCTAGTATTAACTTTAATAAGGTTGACTTCCCTACGCCATTAGGACCGATTAAACCAATGCGATCGCCACGTAAAATTAAAGTAGAAAAGTTTTCAACTAATTTTCTATTCTCATATGCATAAGAAATATTATCCACTTCAGTCACAATTTTTCCTGAGCGAATATTATCATCAATTTCCATTTTAACTCGACCGAGTTGGTTTCTTCTCTGGCTTAACTCAAATCGAAGTTGTTTTAATGCTCTTACTCGCCCTTCATTTCTTGTTCTTCGTGCTTTTATGCCTTGGCGGATCCACACTTCTTCTTGAGCGAGCTTTTTATCAAATAATTTATTTTCCTGCTCTTCAGCATGCAATTGCTCTTCTTTATGTTTTAGATAATTTTGGTAACTACCTTTCCATGAAGTCAAGTTACCCCGATCTAATTCAATAATGCGATTAGCAACATTTTGCATAAAAAACCGATCATGACTGATAAATAACACACAACCAGAATAATTGAGTAAAAATGCCTCTAACCACAAAATAGATTCAATATCCAAATGGTTAGTTGGTTCATCCAATAGTAAAATATCAGGCTCTATCACTAAAGCTTTTGCTAATAAAACACGCCTTTTTAAACCACCCGATAGATTTTCAATCAAATCATCACTATTTAAAGACATGCGAGTAATCACTTGCTCAACACTTTGTATTAAAGCCCAGCCATTAATCACATCTAGTTGCTCATGAAGTTTTTCTAATTGCTTTAAATCTGCATCATTACTTCCGTGTTCAATTTTGTGAATTAAATGCTGATAAGCTTTTAATAAATTCTGAGCTTCTCCTGCACCTGACGCAACAATATCAAATACCGAACCGGTTAAAGTATCTTGTACTTCCTGCTCTAAACAAGCCACTTTTAATCCTTCTTGATGATGAACTTTGCCCTCATCAGCTTGTGCCTCTGCTAAAATCAAACGTAATAAAGTGGTTTTACCTGCACCGTTACGACCAATCAAAGCAACTCGTTCATTTTCTTCTAATGAAAAGCTGACCTTGTCTAATAAAATGTGATGACCAAAAGCTAAGGAAAGTTTATCTACTGTTAATAATGCCATGTGTGATAGAATTTAATTGATTAATGAAATAGGATAATCGATAATTATAAACATGTTTAAGCCAATTTACACACTATTCCTGGTGTTAGTTTTATTACCAGCAAAATTACTCTATGCCGTTTACGATATTGAGGTTATTACCACTCATCAAAAAGCGGAATTATTGCTTAAAAAATTAGAGCCATTATTTAAGCAGCAAGCCCTTTTATCTGCTTCTGAGCATCAATTAATCGTCAAAGGTTCTAGTGCAGTTATTGAAGAAGTTAAATTCGTCTTACAAAAGATTGATAAGGCAAACAGCAATTTACTGATACAATTAAAAATTATTGAAAATAGTGAACAGCCATCTTTTAATAACAAATTATCAAAACATCAAAATCGTATTGCATCTACTAATTATCAATTAAATCAAAAAGTAAATAAGACAAATAACACCATACATCAGCAATTTTTTTCAACCCAAAAAAAAGAGCAAACACTTTTTTCTTTTCAAGCAAAAGTACTAGAAGCTCACTGGCTCACTATCAACACAGGGGAAACAAAAACAAACTATACCCCAACAGCCATTAACTCTGTTACTACACCTGCTACTACTCTTTCCCCAACAACCGCAACAATGAATGCACCAGCAAATAAATTCTCTGCACAAAACATTCAAAACATTGATAAGTCAACTAAAAAAAGTGAACAAAGCATCCTGATAAAGACCAATATTATAGATAAAGATAACATTCAAGTAGAGATTAAAGTAAATACTGATTTTGCTATTCATAACAATAAAAACAAACATAATATCAACCAGCATCATACTTTTGTTCAAAGTAAGCTTGATCAATGGACTGAAATTATGCAGATTAAAATAAAAGATCCCAAACAATTAAACCATTATTTGGTCCATACTTATATGATCAACGTTCAAAGGATAGATTAAGCAATGCCAAAAACCAACAACTCTAATTTATTAGCTGCTATTGATCTGGGATCAAATAGTTTTCACCTTATTATTGCCAGAGACGTCAATGGCCAACTTGTTGTGATTGATAAAATCAAGGAAATGGTACGACTTGCTTCTGGTATCGATAAAAACGGCAATCTTAACGAAGAAAAAATGCAGGTAGCCCTAGAGTGTTTATCTCGCTTTGGACAGAGGCTAAGAGAAATTTCTTCTAACAATGTACGAATAGTTGGTACCAACACCTTAAGAAAAGCCAAAAATAGTGCTGACTTTATTGCCCAAGCTGAAAAAGCACTCAATCACCAAATTGAAGTGATCGCAGGAAGAGAAGAAGCACGACTTATTTACCTTGGAGTAGCTCATAGTCAATCTGATAATAGTAAAAAACGTTTGGTGATGGATATTGGTGGAGGAAGTACCGAATATATTATTGGCCAAGCTTTTGAACCTACCATGACCGAAAGTTTATGTATGGGTTGTGTCAGTATGACCTTAAAAGAGTTTAGCAATGGCAAACTCAGTGAGAAAAACTTTTCCAAAGCAATTTTGGCCGCAGAATTAGAATTACGCTCGATTAAAAACCAATATTTAATGCACGGCTGGCAAGAGTCAACGGGGGCATCGGGCACAATCAGAACGGTAGAGCAAGTATTATTAGCCCAATTTGAGCAAACCTATAAAGGAATTACCCCAGAGGGTTTAATGTGGTTAAAACAAGAAATGATTGCACAAAAGAAAATTGAAAAACTTTCCTTACCCGGACTTTCACCCGATCGAAATGCTATCTTTGTTGGTGGTGTTGCTATTATGATTGCCACCTTTAAAGTATTACAAATTAGTTTGATGACCGTGTCAGATAGCGCCTTAAGAGAAGGATTAATCTACGATATGCTTGGACGTCGCGCGCATGAAGATGTCAGAGCAAGAACGATTGACCATTTCACCCAACAATACCATATCTCTACCTTACAAGCTGATCGTGTCGCCCATACAACCATGTATCTGTATAAATTATTTAAAAATCATTGGCCTATCAATAATGAAGAGAGTGAAAATGATTTATTGTGGGCAGCTAAATTACACGAAATTGGTTTTGCTATTGCTCGTAACCAATATTATAAACATGGCTCCTATATTGTCTCTCATGCTGATATGCCTGGGTTTTCTAAAGCTGATCAAAAACGGCTTGCGATGTTAATCCGCGCCCAAAGTGGTAAGTTGCCTTTAGATGAGTTACTCGAATTTAGTGCACACTTTTATAATAACCTTGTTTTTCAAATCATTATTTTACGCTTAGCCGTATTATTTAATCGTGGACGCAGTGATAAAACCTTTCCAAAAGTACAAATCGAAGCATCTGAGTCGTCCCTGACAATTGTTTTTCCTAAAAATTATTTTATTGAAAAACCACTAACTTATGCTGATTTACTTAAAGAAACAAAACGTTTAAAAAAGATTAATTTTGAACTGGTACTTTTAACCGAAAGCCAAAAGCTTAACAAACTTGAAGATATTGATGTGCAAAATATCTAAAGACTTTTAACTTGTAAAGCTTGAGATTCAAACTTAATTCCCTGCCAGCCCGTTTTAATAAAATTACGGATATTTTGATGGTCATTTGCCTCTGGATGTTTTAATACCTCATCTCGATAATAATGACCAAAACAAGCTAAGGTTTGCTGCTCATTCAAAACCTGAAGTTTTGCAAAAGCAAATAATTGACAAGAGCCATTATTCTCGCCGGCTTGATTCATCAAATCACCATTTGCAAATGATGTTGGCGTAAAGAGATAATAACGTTCAATCAATTCCATCGTTTGTGCAAAACGAATCGATTGTGGTTGTTCATTTAATTGTTGGATAAAATCATTAATAGTTTGCATAAATTAACTCTTTGATATTAAAACTTGATTAGGGTGACGATCGTGGCACTTGCTCAATAATAAAAGGCGGTACAGCCGCAAATAAAAAAAGCCAAGTATTTTTTAAATGACGTTGTTCACTACTTATCTAATATGCCTATACGATTTTAATCATTAGCAGTTTTGACGCAATTTTTACCCGATCTTTTTGCCGCATAAACACCTTGATCAGCTTTTTTAATCAGTTCTTCAAAATTTTCCATCTCAGCTGTTCTTGCAGCAACACCAACGCTGATACTTCCTAGCCAAGGTTCACCACCTGTTGCGACTTTAAGTTCAGCAACGGCTTTACGGGTAAGCTCAGCAATATGCTTACCACCCTCTAAATTTGTTTCAGGGCAGATCACTAAAAACTCATCTCCACCTAAGCGACAAACAATATCATCCGTTCTAAAAGCATGTTTAAGGGTTTGAGCAAGCTGTGTCAGAACTTTATCACCAGCATCATGATCATAAGTATCATTCACCTGCTTAAAATAATCCGCATCAATCATCATACAAACTAAAGAAATATCTTCTTTTATTGTCTGTTCCCATAACATCGCCAATAAACTCATTGCATGACGACGATTAGGTAATCCTGTTAAAACATCCGTAGAAGAAAGCTCCTCAAGTTTTAAATTAGCTTCTGACAACTCCTTGGTGCGCAGTTCAACTTTTTGTTCTAGTGATTGATTTAACTCCATCAATTCTTTATTGCGCAATGAAATTTGCTGAAATAATCCACTTAATGCATTTAATAATGGCTCGGTTGCTTTATCCCGTTCTTTTTCCTCTTCTTCATAAGCCTTTGCTGGACTAGTTCCTGACTTTATTTTAGCAATCTGACGTGAATAGTTTTGATCTTCACCTAAAATATGATAAGCCAACCAATTTGATAGAAAATCTAATAAATTTTTTGCAGCATCCAGATTTCCTTCAGAAAAACTATCTTTCAAAATGAGAACTTCATCTAAAAAATGTTGGTGTGCTTTCAAATGATGCTCAAGATGTCTAGGATCTAAAGCAAATTCCACCATAAACTCTTCTTCTTCCTTAAAATGATAGTGAGTGTACTCAATCAACTCATTTAAGGTTATTTCAATATCAGAAAGAACCACTTTATGCTCTGAAAGCAATTTACCAAAATGATTGATAATTCTAACTAGCTCACGATGCTCTTCATCAATTTTGGGCAAACCAGTTTCAAAATTATCATTCCAAACAAACGCATCCATATTTTTAAATTCGCCTTGATATTTAATGTGATTATTGTTTTAAACAGTGACTATCCGTTAATAACAACAAATTTAGTAAGATTTTAGCACATAGGAGAACTAGAACAAAAAGAATGAGCCTTTTTGATAGTAAAACCTTTGAACTTTAGATGACTTATTCTTAATCTTACTCATTGACACGAATTGATTAGCGTTTAACTTTCATTAATAGGCGTAAAACAGAAAAGTATAACCAGACTAAAGTAACCATTAAACCTAAAGCCAGCCGCCATTTAGCATAGTTAGGTAAGTTATTATCAAGCTTAATAATCTTATCAATATCAATTAATACATTCATTGATGCTAACACGACAATAAATGCAGACCAAATAATACCACCTACTCCTGCTTCATGAAGAATAGGTAGCTGGAAATCAAACAGCTTACCAATAAAACTTAAAAGGTAAATCAACGCTACGGTTGCTGTTAAACTATACACCATGGATTTAAATGTATCATTGGGACGAAAAATTTTATATTGCAATCCAACTAGATTAATCAGAAAGATTATCGCCGTAATTTCAACCGTTAATATAGCAATACCTGGATATTTCTGTTCGGCTGCAATACTTAAACCTGAGAGGAAAATCCCAGAGAAGATAGCATAAATTGGCGCCACCCATGTTGAAATTTTTATCTTTATGGAGGCGAGAATAGCCATTGAGAAAGCTAAAACTCCGCTAGCAAAAGCAAAGTTTTTTAGTTGCTGTATTTGAGCTGTATTGTGTTCATGTAAAGCTTCGCTAAATATCCACCAGACAGAAAGATATGAAGCTATCGTAATGGCAAATAAAAAATAACAAATCTGTACGACAGAAATGGATGAGGCACAGTCCTTATCGGTTGCCTCAAGTTGTTGTAATACTTGGCTAATAGATTTGGGTTTTAACAAAGGGCTACCCAAAGAGCCCGTCAATAGCATAGGAAGCAAATTAAATTCCCTCTTTTTTGTAGTTGCCTTATAAAAAACTTGAATCAAATGATCCGCATAATTATCATAACCTGGAAGTTGTTTGGAGTTTTAATGTTTTCTTTTTATAATAACGTCTTTATCTCATTTAATAGCTTAAGTTCAAAATATATTTAAAACGCGTATTTTTATCTACTTGACAATTATATGCTAAATTAAGAATCAAACACTCATTAATTGAATACTTTTAACTGGTATTCTCAAGGTATGCAATTTGGTCTAACACTGTCAGAGATAATATAATTTCTGGGTTTGAGTTAATGGATCACAAAACACCCTTATAGGAGGGTGCAATAGAAATTAAACTTCTAATTCATTCTTAGTTGAAAATTCAGTCCTAATCCCATCCCATAACTGAATATTAAGAACTGTAGCAAGTTTTTTAGCACCATCTCTTACCGATTTAGCATTAGAATTTGATAAAACATTAATTTTAGATTCACTTTCTAACACGAGGTTAAACTCATGATATATAGATGTTCGAAGCCTTTCTTTTCCAGTAGTACGCTCATGTGTAATAACCTTTGACAATAACTGTATGGTATATATATTTTGAATAAAGCAGCTATCAGATGTGTTTGGTAAATCAGGCTTTTCCCAACCTTTCCAAAAGAGGCTTTTATTAATGTCAAAAACTATGAGGGTATTATATAGTGTTTTAGGACATATTTTTTATCAAAGAATCAGCAGCATACTCGAGTAGACCGAGCAAGTCACTTTCTTTAATTTCTAACACATCGGTGGCTGGTTGTTTTATTTCATCCCACTCAGCGCTGCTAAAATTAAATTCAGCTGGATAAAGGCTATTGTGAGCATTTTTTGCTGCAATCT
>CAYMMQ010000108.1:0-8268 GCA_964391585.1 uncultured Ectothiorhodospiraceae bacterium
GTTCGTCAAGAGAATAGAAAAATTTAAAAGCCAAATATACCTTTAAAGGTATATTCCTACAATATCCCTTTAAAGGTATATTTGAATTACAGCTTTTAGATATTATGGCGTGTAGAATAAAGGAATCATATTGAGAAATTATTACAATATTCTTCTTGAAAGTTGTGTGTTAAAATTTTGCAAATAAAAGTCAATAAAAACAATAGGTTGTGAAAGTCGCAGCTTATGGGTAAATATGTGAAGAAAGTCGCAGCTTATGGGGGCTTTTAGGTGCAGCTTATGCCGTCCCTTTTTTTGTAACTTATTGATTTATATAAGCGGAAAGTCGCAGCTTATGGGTAAACGCACATATTATAACAGGGACAATCTACTCTAGGTGTAAAAAAACAAATCTAAAATTATTCCACTGTTACAGATTTTGCTAAATTCCTTGGTTGGTCAACATCCGTACCTTTTAATACCGCAACATGGTAGGCAAGAAGTTGTAGCGGTATGGAAAATACAATGGGTGCTATAATATCTTCAACTTGAGGCAGTTTAATCACGGTGACACCATCGTTTGATGCCATATTTACCCGAGCATCGGCAAAAATAATCAACTCACCACCTCTGGCGCGAACTTCTTCTAAATTAGATTTCAGTTTTTCTAACAGCTGATTATCAGGGGCAACGGCAATAACGGGCATTTCACTGTCAATTAGTGCAATTGGACCATGTTTTAATTCGCCTGAAGGATAAGCTTCGGCATGGATATAGGAGATTTCTTTTAGTTTTAAAGCTCCTTCCAGCGCAATAGGGTATTGATCGCCTCGCCCTAGAAACAAGCTGTGCTGTTTGTCTCCAAAACGTTCAGCAAGTTTTTCAATAATGGGATCAAGTTCAAGGATTTGCTCTAATAAGCGCGGTAATTCTCGAAGTGTTTTGACATGATGGGCAATGGCTTTTTTATCCTGTTTTGCAGAATATCCTAAGAGTGATACTAATAAAAATAAAGCAACTAACTGCGTGGTAAAGGCTTTGGTAGAAGCAACACCAATTTCTGGCCCCGCATGGGTTAATAACACTAGGTCAGACTCTCTGACTAAAGAGCTTTCAGCTGCATTACAAATGGTAAGCGTTTTATAATACGCTAATTTTTTGGCAAGTTTTAACGCTGATAAGGTATCTGCCGTTTCTCCTGATTGAGAAAGGGTAATAAATAAGGTGTTATTAGCGACAATATGCGAGCGATATCGAAATTCACTGGCCACTTCAACCTGACAAGGGATGGCTGCGATAGATTCAAACCAATATTTTGCGACTAATCCAGCATGAAAGCTGGTACCACAGGCAACAATTTGAATCGCTTGAATGTTTTTTAATATTTTTTCACTATCAATACCTAAACAATGGGGTAGAATTCTATCTTGGGTTAGCCTTCCTTCTAAGGTATCAGCAATCGCTTGGGGCTGCTCATATATTTCTTTGAGCATAAAGTGACGATAGCTGCCTTTATTGACCGCATCACTGCTTAAATGTGATATTTTTTCTTGGCGAGAGACTTGATTTCCATCTTGATCATAAATGTTAACTTTATGCTGAGAAATAATTGCAATATCGCCATCTTGTAAAAAGATAAAACGCTGGGTGACGGGTAATAGGGCATAGACATCTGAGGCAATAAAGTTTTCACCAATGCCTAAACCAATCACTAAAGGACTACCATGACAAGCAGCAATCATTGTCGATGGTTCTGCACTATAAATCACAGCCAGGGCATAAGCACCTTCAAGGTTTTTAATGCTTGCTTGCACTGCCGTAAATAAAGAGTCATGTGTTTGTAGCTTGGCATGAATCTTATGCACAATAACTTCAGAGTCAGTTTGTGAAAGAAAATTATAATCTTGTTTTTTAAGAGAGTTACGCAGGTCAAGGTGATTTTCAATAATGCCATTATGAACAACAGCAATTTCATGATCGTGGCAAATATGTGGATGAGCATTAGTTTCAGATGGAACCCCATGAGTTGCCCAGCGGGTATGAGCTATGCCAGTTTTACCCATTTGAAGTAATTGATCGTTACTGATGTTGCTACTGTCAAGCGCTAGTTTTTCGGCTAATTTATTAACCTTTCCTTGTACACGTTGGCGATTCATGATGCCATCAGCATTAATAATTGCTACACCAGCAGAGTCATAACCACGATATTCTAGTCGTTTTAGACCTTCTAATAAAATAGGGGTTACATCTCTTTGTGCAACGGCGCCAATGATTCCACACATAATTTCAAATCCTTAGTTTTAGCTCTATTTTTTACTGGAAGAGTTTATATTAAAAGCTCCGTGTATTATACATGAACTCAGTATGTTCTTTGAATTTTCGTTTATACATGTAATATATTACCTATTGCTAATATGCTAATATTATTATATGATCATTGCCATGAATGAAAAACCCCAAATTCCACAAGATAAAATTAAAATTGCTGCCCAAGGTTTACGTGCTATAGCACATGAACTTAGGCTTTCTGTGCTTTGCTTATTGCTTGAAAGACCGATGTCGGTGAATGAGTTGATTCAGGCAACGGGAGCATCACAGTCTAACCTTTCACAACACTTATCGAAGATGCGGATGCTAGGAATTCTTGATAATGATAAAAGAGGTCAGGAAGTGATTTATCGAATCGTCAATCCTGCCTTTGCTGATGTTGTGAAATCACTTAAATATATATATTGCCCTGAAATGTGTACTCCAAACGAGAAAGAGGTTATTTAATGAATAGTTTTTATACTTTTTTAGCACTATGTTCAGTTCTAATATTATTAGCTGGATGTAATACAGATGAACGAACGATTCAGCGAGTTGAGCCACAATTAACAAAAGCACAAGTGGTTAAGGTAAATTCGGTTGAATTACCCGTTCGATATGTTACTAGTGGTATTATTACTTCTGATCATCGTGTTTCAATTTCATCAAGGATTTCAGGCTATATCCGTAGCTTGCCGGTGCGAGAAGGTGATAATGTGAAAGCGGGACAGGTACTTGTTGGTGTCGATCCTGTGAATGCACGTCAAGAGCTGGTGAAAGCAGAGGCTGATCTTGCTGATGCTCAAGGTGATCAGCACCGTTATGAGGAACTATTTAAAGCAAGAGCTACCAGTAAGCAAGAATTAGATCGTGCTAGACTGCGCACTAAAATGACTCGATCACAGGTTGAACAGGCTAAGAACCAATTAAGTTATGCTGAAGTTCGCTCTCCAGTGGATGGCGTGGTGGTTGAAAAGCGTCTAAATAAAGGTGACTTGGTATCCCCTGGTGCCGCTATTCTTGTGATTGAAGATCCTCTAAGTCTTTTAGTAGAAACTTTCGTTTCTGAACAGTTTATTAGTGGCATTCATGATGGTGATGAAGTGGAGATTGAGATTTCTTCACAACAACAAAAAGTATTTACAGGTATTGTGCGTCAGGTTGTACAAGCAGCGGATGTAGCTACCCATCAATTTTTGATTAAAATATCTTTACAAGAACATACTGATATCCATCCTGGCATGTATGCTCAGGCTGGATTCAAGGTGGGTAAGCGGCAAAGTTTACAAGTGCCTTCAATCGCAATAACTGATCGTGCCGGTTTAAATGGTGTTTATATTGTTGATGATAAAGGGTTGATTCATTATCGCTTGATCCGTAGCGGTCAAAAGCGTGGTGAATTTACCGAGATACTTGCAGGTCTTCATGAAGGTGATACGATTGCCTGGAATGGTATTCCGGCTCTTAAAACGGGGATGAAGTTACAGGACAAGCAATGAACGATAAATCTCATTTGAATTATTCAGAGCATGAGTCTGAAAAAAAACTGAATATTGCGGGTCGGCTTGGAAAACTGGCTATGTCCTCAAATATGACACCGATGCTAAGTATACTTATTTTTTTAATAGGTTTACTGGCACTAATAGTTACACCTAGAGAGGAGAATCCTCAAATTGATGTGCCTGCTGCTAATGTATTTGTGCAAATGCAAGGAGCAAGTCCTGAAGAAGTACAAAACTTAATTGTTCGCCCCATGGAAATGGTTTTGCGTGAGATTACCGGAGTTGAGCATACATATGGGATGGCGATGGACTCTCTGGCTGTAGTCACGGTGATGTTTGAAGTGGGAGAAGATAAAGAGGTTAGTCTGGTTAAACTCTATGATCGCATTATGCAAAATTTGGATCGAATTCCTGCTGGCGCTTCACAACCACTGATTAAGCCTGTCGATGTTGATGATGTTCCTGCTTCGGTGATAACTCTTTCCTCAAAAGATATGGATGGTTTGGCTCTTAAGCGTTTGGGTGAAAGAGTGCGTGACCAATTAGCGCCCTTGAAGGGCGTTTCGGTTGCTGAAATTATAGGAGGTTTGGATCATGAGATTAGTATTCGTCTTGATCCTGCTCGTCTTGCTGCTTACCAAATTCCTTTAGATCAATTGCATCAGGTTTTAATATCCGCTAATGCTGGTGGACCTGTGGGTTCATTGGTGGGGGATAATCACGAAACAAAAATTTGGTTAAATGGTTATTTAAAAACTGCCGACGAAGTGGGGCGACTAGTCGTTGGTAAGTGGGAGGGAAAATCAATATATCTTAATGATATTGCTAAGATTTCAGATGGTGCTGCAGAAGCTAAAAACTTTCATCGTATTGGTTTTGGCTTTAGTAAAAGTAATGCGATAACTGTTGGGCACATCAGTGAAGAACCAGAGTTGCCAGCGGTATCAATTACACTGGCTAAAAAACGTGGAACCAACGCCGTTGAAGTTACCCAACGTATTCAAGCTAAATTGGATGAGCTTAAAGGTGACTTTATTCCCAACAATGTACAAGTCACGGTTACACGTGATTCGGGTGAAAGAGCTAATGCTGCTGTAAATATGTTGCTAGAGCATCTTGGCATTGCGATAGCAACGGTAATTCTTATTTTGCTTTTGTTTCTTGGTTGGCGTGAAGCGGCTATTGTGACCATGAATATTCCCTTAATTTTATTTGTTGTCTTGGCGATAGGATTCTTTGCTGATCAAACCATAAACCGTATCACCCTTTTTGCTTTAATCCTTGCCTTGGGGTTGTTGGTGGATGATGCTATTGTTGTGATCGAAAATATCCATCGACATCTGCATAATGGGGTAAAAAGTAGCGCTGAAAAGGCTAGACTCATTGTGATTGCAACCAATGAAACAGGTAAACCCACCATTATTGCCACGATTGCCGTTATATTAGCTTTTATTCCAATGGCTTTTGTTACAGGTATGATGGGGCCTTATATGGGCCCTATTCCTTTTAATACCCCGATTGCAATGGCTGCTTCTTTAGTGATTGCTTATATGTTTACTCCTTGGATTGCACAGCGTTGGTTGCCCAATAAAATGCAAGAGCCTACCATGGAAGAGTTAGATGCTAAACCTAAAGATTGGGTGCATGTTACTTATATGCGTTTAGCAACTCACTTGGTTGAAAGTAAAAAAATTACTTTTATTTTTCTGTTGCTGGTTACTTTGTTATTTGTGGCTTCACTGCTACAACCTGGTTGGCAATTTATCCGGGCAGACGGGGTTAATGGGCCTGTAACTCCTGGAACGGTTGAATTAAAGATGTTACCTAAGGGAAATAATAATACCTTTAATATCAGTATCGACTTGCCCGAAGGTGCTACCTTGGAAGAGAGTGATCGTGTTGCTCGTGAAGTTGGTACAGTATTACGTACTCACCCAATGGTTATTGATTATGAGACTTTTGTTGGTCAGGCAGGCCCTGTAGATTTTAATGGTATGCTTCGTGGGGCAGTGTTAAGAAAGGGAGCAAATCTTGCTGAGATTAGAGTGAACTTAGTTGATAAACATGAGCGCTCGATTCGTTCTGATGCTATTGTGCTTGAATTACGTGAATTAACACAGGCGGTAATCACTGCTAACCCTCATGCTAATATCAAGTTCGTTGAAGATCCACCAGGACCACCGGTACGCTCAACATTGCTTGCTGAGATTTATGGGCCAGATTATGAAACACAGCGTAAAATAGCAACTCAAGTAAGAGCATATTTTACTAAAACCTATGATGTGACCGATGTTGATGATTCAGTGGGGGAAGAACAGAAGCAATTAAATGTTTATGTGAACAAAGAAAAAGCAGCTCACTTAGGAGTAGCGACTCAACAGGTAGTGACAGCCTTACAAGACTTTCTTCAAGGTTATGAATTTGGTGCTGTACATATTGATGAGGAGCGACATCAAGTTCGTCTACATGTTCAGCTACCTAAGGCCTTAAGAGCTCATGCGGAAGATCTACATCGTATCTATGTGAGCGGAACAAGTGGAGCTGTCCCACTTTCAGCTATTGCAGTGATTGAGGATAAAATAGCGTCTAAACCGATTTATACTAAGGATGGTCATGCAGTCAGTTATGTAATGGCAGAACCAAAACAAGGATCACAAGTTTATCCTTTGCTGGAGATGGATCAATTATTAGATGAACAACAAATTCTTCCAGGCGTTGAGCTCAAAACAGGTGGTATGCGTTTTACTAATACTGCTCCAGAAAATACTTTTGGCTATCATCTATTATGGGATGGTGAAATGCGACTGACTTTAGATGTGTTTCGTGATCTAGGCGCGGCATTTATTGTGGCATTGCTCCTGATTTTTTTATTGATGGTAGCTTATTACGGGCAATTTGTACTCCCTATGATGGTAATGGCGCCTACGGCACTAACGATGATAGGGATTTTTCCAGGGCATTGGATTACTGGACAGCCTTTTACGGCAACTTCAATGATCGGCATGATTGCTTTAGCGGGGATTGTAGTGCGTAACTCAACTTTGCTAATTGATTTTATTCTTGATTATCAAAAGCAGGGTTTTGGGGTGAAAGAGTCGGTGCTTGAAGCAGGTGCTGTACGTGCCAGGCCCATTTTACTTACTGCCTTAGCGGTGATAGCAGGTACCTCAATTATGATTACAGATCCTGTGTTTGGTGGTTTGGGTGTATCGATGGCTTTTGGAACATTAGCAGCCACTATTTTTACTCTCTTTATTACACCATTGATGTATTTTCTTTGGTATAAAAACAGAACTATGTAAGTTGATGAATGATATTTATTCCCCAAGAGACCTTTGGGAGCGGGGAATTAAGGGATAATAGCTAGCTGTTATTTTGTCTTCATCTCCTCCACTTGTTGTTGATATTTTTCTTCTAATAATTTTGTTAAACGTAGAGATTCTGTTGCTATCCATTCATCCATTTTATCAAGAGCATTAGCTTTCATACTTTTAATTTCCTGTTCAGCCTGTAATTTTAATACAGAGATTTCTTCTTTAAGATTTTGGTACTGCTCTGACTTTTCAATAATTTTTTTATCTAAATTCGTCATAGCATTTTGTTGCGTTTCATTAGTAGACTCAAGAGCGTTTGATTGTTGTTGTGCATCTTTAACTCGACTGAGTAAGGACTTTTCATTTTCAGTCAGTTCATCGATTTGAGTGGAAATTTGAGACTTTTGTTGTAATAAATGTGCTAATTCATCACTAAGTTGTTGCTTTTCTTCAAGCATAGATTTTATTTGTTGTTGATATTCAGTTTGTTGTTGCTCTAAGTTTCTTTTTAACTTTTCAAACTTTTGTAGTTGTTGCTGATATTTTTCTTCATTAGTTTTTTTCTGTATTTCAAACTGCTCATTAAGTTCTTTTTTGAGTTTATCACTCTTTTCATTAAGTTCTTGCTGTTCGGTAGCTAATGTCTGTTTAAACTGTAGCTCTTTTTCATCTTTAAGCTGATTGATATCATCTAAGGCTTGTTTTAACTGTTCTTTTTGCTTAACTAAATCCGTTATTTCACCACTAATAGTTTCTTTTTGTTTGACTAAGTTAAATAAATCTTTTTTTTCATCTTTAAACTGTAAAACTTGATTTTCTTCATGAGTTAAGACCGATGATAGGTTTTGTCTATCGTAGTTAAGTTCTTCAATAAAGGATAATAATGCAGATTTTTGTTGTTGTAATTGCTCTAACTCAGCACTTATGTTGATTTTTTCCAAATACTGATTTTCAAGTTGCTGTTGTAATTTTTCCTGGTGGGTGATTTGATGTTTCAGTGTTTGTAACTGCAGTGTTTTGTTATTAATTTTCTCATTGAGCTTAGTGATGTAAGAGTCATCTTTTTGTTCAACATCTAAGGCCGCATTAGTCGATAATAATAGTTGCTCATCTTTTAGTTGCTGTACGGATTCGGATAGATCTTGTTTTTGTTGATTTAACTCATC
>CAYMMQ010000109.1:0-8237 GCA_964391585.1 uncultured Ectothiorhodospiraceae bacterium
GTTTTCCCACCCCTTTTCGTTTTTCGCTAATAAAACTAAATTCCCTTCTCGACCATCAATCCCCGCTCGATGTTCAAACCTAGAATCTTTGGACACAGCAACCTCTGTTCCCATAATAGGTTTTATATCTCCTACTTTTTGTTACATTATATAGTTTCACAAATTGATTTCCATTACCTAAAGGATTACCTCCTTTTTTATAATTTTTTTTAGGACCTTTTACAATTCTCCATTTCCAAGAACCATCTTTTTGTAAAACATAACCAGCAATAGCGCCATTTTTTAAAACTCTTTTATTTTTACATTCCTTGTGTATGTTTTTCTCATCAAAACCGGCCAGAGAAAGTGCTTTTCGGATATTTGTACCCGTTGGAATTTGCTTGGCGTCATCATCAAGATAACTTTCAAAAAGGTACTTTAAAATATCCATCACATTTTCTTTCATCGGTATCTCATTTTCATCTAGTAATCGTTTGCATTAAGTGGAAAAAAATAGGTATTTTAGTCGATTTAGAGATGGAATGTAAGATAAATAACTTAGCTGTTTGCTAAAATAATTTTACCATCGGCCAATATTTCAATACGACCTTCAAGCTCTAGTATGGATAATTGAGCATTGATTTCATCAATTGCTAGTTGACTCTGTTCACAAAGTTGATTGATGGTTGCGGGGGTATAATCAATATAAGTCAATAAGTTATTGCTGCTGGAGCTTTCATTATGAGTGCTTTCTAATGAAGTGGTTTGCTCTTTGTTTAAGCTTGTTTTAACAATGTTGCTACTATCTGGTTTGTATACTTCAATTGCTTCTGTATTTTTGCTGGATGTATTTAATTCAATATTCGCCATAATTAAAGGGCTGATTTCATCAATAATATCTTGTCCATGTTCAACCAGTTTTGCACCTTGCTTGATTAATTGGTGACAACCTCTGCTTAAAGGATTGTGTATGGAGCCGGGGATAGCAAAAACTTCTCTGCCTTGCTCTAAGGCTGCATGAGCAGTAATCAATGAGCCACTTTGTAAGGCCGCTTCAACTACTAAAGTACCGACGGATAGACCACTAATAATTTGATTTCTTCTGGGGAAGTTATATTTGTTTGGGCCTGTTCCAAGTGCAAATTCAGACAGTAATAAACCTTTTTCAGCAATTTGATAAGCTAAATCACGGTGTTTGGCGGGATAAACACGATCTAAACCTGTGCCGGTAACCGCAATAGTAGGACCATGTTGGCTTAAACATCCTAAATGACTAGCGGCATCTATTCCTAAAGCCATTCCACTGGTAATGGTTAAACCTGCCTCTGCTAAAAAAGATGAAAAGTTGTATGCTGTTTTATATCCGCTGGGAGTAGGGTTTCGGCTACCAACAATAGCCAGTTGTGCTGATCGTAATAAGTTAATATTTCCCTTGGCATATAAAAGCGGGGGATTGTTATCGACTTGTTTTAATAAGCTGGGGTAATAAAAACTACTTTCGAGGAAAATATGGTTTTCAGTTTGCTCTTGCCATAGCATAGCTTGCTCAGCGGCTTGCCAGTTTAACTGCTTGATATGATTGACCAGTTCAGTTATTTTGTCTTTGCCAAATGATGATAGCGAAGAACTTGTTGCATCAGCTTCGCTAAGCACATCGGATAATAATTTTGGATTATCAAAGGCATCGGCTAAAACAAGCTGATGCTCATTTAATTTGCTTAAAATAAAGTGGTAAAAAGAATAACCTACTTTTGGAATGCCTAATAATGCGATATGGTGAATTAATGATTCAGCTTTCACAAACGAGACAATTATTATTTGATATAAGGTGAAACTACAATATCACCAATATTGATTTCTTGTGATGCATCCATCACTAAGGCATAACTAACACGCTTAAAAACTCTAAATACTAAAGCGTTGCCAGAAAAAGTATCGGGTAATTTTACTTTATCTAAAGTATGAATAGGATCGTTAACGGTGCGGCCAAGGTGGTAAATATTAAACACATCACCTGCTACCACGCCATCCTTATCACCAAAATTAATAATGATGACATCGTTGGCTCCGGTATTTTTGGCATTTGAGCGCACTCCCGAGGTCATTTGAGTGAGAACGGAACCTCTTTTTTTCGTTTGAGCCGCTTTGGGCATAAAGTTACTATTAAAATTATTATCATTAAGAGGTAATAACCGAGCTCCATTAAGTACCTCAGCCCTTGCTTTGCTAATAATAAAAGAGGAAGGATTGCCTATTTTGATTAAATTTGCTTCACCTAAATAAATAGCTTCATAAGCCAAGATATCATCTTGCTTGTTGGGGTTCATTAAGGTTTCACCTTTACGGTAGATCCCATAACGGGCACTTTTTTCACTACTAGAAATATTATTAACATAAACTCTATAGTCGGTTGCTGCGATTAAGTGTTCTTCAGAAGTTCCTACAATGTAGGGTGCATTCTCAAGCGTATTTTCTTCAACAATTCTATTTTCATTTAAGTAAGGAGCGACTTTTTCTAGGTGAATCGTTGAAATAGCTAAGTCCAATTTTTCAATACGTTTATGTGGCGACATTTTAAATGTAGGGCGCTCACCATTGCTTTTTAGCTTTAAAACTGGCTGTCCATCCACATAAGTTAAATAAATTTCATCCCCTGGATAGATTAGGTGAGGGTTTTTGATTTGTTGGTTTATTTGCCATATTTCGGGCCATTGCCAGGGGTTTTTCAGAAATTTACCTGAAATATCCCATAAGGTATCCCCTTTAACTACAATATATGAGCTGGGGTGGTTATCTGCTAAGGGAATGTCTACCCTTTCGGCATAGCTTATTGTGGAGAGTTGTATAAAAGCAAAAAAGGCCAGTAATAATAAATGCTTAATTATAGGCTGTTTTTTGCATGAGTTTTTTTTAACAACAGATTTTAGTAAAGAAGACATAAAATTACCTTAAATAAATACCTTAAAAAACACCTCAAAAAATTTAAAAAGAGGCTAAATTTTACCTCATAATAATTAACTGCTATGTTTTCACATAAACACATGAAAAACAAGTCATTAATTATTTTTTATTAAATTGGTGTCAGTAAATATAAATGATGAACAGGAAAATTTAAAAAAAACTGAAAATGTTTTATACTTCCCTTATTCACTAATGCTTTTCTTGCTAATAATTACAAAATAATCATATTAACCGAATAACTAAATAACAAAAATGACCATACTCAATATTTTACACTTTCCCGATCCTCGTTTAAGAACGGTGGCTAAAACGGTAGAAACATTGACAGAACAGCATCAACTTTTGATTGATAATATGTTAGAAACCATGTATTTGGCTCCTGGAATCGGTTTGGCTGCCACACAGGTAAATGTTCATGAACGCATCGTGGTCATAGATCTTTCAGAAGAAAAAAACTGCCCTTTAGTATTGATTAACCCCAAAATATTAGAAAAAAAAGGCATAGAAAAGTCTGAAGAAGGTTGTTTATCCGTTCCAGAAAGCTATGCTGAAGTCGAGCGAGCAGAGTGGATCCGTTTTTCTGCTTTAGATAGGAAGGGAAAGCTTTATGAAATGGAAGCCGATAGTTTATTAGCTATTTGTGTGCAACATGAGTTGGATCATTTAGAAGGAAAGTTGTTTGTTGATTATCTTTCTCGATTAAAACGGGAGAGGATCCGCACAAAAATTGAAAAAATGGCCAAAAATGCAGACAGCTCTGATTAGGAATGATATTAACTATAAATAAACGGTAAAACATGAAAATTATTTTTGCAGGTACCCCCGATTTTTCCGCTACAGCTTTAACCTCATTGTTAGAAAATCCAGCACATCAAGTGATTGCCGTTTTTACTCAACCAGATAGGCCGGCAGGGCGAGGTAGAAAATTAACGGCTAGTCCCGTCAAAGAATTAGCTTTATTGCATCATATTCCCGTTTATCAACCACAAAGTCTTAAACAAGCAGAAGATCAAGAAATCATTGAAAAACTGAATGCTGATATTATGGTGGTGGTGGCTTATGGGGTTATTTTACCTAAAAAAGTGTTAGCAACTCCTTTGTATGGTTGTATTAATATTCATGCATCATTATTGCCTAGATGGCGTGGCGCTGCTCCCATTCAGCGTGCTATTTTAGCCGGTGATCAGCAGACAGGTATAACTATTATGCAAATGGATGAAGGCCTTGATACTGGGGATATGCTATTAACTAAAACACTCGAGATTGGTGATAATGAAAGTGCTGAAAAGCTTCATGATCGACTGGCAATTCTTGGAGCACAAGCATTAACAGAAGCGTTGACAAAATTAGCTGGTCATCAACTAGCTGCAAATAAGCAACAAAATGATTTAGCCACTTATGCACATAAATTAAATAAAC
Source organism: uncultured Ectothiorhodospiraceae bacterium (assembly GCA_964391585.1). Lineage (GTDB taxonomy): Bacteria > Pseudomonadota > Gammaproteobacteria > GRL18 > GRL18 > JADGAU01. The sequence continues at coordinate 4,360 of CAYMMQ010000109.1, forward strand.
AAGAAGCAAAGGTTGACTGGTGTGACGATGCAAAGATGATTAAGCAAAAAGTGAATGCCTTTAATAGTTGGCCAGTGGCGTATTGTTTTGATGAGAAAGATAAAGAACAAAAATTTCCAATTAGAATTTGGCAAGCAAACACGGTTGATGAAAATAAGGATGGGGGCATTAACGAAGTGCTTACTGGTCAGGTGGTTGATGAAAGTAAACAAGGGATCGTAGTAAAGTGTGGCAAAGGTTACCTTGTGATCACTGAGCTACAAATGGCAAATAAAAAAAGAACATTGAGCAAAGACTTTATTAATTCGCATTCATTAAAACAACATAGGCTATGTTAGCCTAATGACGACAAATTCTGCGAAAAAAAATAAAAAAACACATCTTTCCTCACATTCAAAAGTACTCCCCATTATACCGAGTGTGCGATTATTGGCAACGAAGGTTTTACAGGATGTTCATGGTAAAAAAAAGTCATTAGCGGTTATTCTTCCTGACTATCTGCCACAAGCTGCTCAGAGTCAACAGGGGTTGTTACAAGAAATTTGTTATGGCAGTATTCGCTGGTTTTATCGGCTTGAGGTGATATTGAAGGAACTGATGAAAAAACCTTTACGAAACAAGGATCAGGATATATTTTACCTATTAATTATTGGCTTGTATCAGCTCGAATATATGCATAAACCTGATTATGCCTGCGTTACCGAAACGGTAAAGACCTTACAAGAATTACAAAAAACGTGGGCAAAAGCTTTTGTGAATGGTGTTTTACGCAATTATTTACGTCAAAAAGATCAACTTGCTTCTCAAGTTGATCAAAATATAGCCTATAAATATTCCCATCCTCAGTGGTTGATTGATATGTTATTATTAAAAAGACGTTTTAATCTAAACTCTGAAAAAAGTTTAACGATGCTTGAAAGCGTTTTAGCCAATAATAATTACTACCCGCCATTATGGTTACGGATTAATCAAAGTCAATTTCTCCAACCTGAGTCTTATTTACAACAATTACAGCACCAAGGGATTGAATATGATTATCTGCCGGAACATCCATTTGCTGTTGCTTTAAAGCAAGCGATAAATGTAAAGGATATTCCTGGGTTTAATGAAGGTGCTGTTTCTGTTCAAGATGGTTCACCACAGTTTGCCGCTTCTTTATTAGATTGCCAATCGGGAGATCGCATTTTAGATGTTTGTGCAGCTCCCGGAGGCAAAACGGCGCATATTTTAGAAAAATATCCCGAGCTACAACAATTGCTTGCTCTTGATAATAAAACCCATCGTTTAGAAAAGGTCAAAGAAAATCTTCAGCGTTTAAACTTACAAGCACAGTTAAAACATGCTGATGCTTTAGATGTCAGCAGTTGGTGGGATGGACAGTTGTTTGATCGTGTTTTATTGGACGTTCCATGCTCTGCCACGGGGGTGATCCGTAGAAATCCTGATATTAAACTATTGCGAACGGCAACTGACATCGAAGCATTAGCTAAGCAACAAGCTGAATTTTTAAATAAAATGTGGGCTTTAGTCAAACCAGGCGGTTTTTTACTTTATGCAACTTGCTCCATACTTGCCATTGAAAATGAACAGCAAATAGCAACATTTTTAACGACTCATACAGATGGCAGTGAAGTGAAATTTTCTTTGCCGTGGGGGCAAGCTGTAGAATTTGGCTGGCAAATTCTACCCGGTGACGGCAATATGGACGGTTTTTATTATGCTAAATTACAGAAACGCACGGTTTCTTGAAAATTAAAGTAATGATACTTGAGTTTGGCCCCGGATTACGCTTCAAAACTCAGATTACGCTTCGCTAATCCAGGCTACTCCAGTCCTCCCCTGATTACGCCTCGAAACCCGTATTACGCCTCACTAATCCAGGCTACGTTATTTCCTTAAAACCTCCTCTTGAGGAAAAATTTTGCCACAAAGTTCGATTAGCTCTTCTCTTGCCACCTTTAATCACGGTAAAAAATAGACTAAGTCATTGATTTTTAATATTACAGCTTGATTGGCATACACATTGCTTCATAGTGTTTGTTAGCAAAGAAAAAATTGAGTAACACTTTCTAGCTTACAAAGAACAACACAAACATAAACAAGGAATTTAACATGGCTTTCACTTTTGACAAATTATTAGGGGTTCACGATGATGCCTTATTACTTCGTTCAAAAAGAACAGAGCTAATAGCGTCTAACTTGGCAAATGCAGATACCCCAGGATATAAAGCGCAAGATTTAGATTTTAAACAAGCCTTAAGCAATGCTCAAATCGGAAAATCAGATTTTAAAATGCAAACAACCAATGAAGGTCATATTTCGGGGAAAGGTTTTTCCATGAATAGTGATATCAAATTTAGACAAATATCACAACCATCAGTAGATGGTAATACAGTAGATACTCATATTGAAAAAGCAGCATTTGCTAAAAATTCCTTGGAATATCAAGCAACATTACGCTTTTTAAATGGAAAGTTTAGTTCGTTGAAATCGGTATTAAAAGCACAATAGGACTTGGGAGAATATAATGGGAATGTTTAATAATTTTGGCATCAGTGGTTCAGCGATGAATGCACAATCTATTCGCTTAAATTTAGTTGCCAGTAATTTAGCTAATGCTAATAGTGCTTCCAGCAGTGTTGAAGAAACGTATAAAGCAAGACATGCCGTGTTTCAAACCGTTTATAAAAATAGCTTAGGTGGTGATACAAATGGTTCACGTGATGGTGCAAGTGTGATGGTTAAAGGAGTTGTGGAAAGCCAAGAACCATTACGAGCAGAATATAAACCTGATCACCCTTTAGCTAATGAAGAAGGTTATGTTTATATGCCAAATGTAAATTCAATTGAAGAGATGACAGATATGATTGCAGCGTCACAGTCTTATAAAGACAATGTTCAGGTTTTGAATACAACAAAAAAATTGTTATTACAAACCATTAATATGGGCAAGTAGTAGATAATAAATAATTGGAAATAATATTTTTTCCAGGAGAAGAAAATGGCCACAGTAAACAATAATCTTGAAGTTTTTAATAATCTTGGTTTGACTCGCCAAGCTGAAGCAAATAGCAAAGCCGAGGTGAGTAAATCGGATCAATTTATGCAATTAATGATTGCTCAATTACAAAACCAAGATCCGTTTCAACCACAAGAAAATGGTGCTTTTTTAACCCAGTTAGCTCAGTTTGATACAGCTTCAGGCATTAAAGACTTGCAGTCATCATTTAGTAATTTTACCACTACGATGCAATCAAACTCAGCTTTACAAGCATCAACCTTAGTAGGTCATGATGTGTTAGTTCCTGGAGGTGATGCCTATTTAAGTCAAGGTGGAAATGTAAGTGGAACAGTGAATTTAGATGCTTCTACTCCTGATCTTGCGATTGAAGTTTATGATGCATCAGGACAGCTTGTTAGAACGATGTCTTTAGGACAACAAATGTCTGGATCAAGTAATTTTAATTGGGATGGCCAAGATAATAGCGGCAAAGTTTTGCCACCTGGCGTGTATAGTATTAAAGCCAGTGCAAAACTAGGCAATAATAATATTGCTCAAGAAGTTTTGACAACAGCCAAAGTGGATAGTGTGAGCTTAGGACAGGTTGGACAAGGAATGAAATTAAATTTATTCGGCATGGGTCAAGTTGACTTTGGTGCAGTAACTGAAATTCGTTAAGATTTTTTTTAAGGAGAATAACAATGCCTTTTAATATAGGTTTAAGTGGAATTAATGCAGCACATGCTGACTTAAAAACTACGGGTAATAATATTGCCAACGCAGGTACCATAGGTTTTAAAGCATCAAGAGCAGAATTTGCAAATGTATATGCTTTATCAAAATCAGGTGCTGCTTCCACCGCAATTGGCGCGGGTGT
>CAYMMQ010000110.1:0-4475 GCA_964391585.1 uncultured Ectothiorhodospiraceae bacterium
CTTTGTAAAAGAGGGGAACTACTTAGCTCCCTACCCCTCTTTACAAGAGAGCAACTGCTTTGCACCCTAGCCCCTCCTGCAGCAAAGGGTTGCTGCTTAGTTTCCTAAGCCCTTTTATAAAAAAGTGATACTGCTTAGGTGAAGCTAATGAACTTTACAGTGAATGTTTAAGTACTAGTATATTACCTGTTTTCAAACATCGTCCACTGATTAACAATATGACAAAATAGCTTGGCTGTTTGCTCGGTATCATATAATGCCGAATGTGCTTTTTCATCATTCCAAGAGATCCCCGCCACCGAACAAGCTTTGGAAAGCACAGTTTGTCCAAAAGCAAGCCCACCTAAAGTAGCTGTATCAAAGGTGCTAAATTGATGAAAAGGATTTTTTTTTAATTTATTACGTTCCGCTGCTGCGTTAACAAAACCTAAATCAAAGGTTGGATTATGTCCGACTAAAATTGCTCGAGTACACTTGGTTTCTTTAACTTCAGCTCTAATAATATCAAACATCTCTCTTAAAGCAACTAACTCTTCTTTTTCCATCCGAAAAGGATGATAAGGTCGAATTCCGGTAAATTTTAATGCGGCCTCATCAATGTTGGCACCTTCAAAAGGGGTGATATTTTCCGAGTGTGATTCTGCACAGTACAACATACCATCATCATCCATGCGCAAAATAGTAATCGCTATTTCTAATAAGGCATCTTTTTTAGCATTAAAGCCGGCGGTTTCTACATCAACAACTACGGGTAAAAAACTTCTAAAGCGCTTAGCAATGGTTTTATGGTAAGCGTTATTTTCAAATTGCATATAGTTTCCAGTTAATGTCTTGTCCAGCGTACATTGGGATAAGTTTTTGATCTGCAAATGGATAGAATTCATCTACTTGCCAGCTTTCACGACGTAAATTTATTTTTTGGCTATTAGCCGTTAAACCATAAAAAGCAGGGCCATTTAGACTAGCAAAGGCTTCTAAGTTTGCGAGTTTGTCCACCCGGTCAAAGGCTTCGGCATAAAGTTCTATTGCTGCATGGCTGGAATAAATTCCGGCACAACCACAGGCTGTTTCTTTTTTATTTTGAGCATGAGGTGCACTATCAGTACCAAGAAAAAACTTCTTATTAGCAGAGGTTGCTGCATCAATTAAAGCATGTTGGTGCTTTTGATGCTTAAGAACAGGTAGACAATAATAATGCGGTTTAATCCCCCCTACTAACATATCATTACGATTTAACAATAAATGGTGAGGAGTAATCGTCGCTGCCACAAAATCGGAAGATTGCTTTACAAAGTCTACTGCATTAGCGGTGGTGATATGTTCAAATACAATTTTTAATTCGGGAAAATTTTTGACTAATTCTTGTAAATGGACATCGATAAAAACCTGCTCTCGCTCAAAAATATCAATATTGGAACCAGTTACTTCACCATGGATCAATAATGGAATCTTTCTTTTTTGCATTTGTTCAAAAACAGGATAGCGAGCCTGCAGATCCGTAACCCCTGCCGCAGAATTGGTGGTTGCTCCTGAAGGATAAAGTTTAAATGCTTTGACAAAACCACTATTAAAAACTTCATCAACATCTTTAGTAGTTGTATTATCGGTTAAGTATAAACTCATAAGCGGTTCAAATGACATATTTTTTGGAATCGCCGTTAAAATACGCTGTCGATATTGGCTTGCTAATTCAACACTCACAACCGGTGGTAACAGATTGGGCATGACAACCGCACGAGCAAATCGTTTACTACTATGGGGAACCGTATGTTGTAACACAGCACCATCACGTAAATGAAGATGCCAGTCATCTGGGGTAATTAGAGAAATTTCGTTTATCATTATATCTATCTATCTTATGAGGTTTACATTCTAAAGCATAAGTGTATGATCACACAAGTTAGCAATTTTATAAATTTTTAACAGAATAGTTTTTATCATGCATCTATACACTTCTCTTAGTCGTTATTTTCTTAAATCTGATTATCCTATTGAACTAATCAAACTGGTTATCGATTACAGTTTTAAGTCTGGTATAGCAAACTTAGCGGCAATATGCCTTTATGTCTGGGCCTTAATTGATATTGTTCCCGGATATTTTTTAAGCATATGGTTAATTGGCAATTTTCTCATATTTGCAGCGAGATTTTTTACCTTTGAGAAGCTAAAAGCAGCGGTAAAGAATAACGATATTATCAAACTTCCCTTATTAATTCACTGGATCACAGCTTTAATTTTCTTGAATAGTTGTTTATGGGGAGCGAGTACTTGGTTAACTTATTTTTATGCTGAGGATGTTTATATTTTTTTTAATTTAATGATTTTATTAGGAATTTCAGGTGGTGCAATTGGCACAATCAGCCCAGTAAACCACTTATTTATGACGTTTGTTTTCCCAATGATGTTTTGTCAGTTTATCATTTTATTAATCTCTGGCAATACTATTTTTCTTTTTATCGCTATATTAATTATTCTTTATACCTTTGTTGTTTATGGTGCATCTCAATCCTTATATTTTTATATTTCCAGCTCTATTGAACAACGCAAGGCAATAGAACATGCAAGATTAGAAGCTGAAAAAGCTAATGAGGCAAAATCAAACTTTTTGGCTAATATGAGTCATGAAGTTCGTACTCCGATTAATGCTATTTTAGGTTTTTCGGAGTTAGCACTGAAAAAAACTGAAGATAAAAAGCAAGAAAATTACTTGCAACATATTTTTAATTCTTGTGAATCCTTATTAAGTGTAATAAATGATATTTTAGATTCATCTAAAATATCGGCCAATAAACTAAATGTTGAAAACATTCCATTTAGTTTACATAAGGTGGCAAATCAAGTTTGTGCCATGATATATCCCAAAGCAAATAAAAAAAACAATACATTAACAATATCAATTAGCCCTGAGCTCCCCTATCAATTAATTGGAGATCCATTACGTATTAGTCAAATTCTTACCAATATTATTAATAATGCCAATAAATTTACTAACGATGGACAAATTTCATTGGAGATTAGCACTTATGAACAGCAAACAATTGATAAACAGATGATTCATACTCGTTTTAAGATCAGTGATACCGGTATTGGGATTAAAGAATGTGATATTGATAAGATTTTTGATCTTTTTTCACAAGCAGATGTGAGTACCACACGTCAATTTGGCGGTTCTGGGTTAGGGCTTTCAATAAGTAAAAATTTGATTGAATTAATGGGCGGGGAAATCAGTGTTGAAAGTAAGTTTGAAAAAGGGACTTCTTTTTATTTTGATATTTCATTTGCTTATATTGATAAAAAAGAAGATAAAAACTCGATATTTTCAAGCGTAAAATTCACCCCTGATATCAAACAATTAGAAGAGATTTCTTTTGCCAAAATATTATTAGTAGATGATTGTGAAATTAATCGAGTGTTGGCACTGGAAATTTTAGAAAACTGGGGATTTATAGTAGCAACTGCAATCAACGGTTTACAAGCAACAGAACAGGTTGAGCAACAGCATTATGATCTTATTTTAATGGATGTTCAGATGCCTATAATGGATGGTTATGAGGCTTGTAAAATTATTCGCACTAAAAAAGATATGTTGTCCACACCGATTATTGCCATGACAGCACATGCAATGACTGGAGACCGCGATAAAATGATTGCTAAAGGGATGAGTGATTATATTAGTAAGCCTTTTAGGCAGCAGGATTTATTTAGTACACTTTATCGTTGCTTAAAGGAGAAATAAAAAGATAAGCTGTTAAAAATTAAGAAAAAAGCGCAATGGTTTGATCAATTTCTTCTTGTGATTTTTCTAAAACTTGTAAGCTCATTTCAGGTGTTAATTGCCCCAGAGCCAGCTTATGAAAAGCGGGGATTTCATCTAAATTAGGGAGGTGTTGTTGGAACTTTGTACCGATATAAGCGTGTAACTGAGCAATATTAATAATATCAATATAGTCTGCTTCTTCTTTATCATCATGCATCCAATCACCAGCGTGTTCAATGATATTGATAATTTCTTCAGGAAAATCCCATTTTGATAACAAGTTAGAACCAATTTCAGCCTGTAAAGAAAAAAGTATATCATCTAAATTATCTTTACATTCATCCGTTTCTAGTTTATCACCTAAGTTATTTAATACCACGACAGAGCCAATGTTATGCAGTAACCCCGCTAATAAAGCTTTGTCTGCTTCAAAACCTGGGGTTAATCTGGCCAAAATAGAACTGATAGCAGCAACTTTAATACTGTGTTGCCATAGGCTCATCATATTATCTTTTACTAATTGTGATTCAGCGTTATACACTTTTTTCATGGTGTAAGAAACCACTAAATTAACAACATTTTTTGCCCCTAAACGCACATAAGCGGCTTTTAAAGTATCGACTTTCTTACCTGCGCCAGCATACATCGCACTATTTGCCGTCTTGATAATTTGCGCCATGATGCTTTGATCTAAACCAATCAATTTAACAATATCTTC
>CAYMMQ010000110.1:4575-8230 GCA_964391585.1 uncultured Ectothiorhodospiraceae bacterium
CAACAGATTGAATATCAATAACTTCCTCAGACTCTTCCATCGCAATCGCATCATTAAGGATCTCTTCTGCCATCACGATTAATATGACTTCAGTCAAACTAATCACTTCATAACAACTTGGGCGCAATTGGGCGATAGGGTTTGCGGCTCGGGCATTATCATGGGAGATTCTATATTCCTTCCCATCGCTTGCCACTAAACGTAATTCTCCATTTAATAGGAAAAATAAATTTGAATGGGTCGCCCCTAATTTCAATAATACTTTTCTTTCAGGTATAGTAACGCACTTAGCATTCAACTTTAAATATTCAAGTTGAACGTCGGTGAAATATTTGAAGTTTGTGAATTTTTTTAAGATATCTGAAGGTAGATCTATCATGAAGTATGTCTGGTTACAGTTATAAGTTAAGTCTTCGTCTTTAAAGGCAAGGAATTTAAGCGACTAATATACTGATAAAAGAAAAAAAATGAAAGTCAATATAGAAAAAAATTTAATTAAAGGTAACAATAGCGCTTTTTACAGTTAAGGAAATAATATGTGGTTTAACAATTTAAAAATTTACCAATTTTCAACTGATTTTACATTGAGCAATAGTGAACTTGAAGAAAAACTTGCTGAAGCTGTCTTTAACCCTTGTAGCAATTTACAACAACGTACTCAAGGTTGGGTTAGCCCCATTCCTCAGGTTGGTACAACATTAACCCATAGTATACAAGATAAGGTGTTGTTTTGTTTACAGCAAGAAGAAAAATTATTGCCTGCCTCAGTGGTGAATGAACTACTTAATGAGGAAGTTTTAGAGCTTGAAGAAAAAAATGGTTATAAAATATCTCGTAAACAAAAAATGCAAATGAAGGAAGAACTGATCCATACCCTACTACCTCGTGCATTTAGTAAAATCAAACGTTTTTATGCTTATATCGATCGCTCAAATAAAATTATCATCATCAACTCGGCAAGCAGTGGCAAAGCAGAAGAATTAACTGAGTTTTTAAGAGAATGTGTCGGTAGTTTAGCCATTGTACCCTTACAAGCGAAACAAGCTGCAAAAGTTTTAATGACTCAATGGATAACAGATCAGTCTAATCCAAATGATTTTAGTCTTGGCCACAGTTGCGTCTTAAGTGATAGTAATCAAGAAGGTGGTAATATTCGTTGCTCAAAACAAGAATTATTATCCGATGAGATTAAATCGTTGATTCAATCGGGCAAAGAAGTTACTAAACTCGCTCTTACTTGGTCTGATAAAATTGATTTTGTATTAAATGAAGATTTAAGTATAAAACAAATTAAATTCACAGATATTATCATTGAAAAGCATAATACTACTCATGATGATATAAGCGCCCAATTTGATGAAGACTTTAACTTAATGTCGATGGAGTTTGCTTTATTTATTCCACGATTAATGGAAGTGTTTTCTGTTGAGAAATAAACAGGTGAGGGGGGTAAAAGGGGGTGTAAAAACAAGAATTTTTCTACGATTTAATTTAGTATTTTTTCGATAGCTGAAAACTTGATCCCCTTTTAGTGAGTGGAGCAAACCATTGCAAGGATTTATGCAGTTTAACCACCTTGCCAACAATGATCAGTGAAGGTGGTTTTATATTATTTTTTTCAACTAAGCGAGCAATGCTTGCTAATGTTGCAATATGCACCCGTTGATTTTCAGTTGTACCTTGTTCGATAATAGCAACAGGAGTCTGTTTATCTAAGCCATTAGCAACTAGATTTTCATGGATAAGTGCCACTGCTTGTAGTCCCATATAAAAAACAATGGTTTGTTTAGGGTTGGCAAGTGATTTCCAATTCAAACTTTTACTATCTTTTTGCAAGTGTCCCGTTACAAAAAGACAAGATTGCGCATAATCTCTATGAGTAAGAGGGATCCCTGCATAGGTAGAGCAACCTGAGGCTGCTGTAATTCCGGGAACAACTTGAAATGTAATCTGATTTTCTTTCAAGGTTTCAATTTCCTCTCCACCTCGACCAAAAATAAAGGGATCTCCTCCTTTGAGTCTGACCACTTGCTTACCTTCTTTGACTAAACGCACCAATAAAAAGTTAATCGATTCTTGTTCAAGTACATGATATTTATTTTCTTTACCCACATAAATAAGTTCAGCATCACGTCTGACTAAATCTAAAATTTCATGAGATACCAAACGATCGTATACCACCACATCAGCCTGTTGCATCAAACGTAAAGCTTTTAATGTTAACAACTCAGGATCTCCCGGTCCAGCACCAACTAAAGCAACCTCACCGAGTGTTTTTTGTTTTTTATCAATTTGCTCAATGGCCTGTTCAAGTTCTTTTTTAGCATTGTGTTGATTGCCTGCAAAAACTAACTTAGCGACCTTGCCTTGTAAAATATTTTCCCAAAATAAGCGGCGTTTTATCGCATCAGGAAGTTGTTTACTCACTTGCTTTCTAAAGCCTTTTACCAATTTGGCTAATTGTCCATATTGAGCGGGGATTAATGTTTCTAAACGTGTGCGTAATAATTTTGCCAATACCGGCGAAGTACCACTGGTAGAAATAGCTATTTGTACCGGAGAGCGATCAACAATGGAAGGCATAATAAAACTGCACAAATCTGTTTGATCAACCACATTAACGGGTAATGCTTGTTGCTGACACAAAGCTGATACCCATTGATTCACTTGTTGATTATTGGTCGCTGCAAAAACTAAGATAACTTTTTCAAGATCCTGCTCTACAAACTCTCTTTGGATATAACACACTTGAGCCAAACGATTCATCTTTGATATTTCATCACAACAATGAGGAGCAACAATAGTAATCTTAGCTTGAGATTTAATCAGTAAACGTATTTTGCGAGCAGCAACTTTACCTGCTCCTACCACTAAACAATGTCGGGATTTGACATTCATAAATATGGGTAAATAATTCACAAGCTCTCTCCAAAGATGTATGCTGAAATGAAAATATATTTTCTAACAAAATTTGTTATACTCTACGCATCCGTTAAAGAGTAATCGGATGTATTAGGGGTTCCCTCTCGCCTAAATTTTCTACATTAAATTAATACAAAGAACGCATATCAAAATAACATGACGAACAATCCTTCATTTTACCTTTCTACAGAACAAAGTTGTAGTTATTTAACCCAGCAATCCACTACTGTTTTTTTAGATCCTGAGTTTGAACCGGATATGCATTTTTATCAACTTTTATTAGAAAACGGTTTTCGTCGTAGTGGTAGTCACGTTTATAAACCTCATTGCAACACTTGTAATGCCTGTCTTTCGGTACGAATTGATATTAAAGCGTTCTTGGCAAAAAAATCACAACGTAGGTGCATAAAGAAAAATAATGATGTGAACATTCAATTTCATCCAGCAATTTTTTCACAGCAACATTTTCAGTTATACCAACAATATCTTAATGATAGACACAAAAATGCAGGTATGGATAATCCTAGCCCCGAGCAATATGAAGATTTTGTTTTTAGCAACTGGTGTGAGACAGAATGTATTGAATTACGTTTACCCCAAGAAAATAACCGTTTGCTTGCGGTTGCAATTACCGATGTATTACCCAATGCCTTATCATCTGTTTATACCTTTTTTTCTTGCGAAACCGCCGATCAAGCAAGAAGTATTGGAACTTATGCTATTTTAAGCCAAA
>CAYMMQ010000111.1:0-8163 GCA_964391585.1 uncultured Ectothiorhodospiraceae bacterium
ATTAAATTTAAATATATTACGGATATAGGGAATAGGAAAAAACATGCATAATGATATGTCAATTGCTTCTTTAATTTTAAATGCAAGTGTGCTGGTGCAATTTGTGTTGTTTTCGTTATTAATGGCATCGATTATTTGCTGGACCTTGATTTTTCACAAGTGGCGGGTGATAAAAAAGGCTCAAACAGCGGCAGATATTTTTGAAAGACGCTTTTGGTCTGGGGTGGATTTAGTCGACTTATACAAAGCTATTTCATCTCAACGTAAAGAAATAGCTGGGATGGAAAGTATCTTTGAAGCCGGGTTCAAGGAGTATGCTAAATTGCATAAACAACCCGGTATGGTTCCTGATGCTGTTTTAGAAGGGGCACAGCGGGCTATGAGAGTAAGTTTATCGAAAGAAATTGAAAAAGCTGAATCGGGATTATCTTTTTTTGCTACTGTCGGTTCAACCAGTCCTTATGTGGGGTTATTTGGAACTGTTTGGGGAATTATGAACTCATTTCGAGCCTTAGGTCAGGTGCAACAAGCTAGTATGTCCATGGTTGCTCCAGGAATTGCAGAAGCCTTGATTGCAACGGCAATGGGTTTGTTTGCTGCGATTCCTGCAGTAGTTGCTTATAATCGTTATGCTTATACTATTGAACACTTGGAAAACCGTTACGAAATATTTATGGAAGAATTTTCTAACTTGTTAAATCGTCAAGTTCATGCCCAAAATCAAGAGTAAATGATGAGCGTCATGGGGAAATCATTATGAAAAAAAAGTTAAAACGTCGGCCAATGGCCGATATCAATGTGGTTCCATATATTGATGTCATGTTGGTTTTATTGGTTATTTTTATGATCTCAACCCCTTTATTAACTCAAGGAGTTAAGGTGGATTTGCCTCAGCAGAAAACCGATATATTGGAGCTAGAACCTTCGGATACTATTATTGCCAAGGTTGATAAAAAAGGAATTTTTTATCTTACCTTAGGTGCGACTAAAGAAGAGCAAGTAAGTCAGAATGTATTAATTGAAAGTGTCAGTTTGCATAAGCAAAAGAACCCTAAAATAACGGTATTAGTTGCCGGAGATGAACAAAGCGAATATAAACAAGTGATGCAACTTATTGCATTATTAAGTCAGGCTGGTGTTGAAAATGTTGGTTTAATGACTAAGCCACTTGACGAACTTCAACAGTAGTTTCAAAACTTAGCTCATACATCATGTTGCAATTTATTAATAAATATAAATTTTCTTTAGTCATTGCCGTAAGCATGCATATTGCTATCTTAGTGCTGGTGTTTATCACTGTGCCAGTAAAAGAGCAAAAATCCAAGAAAATCGTGTTGCAACCAGGGGATGTGATTAAAGCATCTGCATTGGATGTTAATCAATGGAAAAAAAAACTGGATGATAAAAAAGAAAAAGAATTAGAAAAAAAACGATTATTAGAAGAAAAGAAACGTCTGCGTCATAAAGAGATAGAACGTAAAAAGGAAGAGAAAAAACAACAACAAATTCGCGAGCTAAAACAGCGTGAAGAAAAACGCCTAGCGGAAAAAATAGCCCAGCAAAAAGCCTTGGAAGAAAAGCAGCGTCTTGAGCGGCAACAACGTGAAAAGCAGAAAAAAATTGAACAAGAAAAGCAACGTATTGCAGATGAAAAACGAAAAAAGATTAAACAACAAGAAGAATTAAAAAGAAAACAAGCGGAATTAAAAAAACGGGAAGCCGAAAAAAAACGCCTAGAAGCTGAGCAAAAACGCAAAGAAGCCGAAAAAAAGCGCAAAGAAATAGAAAAGAAAAAAGAAAAGGAGAAACGCTTAGCAGAACAAAAGCGCAAAAAAGAAGCGGCTGAAAAAAGAAGGAAAGAAAAAGAAGCGGCTGAAAAGCAGCGCTTAGCTGAAAAAAAACAGCGTCAGGCAGAGATTGAAGCTGAAAATGCTCGCTTAAGAGAAGAACAAAGTTTACGCGAAAAGGGGATTGTTAGTCGTTATGCTAAAATGATTGAAAATAAAATTACCCGTTATTGGCGTCGACCTGCAGATTTAGCAACTAAGCGTAAATGTACTTTATTGATCAGAATGACTCCTGATGGTGAAGTCATCTCAGTAAAAGTGACAGAAAGTAGTGGTGACTTTTCATTTGATCGCTCGGCTGAAAAAGCAGTGACTGGCGCATCACCTCTTCCTGTTCCAACAGATCAGAAAATTTTCGAAAGAGATTTTAGGAGTTTAACAATAAATTATGAAAAATAATGTTATCCTTATCTATTCTTGTTTTAAGGGTCAATTTATGCGTTTTATCTCAATTATCAGTATTCTTTTCATTTGTTTTTCTTCTCCTGCATACTCAGGATTAGTGATCGACATTACTGAAGGTGTCGATGGTGCTTTACCTATTGCTGTCGTTCCTTTTAAAAGTAGCCTTGCTAATCAGAATGAAATTGAGGATATTGCTGCGATTGTTCGTGCGGATTTAAGGCGAAGTGGTTTTTTTAATCCTTTGGCGACCAATGAATTGCCAGCAAAACCGGACACGAGAAGTGATATTAATTTTTCTCGCTGGAAAGGTTCGGGGTTAGAAAATTTAGTTGTAGGAAATATTGATAAAGATACAGAGGGACGGTATTTAATCACGTTTAAAATGTTTGATGTTTATACCAAGCAGCAAATTGTTGGTTATCGTCTTCAAAGCAGTTTGAGAATGCTACGAAGTGCGGCACATAAAATTAGTGATGTTATTTACGAAAAACTAACGGGTGTTCGAGGAGACTTTGATACTAAAATTAGCTATGTAATTGCTAACAAAGACAATAAAAACAAAAGACTTTATACCTTAATGGTGGCTGATTCTGACGGTTATAATGAACGTATTATTTTGCGCTCATATAAGCCAATTATGTCACCAGATTGGTCCCCCAATGGTAAGCGGTTAACTTATGTTTCATTTGAAAAAGGTCGTTCAGTTATTTATATTCAAGAGCTGAGAACAGGAAAACGTAAAATTGTAACCAGTTATAAAGGAATTAATAGCGCACCCAAGTGGTCACCAGATGGTAAACGCTTAGCGATAACCCTATCCAAAGATGGCAATACGGAAATATATATCGTTTATGTTGACAGTGGGGTCCTACAAAGAGTTACCCGGCATTATGCTATAGACACTGAGCCAACTTGGTCACCCGATGGTACTTCCATTATGTTCACCTCTAACCGAGGAGGAAAACCTCAGATTTATCAGGTTAATGTTGGGCCAAGTGGCAAAATGGGTGCGCCTAAACGGATTACTTTTGAAGGAAAATATAATACCCGAGCAAACTTTTCGCCGGATGGTCGATGGATAACCTATATTACTCAAATTGATGGTTCATTTCGAGTGGCTTTAATGAATTTAGACACAAGGGGAATAGCAATATTAACAGAATCACAATTGGATGAGTCACCCAGCTTTTCACCTAATGGTAAGTCTGTTATTTATGCCACTATTTTGCGGGGGAAAGGTGTGTTAGAGGTTATCCCCGTTGACTCAACCAGTTCTCCACATCGTTTGCGAGTGAGTGTGGGTGATGTTAGAGAACCTGCATGGTCAAGTTTTAGAACACCCTAATTAAAAGTTTGCTTAAAGGAATTAAATTTGAGGCTATTATGTTAAAAAATCGTTGTTATCTCTTGTTGCTATCAATATTAGCAAGCAGTTCATTATTTGCTGCACCAGTTTTGATCCCTAAGACGCCAGCAATTGCTGCTAAATCTTATATTATGGTGGATTATGATAGCGGTAAAATTTTAGCGGAGCAGAATTCGGAGTTACAAGTAGAACCTGCCAGTATTACCAAATTAATGACAGCGTATGTGATTTTTACTGAATTGACCAATAAAAAAATCCAGCTAAGCGATCTGGTTAGCATCAGTAAAAATGCCTGGCAAACTCAAGGCTCAAGGATGTTTGTCAAAGTAAATTCCAAAGTCAGTGTGGAAGATTTATTAAAAGGCATGATCATACAGTCGGGCAATGATGCCAGTGTGGCATTGGCAGAACATATTGCCGGAGGTGAGGATGCTTTTGCCACCTTAATGAATCAGTATGCTCGTGAGCTAGGCATGACTAAAACAAATTTTGTTAATAGCACGGGTTTGCCACATCAGTCCCATTTAACGACAGCCAAAGATTTGGCAAAGTTATCAGCTGCCATAATTCGTCAATTTCCAGAATATTATAAGTTTTATTCCATGCGCGAGTTTAAATACAATAATATTAATCAGTTTAATCGAAATTTATTATTGTGGCGTGATAAAAGCGTTGATGGCATGAAAACAGGACACACCGAAAGTGCAGGATATTGCTTGGTGGCTTCATCAAAGCGTAATGATATGCGTTTGATTACTATTGTCTTAGGTACGAATAGCAAAACAGCAAGAGCCCAGGAAAGTCAAAAACTATTAAATTTTGGTTTTCGCTTTTATGAAACACATACTCTTTTCAAGAGCAATGAGGCATTAAAAAAAGTGTCGGTGTATAAATCGAGTTTATCTGAGTTGAATTTAGGTTTAGAGAAAACATTATATGTCACCATTCCTCGAGGAGAGTATAAAGCACTGAAATTAACGGATGATATCGCTAAATTTGTTCAAGGTCCTATTCGCAAGGGGCAGAAACTAGGTGCTGTTACGGTTAATTTAAATGGTAAAACCATTGCTAAAAGTGCTTTAGTCGCGCTGCAAGAAGCCCCTGAAGGAAGTTTGTGGCATCGTGTACGTGACAGCGTCATTTTATGGTTTAAATAATCCTAGTTTCTTTTTTGTTTTTCTAACTATTTTATTTTTATATGATAATCCTTTCAAATCAAGAGCTTTCAAATCAAGAGCTTTCAAAGCAAGAGCTTTTGCAGCAACAAATTGTTTATCTTAATGGTGAATTCAAAGCTATTGAAGAAGCTCAAATATCGGTACTAGATCGAGGTTTTATTTTCGGGGATGGCATTTATGAGGTTATTCCAGTATACAGCTCTAAAGTTTTTCGCTTTGCTGAGCATATTAAGCGACTTGAGCATAGTTTAAGTGAAATTCGTTTATCATTATCGCAAACAATACAACAATGGCAAGATATTCTTGATAGTCTAATTGAAAAAAATCAACACTTAAGTGCAGTTGGTGATTTTTCAATTTATTTGCATATTACCCGTGGCGTTGCACCTAGAGATCATGCATTTCCTACTAAGGAAGTCGCGCCAACCGTTTTTATTATGTGTCATCCCTTGCATCCTGTGAGCGATAAGATAAGAGAGCAGGGTGTTGAAGCTATTAGCTTGGTAGATAATCGTTGGTTAAATTGTCATATCAAAGCGATTTCTTTATTACCTAATATTTTGTTACGTCAAACAGCCTTAGAGCAGGGGGCACAAGAAGCAATTTTATTGCGTGATGGTTTTGCAACAGAAGGTGCAGCGAGTAATTTATTTATAGTTAAAAATGCTAATATCTTTACTCCTGAAAAATCATCACATCTTCTACCGGGAATTACTCGAGATTTAGTGGTAGAGATCGCTTTGGCTAATCAAATCCCTATTTTTGAGCAGCCAATTAGTGAACAACAATTAAAAGAAGCCGACGAAATTTGGTTAACCAGTTCGACCAAAGAAATATTAGCAGTGACCTGCCTAGATGGTAAAAGTGTCTCCGAGGGTAAGCCTGGTCCCATGTGGGCGAAATTAATTGATTTATACCAGCAGTATAAAAAGCAACTTAGACAAAATATTTAACTGAATGAGCATGGGTGTAGTGATGAGTACAACAGAACAAGAAGAGTGGATTGAGTTCCCCTGTGTTTTTCCTTTAAAGGTGATGGGGTTAAATCAAGATAATTACCCCGAATTTGTGTTACAAGTGGCTCAGAAACATGTTGCGGGCATAGACGAAAGCAGTATAAAAACTAAGTTAAGCAAAAGTGAAAAATATATTTCGGTAACGGTGACATTTATGGCACAAAGCCGCCAACAATTGGATGCCTTATATTTAGAACTTAATGCTAGTGAACTCACTAAAATGGCTTTATAACAAGCTGTTTACCCATTTATGATTACTCGCTACTTAGGGATTCAGCCTTATTCACTGATCCTAGAAAAAATGCAGTCTTTTACCTTGCAACGCCATGCAGAAACGGAAGATGAAATATGGTTGTTGCAACACCCTCCAACGTTCACCTTAGGAAGGAATGGTGATGAGTCACATATTTTACAAATAGAACAAATACAACAACAAAATATCAGCATTGAAAAAATCGATCGGGGTGGTCAAGTGACTTATCATGGTCCTGGGCAGTTGATTATTTACTTTTTATTGGATATTAGGCGGTTAAATTTGGGGGTAAGAGCTTTAGTGAGTTGTATGGAAAATTTACTGATTGACTTTTTGAATAGCATACAAATTAAGGCTTTTGCTAAAAAAGATGCACCTGGCGTTTATACTCATCAAGGGAAAATTGCCGCTTTGGGTTTGCGGGTTAAAAAAGGTTATTGTTATCATGGTTTAAGTTTTAATATCAATATGAATATTAAACCGTTTCATTATATTAACCCTTGTGGTTATCAGGGGTTGGCGATTAGTCAGCTCAGTGATTATTTACCTCATTTAACCTTAAATTTTTGTAGCGAACAATTAAGCACGTTAATATCGACCAATCATCAATTGAATAAGAATAAATAAATATGAGTAATTTCACCGCTGACGATAGTAAAAATAGTAACAAGCAAAAAGGTCAAGCTAAAACTGCAAGAATTCCGATTAAGGTTGTTGTGGCAGAAAAAGTATTAAAAAAGCCGCAATGGATCCGTGCCAAATTACCGGGGAAAGAAGCCCTATCTTTGATTAATAAAATTAAAAAGCAAAGTTTACATACGGTTTGTGAAGAAGCTACTTGTCCAAATTTAAGTGAATGTTATGCCAAAGGCACAGCTACATTTATGATCTTAGGTGACATCTGCACTCGGCGTTGTCCTTTTTGTGATGTAGCACATGGCAAGCCTAATGAGGTAGATAAACAAGAACCTCTTCGTTTGGCTCAATCTATTGCTCAAATGAAGCTACGGTATATTGTGATTACCTCGGTGGATAGAGATGATTTGAAGGATGGTGGTGCAAGGCATTTTAGTAACTGTATTAAAGAAATTAGACGCTTAAACCCGATGATTAAAATTGAAATTTTAACTCCAGATTTTCGAGGAAAAATGGAGTTGGCTTTGGAAAAACTGCAACTTTCCTTGCCTGACGTGTTTAATCATAACTTAGAAACTGTTCCTTCTCTGTATAAAAAAGTGAGACCGGGTGCAGATTATGAGTGGTCATTGTTATTATTAAAACGCTTTAAGTCACAAAACCCTAATATTGCAACAAAGTCTGGACTGATGTTGGGCTTGGGCGAAACAAAAGAGCAAATTACTCAGGTGCTACATGATTTAAGAGAACATGGGGTAACGGCTTTAACTCTTGGCCAATATTTGCAACCGAGTAAGTTTCATTTGTCGGTGGAGCGCTATATATCACCCGATGAGTTTGAACAGCTGGCAGAACTTGCTTATTCAATGGGTTTTGAACAAGTTGCAAGTGGACCAATGGTCCGTTCGTCTTATCATGCCGATCAACAAGCAGAAGGAATAAAAGTAAGCTAAAGCTAAAGATTTGGTGAGTTTTACTTTAATAACAGGTAAAATTCAATCTTTAAAATGGATAGGACTTAAATGGTAATGGATAAATTAAAAATAACAGGCGGTAATCGATTAGAGGGAGAAATTCGCATTTCAGGATCAAAAAATGCGGCTTTACCGATTGTCGTTGCGAGTTTACTCGTGGATGGGGTTTGTACCATTGGTAATATGCCTCACCTGAATGATGTGACCACAACACTTGAGCTATTAGGGCGCATGGGGGTTGAAATCACTGTTGATGAAAAACTAAATGTTGCTATTAATACCAAAACCATCACGCACTATGTTGCTCCTTACGAACTAGTGCGTACCATGCGTGCTTCTATTTTAGTTCTAGGCCCTTTGTTGGCGCACTATGGTGAAGCGGAAGTGTCTTTACCTGGAGGTTGTGCGATTGGTAGTCGACCTGTTGATATTCATATTGAAGGTTTACGGGCTATGGGGGCTGATATTAAGGTTGAAAATGGTTATAT
>CAYMMQ010000112.1:0-4189 GCA_964391585.1 uncultured Ectothiorhodospiraceae bacterium
CTTAATTAGATAACTTTTACCGGCTTGTGCCGCATCTTCATGCATCCAAACCAACATCACTTCAAATTCGTTACCAATATGAGGAAGATTTTTCACGGGCACCAACATGTTACCACGAGACACATCAATTTCATCCTCAAGAGTAACCGTGATAGCTTGTGATGCAAAAGCTTCTGGTAACTCACCATCGGGACCATAGATTGCTTTGATCTTAGATTGTTGATGTGAAGGAAGACTGGTAACCATATCACCAACACTCAGCACACCAGAAGCAAGCGTCCCACTAAAACCTCGAAAGTCAAGGTTCGGCCGAATAACATATTGGATTGGAAGGCGCATATCAATCAAGTTACGATCTGCTGAAATGTTTACACTCTCAAGATGGTGCAAAAAGGTTGGCCCATCATACCAAGGCAAGTTGCCACTATGATCAACCACATTGTCTCCCTTAAGAGCAGACATGGGAATAAAGTGAATATCGCTAAAGTTCAGTCGTGATACAAAACTATTATAATCCTGGATAATCTCTTGATACTTATCTTCAGACCAATCGACTAGATCCATCTTATTCACGGCAATAAGAACGTGTTTGATCCCCAGTAGCGAACAAATAAAACTGTGTCGTCTTGTCTGAGTAATTACACCATAACGAGCATCAATCAGAATGACAGCTAAGTTACAGGTCGAAGCACCCGTTGCCATATTTCGGGTATATTGATCATGCCCTGGACAATCAGCAATAATAAATTTACGCTTATCGGTCGAAAAATAACGGTAAGCAACATCAATGGTGATCCCCTGCTCTCTTTCTGCTTTAAGGCCATCTGTTAACAAAGCCGGATCAAAGTCCTCACCTGTTGTACCGTATACTTTGGAATCCTTGGTCACCTTTTCGAGCTGATCCTCATAGATCATATGGCTGTCATATAACAATCGACCAATCAGTGTCGATTTCCCATCATCAACTGATCCACAAGTTAAAAGCCTTAATAAGTCCTTTGTTTCGTGACGGGTCAAATACTCTGAAATATCTGCACGAATTAAATCTTCTTCCTGAATTTTATAGCTTGAATCTGCCATTAGAAATATCCATCCTTCTTTTTATCTTCCATTGATGAGTTATCACCATCAATCACTCTGCCCTGTCGCTCAGATGTTGTGGTCAGTAGCATTTCCTGTACTATCTCCTCTACCGTTGAGGCATTAGACTCTGCTGCTCCTGTTAGCGGATAACAACCAAGGGTGCGAAAACGGACTTTTTTTATCATCGGTTTTTCACCTTCATTTAGCGGCATACGGTCATCATCTACCATTATCATCGTACCATCACGATCAACCACCGGACGCTCTGCGGCATAATAAAGTGGAACGATGGGAATATCCTCACGAAGTAAATAAAGCCAGATATCAAGTTCTGTCCAATTTGAAAGAGGAAATACACGAATCGATTCATCTTTATTGATCTTGGCATTATAAAGATTCCAAAGCTCTGGACGCTGGCTTTTCGGATCCCACTGATGATACTTATTGCGAAAACTATAAACACGTTCTTTAGCTCGACTTTTTTCCTCATCTCGTCGTGCACCACCAAAAGCGGCATCATACTTATAATGATCGAGTGCTTGTTTAAGACTATCGGTTTTCATAACCTGAGTATATTTTTCAGAACCATGAGTAAAAGGATTAATCTGATCTTTCCCATCCTCATTGATCCAAACATTTATATCAACATCATACTTTTTTGCAATCAAAGAACGAAATTTATACATTTCCTGAAATTTCCACTGGGTATCAACATGCAAAAGAGGAAAAGGAATTTTCCCCGGTGCAAATGCTTTATGTGCCAAATGCAGCATAACTGATGAATCCTTACCGATTGAATAAAGCATAACAGGGTTATCAAACTCAGCTGCTACCTCACGAATAATATGAATACTTTCTGCTTCCAATTGTTTTAAATGGGATAAATTATAACCGCTCATTTTTTCTCCGTACGACATTGACATTTATAAAAGTCACTTAATAAATGCTGATTCTTTTCTCTAATTGTATTCAAACTGGATGGCAGTATAGCGATCCCTTTTATCCTTTTGAAATACTTAAATTTTATACCTATATAAGAAAATAGTATTAAAGACATCATTATATCGCATATTTGTCATCATGTAAGCCAATCATGATTAATCAACCTGTAAAATAAGGTACAACGCACTCAAATTAATTTTTTCTGTTAAGATAAAGCGATTAAGAGTATAAAGTCCTTTAATATATACCTCAAATGTTTGGGATCTTAAGATAAGTAATTTATAAATAAAAGTACTTAATGTTGCTAGGCTTTTTTTATTTTGCCAATTGAGTGTAAATTAACTACACAATTGAGGTGAACAATCAAAAGTAACAGAGCCGGCATTTCTCTATTGATACCACTTTTAGTCTATAATTGTGGGTATAGTAAACCATTCCAATCCCTTTTGGAGAAGTTATGATCTCATCATACCTAACTGATGTCATTATTTTACTTGTTGCAGCAGTTGTTGCCGTACCACTATTTCAAGCAATTAAATTCGGGGCCGTACCCGGCTTTTTAATTGCCGGAGTCATCATCGGCCCTTCTGGACTTGCTCTAATCAACCAAGTTAATGAAATCAGTCATTTCGCTGAAATTGGTGTGGTAATGCTATTATTTGTTATCGGCATCGAACTTAAACCATCACGCTTATGGCTGATGCGTAAACTGGTTTTTGGTTTGGGTTCCTTACAACTATTATTAACAGGTTTTATAATTGGTATTTTTATTCACCTGGTTTTTAATATTCCCCTACGAGCTTCACTATTAATTGGGCCTGTTTTAAGTCTATCATCCACTGCTTTTGTACTTCAACTTCTTAGCGAGCAAAAGGCGCTAAACTCCGATTATGGTCGTAGCACTTTTGCTATTTTATTACTTCAAGACCTTGCCGTTGTACCTCTATTAGCACTAATTCCTTTATTAGCCATGCCTGAATTAAGTATTGGTGAAGACATTGCATTCGCATTAGCTGAGTCATTACTGATTATTGTTGCCATTGTTTTAATGGGGCGTTATTTACTACACCCATTATTACACCGGATTGCTCTTTCTGGTAATGCCGAAGTTTTTACCGCATCATCCTTGCTAATTGTTTTGGGATCAGCAACTATTATCGAACATGTAGGTTTATCAATGGCAATGGGAGCTTTCTTAGCGGGATTATTGATCTCTGACTCATCTTATAAACATCAAATCATTGCAGAAATTCAACCCTTCAGAGGTTTGTTACTAGGCCTGTTTTTTATGTCGATGGGCATGTCGTTAAACCTGAGCCTTTTTCTTGAAGCACCATTTTTATCGTTGGGGCTAGTTGCCTTATTAATTGCAATTAAAGCATTGGTATTAATTCCACTGTGTTATCTCTTTTCAGTTAAGAAACAGCAAGGTATAGCTGTTGGGCTTATTTTGGCTCAAAGCGGTGAGTTTTCCTTGGTGCTATTTTCGTTAGCGTTTCAGTCTCAATTATTTTCCAATGCTTTGTTCCAGCAATTATTATTGGTGATTTTATTAAGTATAGTAGTAACACCCTTGCTTGCTTTTTTTGCTCAACGCTTTTTAAAAGCTGAAGATAAAACATTATCAGAAGCAACAGAGCAAACACCTGAAGAAATCATACCTATCTTACTAGCAGGTTATGGCAGAGTTGGTAAGTTGATTGGAGAAATGTTGCAAACCGTCGATATTCCATATATTGCCATTGATTCTAATCCAAGCTTGGTCAAACAATATCTAAAAAATCAGCATTCTGTTTTTTATGGTGATGTAAGGAATCCTGGAGTTCTACAATCCGTTGGAGCCGGTAATTCACAAAATATTATTGTTACTATTAACGATGCAGATGCTTGTGAAAAGCTTGTTGCGACACTACGCAAATCATATCCTCATGTCAAGATTTATGTTCATGCTAATAACCTAGAGCAATGTTATGAATTAAAAAAACTAGGTGCATCAGCGGCCATATCAGAACACGTTGAAGCAAGTTTAGCGCTTACTCGCATGGTCTTAATCAATACAGCAATAAACGAAGCTACCCGTGAAAGCTTGATTGAAAACTTTCGCCAAAACTACCATGCAAAAATGGATGCTATTAGCACGGAGAATCAAATAAAATAATTTTTC
>CAYMMQ010000112.1:4289-8154 GCA_964391585.1 uncultured Ectothiorhodospiraceae bacterium
TATTCAGCTTAGCTTAAGTTTAACTAGCAGATAATACACTTAAGCAACCTGGAGAAAAGTGATGAAAACAAGATTATTTGCCTTGGCGATATTATTAATGATAACAACACCTGCTTTTGCTGATAGGGACAGAGACCATTATCGTCCTTATAATCATCATGCTAGCAAGTATCAAAAACAGACTAACTATTTCTATCAAAATCAGCGTGATAACTACATTTATGAGAATAAGTACCATAGACACTACCATAATGACAATGGTTATTATGATCGCAACTATTATGTTCGCCCAACTCACCCTAGATATTATAACGATGTAGTCGGTGTGCTTTTTTGGGTAGGTATTTTAGAAGTTGATAAGTGAGTATACCCCAGATGCTTGGAACCTTAAAACCATTACTTTATAAATATAGTGCTAAACTCAGTCGACATTTCCCTATTAAGCCTACTTTTGCTTAATGATTGTGGAATATATCTATTTACCTAGACAGCAACGTTTAAATTTCTTTCCACTTCCACAAGGACAACTTTCATTTCTTGCAATTACTCTACTGCTATGAGGAATAATCTTGCCATCACAATAAAACCATTGATTTTCGAGCTGTATAAAGTTTGAGCATTCTTCCAAAACTCCTAATTGTTGCTGTTCAATATAATAGGCCTGAAAATGTACAACTCCCGTTTTATCACTTTCAGCACCTTCAGAAGAACTCAGAATCGTCAGCCTAATCCATTTAGTATTTTCAGAAAAATCTATTCTAGCTGGCCGATAATCAGTATGCCAAGTATTTAATAAATAATCAGCATTTTTTGTTACATAAGCACAATAACGTGAGCGCATTAATTGTAATGCCGTATTAGCAAAATGCCCTTGGTTAAAATTATCTAAGCAATTCAGGCAGCCTTGTTCTAAATAACATAAATTATTAGCCATCATCAATCCTTGTTAAATTTGCTTTATATTAAGCAAGCTATCATAATCAAATAAAAACTATTAGACTAGTGTTTTATAATTAATGCATGCAACATGAATGAAGATGGATTGTTCTTTGGCTTTATTATTGCTAGTAAAGACAAAGGGAAGCAAACAATATTAAACGATGGACTCTAGAATAAGGCTTATTATGGGGTCAATATAATTATTCTGCTGTAAATTTTTTGGAGTTTATATGTATATGAAAACGTTTATCACTTTAATCACTATTATCACTACCGCTTTATTAGGGACTGCCTGTTCAAAAAAAGAAAGTAGTGTAGAAACCGATCAAGCTGTTATAAATAAAGAACATGTTTTATCGAAGCAAAAAAAAGCGTTAGATCAAGCAAAACAAGTTGAACAGATGTTAATCGACGGACAAAATTCTCGACATAATGCGATGGAGAATCAACTCAAATAAGTTTAAAACTTAGCATAAAATTTTTCGCTTAACTATGGCTAATAAGCATCACTATTTCACCTATCCATTTTTAATAATTGGAGCAATTATATTAAGTATTGCCCCACTAACGGTACATAGTAAAGAGCAGAATAATGATCTAACAGAACAATACTGCTCTGAAGAGTTTCGACATTTTCTGATTCATCTTGCCAAAAAATCTCACCAGACTTCTTATACCGATATCAATGGCTGGTTTGATTTAATCCATTTGAATGAGTCACCATCTTGCCAGCAAAATATTCATCATGCTCTGCAACAATGGAAACTTAATTATCCCCAACATCCCGCCTATTATTTTTTCCCTAAATTATTATCGCAACAAAAACATGAAAGATTAACCAATATCGCTCTATTGCTACCTTTTGAACAACGTTATGATGATTTTAGTGAAGAACTCAAGCTACGTATAAAAGAATTTGCCAAAAAATATCATTTTAAAATAACCACTTATGATACAAGTCGCTTATCTATTGCAGAAATTAAAGAACAGTTAATAAACAATAATGAGCAATGTGTGCTTGGCCCCTTGCTACAAGAAAATATCCAGCAACTCAACCAATTGAATTTATCCCTTCCCAGCTTAGCCTTAAGTACCTTGAAAAATGAGAAAATAAAGAACTTATTTCTATTTCAGTTATCCATTTCCGATAGTAGCTTAGTTACAAACCTTTACCAACAACTACAAGATAAACTATTACTGCGTGGTTTGTTGTTTTATACCGATAGCAAAGCACATCAAAAAATCAGTCAAGATTTACTCAATAAAAAACAAGGCTACTTTGGTAAATGGCTAGATAAAGCTTTAATTCCTGCGGGGAGCAGCGATTATAGTCAACTGATCAAAACCTCTCTTTTGCTACAACAAAGTCATCAACGTTATTTACAATTAAAATATTATTTAAGAGATGAGTTATTTTTTGAACCAAGACGCCGACAAGATATTGACTTCATTTCATTGATTGCCCCCAATCACATTCTAAACAGTTTATATCCGCAACTTCGTTACTGGCATGCGGATAACCTAGCTATTTTTGCATTGATAAGTGAATCATCTTTAAGTACAAATAGTGATGACTTAAGAGGGTTAAAACAAATTTTTCCTGCATGGTACCAGCAAAATAAATCAAATAGCTTTATGGATGAAAAAATTAATTTTCTAGGAAAAACGGCAACTGAACTAATATGGCAAACTAATTGCATGGAACTAGATAGATTTATCATTGGCAATAATAAAAACTGGCAGTTAGAAGTAACAACCAGCACTTTTTTATTAGATAACAATTAGTAACTTACTCAAGAACTGAGTAAATATGTCGATACAGAACGGTAATAATTATTTAAAACTACATGAATCCATTTGGGAGTTGTATTATGAAACGCATCATTCTTATAAGCTTAACCTTATTATTCTTTTCTGGCTGCTCTATCATGCACAGGACAACTAAAGGCCCCCCACCAACAATTAAAAATAAAATAGTAGAATCGGTTGGCTATAGCGCATTAAGCACCTATAAAAACTATCCCACATCACAGCAAATACTAATGGCTGTTCGAGGGGCAAAAATGGATGCCTACCGAAATCTTGCAGAAGAAATCCATGGGGTAAAAATCAAAGGCAATACTACCGTAAAAGATATGATCACTGAAAACGATAGTTATCGCGCTTATGTCGATTCTATTGTTCGTGGTGCTCATTTTACTGCAGTTACACCTAAAGCAAATGGGATTTATGAAGCAGAAGTCGTTTTGACCTTAACACCTAAAGTCTATTCCTGCTTATTTACAATTGTAGGCCCATGTTTTGATTCGTCTAGTGTTGATTTTCAATCTGGCTCAAATGTCTTACCGAACTCAAGTGATACAACGGTTCCTCACTATGGTTCATATTAAAGGATAATAGCTGTTGTCTTTATTCTTTGAGAAAATACAGTAATGAGAACGGCTTTAATTCTTTTTGCTAAACATCCTGTATTAGGGGCAGTCAAAACAAGGCTGATCCCGGAATATGGAATAACGGGCGCTTTTGAAATTTATTGTAAGCTTTTGAATATTATTTATTTACGATTTAATAGCTGTAGTTACGCTGATTTTATCGTTTATAGCGATAATTCAAACAAAGCACAAAAGTTTTTCCAAGCGCCTATTAAGGTTAAACAACAAATTGGTCAAAATCTCGGCGAAAAAATGTTCCATGCTTTAAACAATGAATTACAAACTTATCAAAAAGTTATTTTATTTGGTGCCGACTGTCCTTTTATCAGCGATAATATTATTCAACAGGTGATAAAAAGTTTGGATCAATATAAGCAAGTTTTTATTCCAGCAAATGATGGTGGATATGTATTAATAGCAGCTAAAGAAATAACTGAAAAAATTTTTGACAATATAAGTTGGGGGAGTAATCAGGTTATGCAGCAAACAGAAAA
>CAYMMQ010000113.1:0-8151 GCA_964391585.1 uncultured Ectothiorhodospiraceae bacterium
CGCCTAAAAGCGCCTTATTTTGGTAGAAAAAGGGGGATTGAGGGGGATTTTATTTTTGTTAGTAAGCACTTGAACTTATAGCGTTTTATTTAAAACAACAAATCTCCCCTAACCCCTCTTTGCTAAAGAGGGGAACAGTTTCGAGCAATATTTATCTTAAGAACTAACCTATGAATTTTAATTAATTTATCAAAGTTTGAATACGCTCACATATTTTTAAATGACGGTTATCTATAATGACATCATAGATTAAAGCAAACGTTAAGGAGCACATCATGAAATTTACCTTATTAGAAAAACTAATTAATACACCTTACAACATTGTTGCGATTGAAGATAAAAATCCAATCAGCGTATTAGATACTTTTAGAGAATATTATAGTATTACCGGAAAACCGGTTTATATTTGGAAAAGTGGCGTTGGCCTTTATCGTACGGATGTGCCAAATGTAAAAATTCCTGGCACCCAAAGCCATGAGCAAGTTACCCAATATATTTTAAAAAGTAACCATAAGTATGTTTATGTTCTTTCAAACTTTGGCCAATATATTGACAACTTTTTTGTGACCAATATCTTAAGACAAATTGCTAAAAATCCTAACATAAACAGCAAGGTTATGCTTTTAGATGCTCATATAAACGTACCAACTCGCTTAAAAAGAAAAGTATTAGAAACCAAAGAAATGTTTAAAATGAAACAAAATGTAGCGGCCTAAAAACCGCTATATAGCATTTGAAACCTTAAGATTCCATGCATAAACTGGCAGAGATATAAATGCCTTATCTATCTACGCTTTTTTTTGCGCATCCCTTGAGGAGTAACCAGGTTTTTTCGCTTTACACTGGTAGGATCCCAGTTTTTCTGAGCTTTTTCCCCTCGTTCTCTGGAAACGGTTCTTGCCGGCTTTCTGCCACCACTGACAAGTTTTGGACTATATTCTAAACCAACACTCTTATATAACTCTTTTATTTCAGCTTCTTCCAAATCGGCAAAACGCCCTTGTTTTTGACCACGGCGTAAATGAATATTACCAAATTTAACACGAGATAAACGACTGACTTTTAATCCTTGCGACTCCCATAGGCGTCTGACTTCTCGGTTTCGACCTTCTTTTAAAGTCACATGATACCAACGATTCGCCCCTTCTCCACCCGAAAACCAAACCTTATTAAATTTAGCAACTCCATCATCTAGGCTAACACCTTTTAATAAGTTATTAATCATTTCATCGCTTACATCACCGAGAATTCTAGCCGCATATTCTCGCTCTATTTCATGAGAAGGATGCATTAAGCGGTTGGCTAATTCGCCATCATTGGTTAATAAAATTAATCCTGTGGTATTTATATCTAAACGTCCCACTGAAATCCAACGGCCCATATAAAGATTGGGTAAATGATCAAAAATAGTATTTTTATGTTCTGGATCATTGCGAGAACAGATTTCACCTTCCGGTTTATAATAAGCTAAGATCCGTTGTTGTTGGCCTTCCCAAGATAATAACATCGCTTGCCCATCTAGACAGACCTTGTTTTCAGCTGAAATCCTATCACCTAAAGTGGCTACCGTACCATCAACCGTTATCCGCCCTGCAGCGATCCAGCGTTCCACTTCACGCCTTGAAGCAAATCCTGTTCTTGCTAATACTTTTTGAATCTTTTCTAATAAAATTGTCATATTTAGTTTATCCGAGTTTTTCCACCCATATAGTTTTGTAACACATCAGGAATACGGATTGAACCATCTTCGTTCTGATAGTTTTCCATCACCGCAACTAAAGTACGACCAACCGCCAAACCAGAGCCATTAATCGTATGAACAAGCTCTGGCTTTGATAACTCAGGATTACGCCATCTAGCCATCATTCTTCTTGCTTGAAAATCACCAAAACAACTACAAGATGAAATTTCACGATAAGTTTGCTGTGAAGGTAACCAAACCTCTAAATCAAATGTTTTAAAAGAAGAAAAACCTATATCCCCAGTACACAACTCAACCACGCGATACGGTAAAGCTAATGCTTGTAAAATAGCTTCTGCATGTGAGGTTAATTCCTCTAATGCTGCTAAGGATTTTTCGGGTTCTACAACTTGTACTAACTCTACTTTTTCAAATTGATGTTGGCGAATTAAGCCCCGAACATCTTTACCATAAGAACCAGCTTCACTTCTAAAGCAAGGAGTATGTGCAGTAATTTTTAAAGGTAAAAAAGCCGCATCTATAATGCTGTCTCTGACTAAATTCGTTAGCGGTACTTCAGCTGTTGGAATTAAATGAAACTCTTGCTCACCACTTGCTCCATTGCTCACTGCAAATAAATCTTCAGAAAACTTTGGTAATTGACCTGTCCCTTGTAGGGCATGAGGTTTAACCAAAAAAGGGACATAATTTTCACTATAACCGTGTTTAGTGGTATGGGTGTCTAACATAAATTGAATTAAGGCACGGTGCAGTTGTGCTAACTCGCCTTTTAACACACTAAAACG
The DNA here is from genome assembly GCA_964391585.1 of uncultured Ectothiorhodospiraceae bacterium. GTDB lineage: Bacteria > Pseudomonadota > Gammaproteobacteria > GRL18 > GRL18 > JADGAU01. Next base: position 2,488 of record CAYMMQ010000113.1, read on the forward strand.
TGCACCTGAAATTTTGCTGGCAGCTTCAAAATCCATTAAACCACCGAGTTTATTCCAACCGCTACCCAATTTTTCTCCCAGCTCAGAATGCTCTTTTGCCTGAAACGAAAATGTCGTTTTTTCTCCCCAATGGCGTAACACCACATTATCATCTTCACTTTTTCCATCAGGAACACTGGGGTGCGGAATATTAGGGAGCTCCAATAACCATGCATTAATTTCTTCTAATAATTGTTTTAATTGGCTTTCATTTTCTTTTAAAGCTTCAGCAACTTTTGCAACGGCTTGCATAGCTTCACTGGCATCCTCGCCTTTGCCTTTTGCAATACCAATTGCTTTAGATTGTGTTTTTCTTTCATTTTGTAAATTTTGTGTTTCAATTTGCAATGATTTTCTTTTACTTTCAAACTGTTCATATTGCTGTTGATCCAGCTCAAAACCTCGGCGTTGTAGTTGAACGGCAACATCGGGTAAATTATTGCGTAATAATTTGCTATCTAACATAATTGGTAATCTTTTACTCTGTGTTAATAAATTGACAAGGATTAATAATAGTTGAGCATTATAACCTAATTCAATCCGCTCTAGCGTGAAATATTTACTTGGTTAATACGATAAATTCACAGGCCAACTCACAATATGAGCTTTATCGATTAGCTGATGAACTTGTTGAATAATATCAGCCACTGTTTCGCTCTGATGAAAAAACTCAATCACCAAGGGCAAGTCTGCTGATAAGTCCAATAATTTCATGGTATGTAATTGATGATGTGGGCCAAATCCAGCAATGCCACGAAAAACTGTTAAACCACTAATTAAAGGATTCTGCATTAAAATTTCTAAAATCTCATCAACATCGCATTTACCATCATCAGAATAAACACGTATCAAACTAACCGAATACTGATTCATTTGCACTCCCTAATTTTGATCATTTATACACTACGGGCTAAGGTAATACCCATCCAAGTTGCCAATAAACACAATAAAACACTCACCAGGATATTAATCAAGGCCTTGAGTAACTGTCCTTGCTGGATTAACAATAAAGTTTCCAAAGAAAAGGTAGAAAAAGTAGTAAAAGCACCTAATAAACCAATCATAATAAAGGTACGAGCATCGGCACCAAAAGTCATTTTTTCAGCTAATAACACAAAAAATATACCAATAAAAAAAGAGCCTATCACATTAACACTCAATGTGCCGTAAGGAAATGTACGTCCCAAACTGGCATAAACCGCATTGGAAAAAAAATAACGCAAAACAGCGCCGAATGCTCCACCACAAGCAACAATAACCAGGGTATTCATATTAATAATCCATCAAAGATTTGTATCATAATAATCAACTAATAAGGTCAAAGCATATTCAACCGAAGCAACTCTAACTGCTTGCCGATTACCTTCAAAGTGTTTAGCAAATGAGATAACAACCGTTTCATTTTTTTGATATTTTGCCATAGCAAACATCACCGTACCCACGGGTTTTTCAGCACTGCCACCACCAGGGCCAGCAATCCCAGAAACAGACAAAGCATAATCTGCCTGACTATTTTTTAAACACCCCAAAGCCATTTCTTCTACCGTGTTTATACTTACAGCACCATGTTCGTCTAAGGTTTGTTGCTTAACATCAAGCAAATCTATTTTAGCCTGGTTGCTATACGTTACAAAACCTCGATCAAACCATGATGAACTACCCGCTCTATCGGTGATTGTCGCAGCAATCATTCCTCCCGTACAAGACTCTGCTGTAGCCATACGATAAGCATTTTCATCCATGATTTGATGAATTTTTTCTACCAGGTTTATAATATTAACGGTCATTATGTTTTCTGCTTTTTAATTAACTATCTAATTTATATCAGTTTATTTTATCATAACTAAACAGCGGCTTATTTTTTATCTAAAAAACTAGTTGAAATAGTAAAATATAGCTATACTTTGTTTTAAATATGCCGATATACACTTATAGCTTAATAAACACTAACCAATGATGAGAACAATAGATGAGAACAATAAAGCGATAAATGGAAATATCAAACCCCATCGCCTCTCAATATGTAATCAATCAAGGATTAACATCACAACTTAATGATTTTGGCAAACAGTTGCCGATCAAAAGTGAACGATTTTCTCCTAGGGAGTCGCTTGGAAAAAATAAAGTTCCTGCGACTACTGAAGATGAGCAACGGCTAAAAAGCAAACAAGAAAGAACCGAACAAGATAAAAACCAACAAGCTACACTACAAAGTAATCCCAACAGTAATTCACTAGAAGATAATATCAGCACTAATGGACAAGGTTCACAGAATCCTACTTATGAACTTATTGCCAATAACCCTCGTGTGCTTTTACAAGGGAATGCACAAAACAATCTTCAAACTAACTCAAACCTACCTCAAGCTTTTAATCCTTCCAATAATGCTCCTGCAATTGCTCAAAACAGTGAACAAAACCCCAATAACTTACCTGAACCAATTAAACGCTACCTTGAAAATAGCAGTCTAAACAAACTTAATGGCAATGCTAGCAATATTGATTTTATGGTATAAAATCAACTTACCTGTAAAAATTTTACTCCAATAATAAACTCATTTTCTTTTCTTTCACTACGCATTACCACAGCTTTAGCAAACAAAGGTGAGGTTTTTGGAATATAAGGATAAACATGAATACTGATTTCATCACCTAATTGAAGTTCTTGTTGCGTATAAAATAACAAACCTTCAGCACTTAAATCAGAACCTTTTCCCAAATACTGTTGATGAGAATCTGGCAGAGTAAAACTCACATCACAATCTACCGGCATGCGGTAAAAGTCCCTTTTTTCATCATCATATAAGCTCATACGCTATCCTATAAATATATTTAACTGATAAAATTCTATAGACTCTATAGAAAAAAGTAAACCTGATATATGCTTTACCCTCTTAAATCGTTACAATACTGGTTTGTAATGACTGATTAAGAGTTAATATTCGTAAATCAGCAAACCTCTTTTCATTTTAGGAGTTACTCATGAAGTTTTCGGTTGAAGAATTTCAAGCATGGAACAATAAAAAGATTACATTATTAGGTATGTCGGGTGTTGGCAAAACATATTTATCCAGCTTATTAAGAAGTGAAAATTGGTATCATTATTCAGGTGATTATCGTATTGGAACCCGATATTTGGATGAAGCCATTATCGACATGATAAAAAAACAGGCTATCCAAGTACCATTTTTAAAAGAATTGCTTCGTAACAACTGGATTTCAATCAACAACAATATCAAAATTACCGACTTAGGTCCAGTGTTAAGCTTTGTAGGAAAATTAGGAAATCCTGAATTAGGTGGTGTAGAACTGGAAGACTTTATTCAACGGCAAGCTCAATATAGAGATGCTGAAATTTCTGCTATGTATGATTTACCCACATTTATAGAAAAGGCAGAAAATATTTATGGTTATCATCATTTTGTTAATGATGTTGGTGGCAGCCTTTGTGAGCTTGAAGAACCAAGAGTGATTGAGTTATTAGCACAACATACTTTGCTATTATATATTCAGGTGACCGATCAGAAAGAAGAAAACAAGTTAATAAAGCGTGCCCAGAGTGCGCCTAAACCATTGTATTATCGCCCTGAGTTTTTACAGCAACAATTAGCTATTTATCTTCAAGAAAATAAGATTGGATATGCTGCTCAAATGGATCCCGATGATTTCACTCGTTGGATTTTCCCTCGTTTATTTCATTCTAGAATTCCACGTTATCAAGCCATTGCTCAACCATATGGATATACTGTAACTTCTCAGGAAGTTTCTCACGTCAAAAGCGAACATGACTTTTTTAAATTAATAGAGACTGCAATAGATAGAGAGAATATATGCCCCTAGTCGCTCATAACCAGCTTCCTTCATTTTCACGCTTACGAACTGAAGGCGTAAAAATCCTCGAGCCAGGTGTTGCTGTTCATCAAGATATTAGAGAATTACATATTGGTTTGTTAAATTTAATGCCTGATGCTGCTTTACACGCAACAGAAAGACAGTTTTTTCGTTTAATTGGTGAAAGCAATCCTATTGCTCAATTTTTTATCCATCCCTTTACTTTGGATAAATTACCTCGTAGTGAGCAAGCAAAGCAACATATCAATATGTATTATGAAACGTTTGCGCAAATCAAAGAACAAGGCTTAGATGGATTAATTGTAACCGGCGCCAATGTTGTTGGAACAGAATTATCAAATCAACCTTTTTGGCAACCTTTAACGGAAGTGTTTGACTGGGCTTATGAAAATATTAGTTCAACCTTATGTTCTTGTCTAGCTACCCATGTAATGATGGAATACCGTTACCAGCAAAAAAGACAAGCTCAAAAAGATAAAACCTGGGGAGTTTTTAAACATAAGATAACAGATGCAAGCCATCCTTTAATTCGCAACATTAATACTCAGTTTGATGTACCTCATTCAAGATGGAATACCGTTACTGAAGAACAATTTTTACAAAGTGGATTAAGAGTATTAGTGAAAAGTACGGCAAATTATGTACACTTGGCTACCAGTGCCGATGGGATCCGTACTGTATTTTTCCAAGGACATCCTGAATATGACTCAAACTCTTTGCTAAAAGAATATAAAAGAGAAATTTTATTGTTTGTTAATGGCTTAAGAGAAAATTATCCGCCTTTCCCAGAAAATTACTTGGGAAAATATGAAAAAGCGCTATTAAACGAGTTTCGCTTTAGAGTGATGAATGATTTTACCGATATAACAAAAGAAAAAAACATCAAGCAGCTTGAGTTCCCAGAACAGCTATTAACCCATAGAGTTAACAATACTTGGCATGATACCGCCGATGAAGTCATTAGTAATTGGATGGGGCTTATCTATCAAATCACCCATAATGATCGGAAAAAACCTTTTATGGATCATATTAACCCTAATGATCCCTTAGGACTTAATCATTAATTTATAAAAAGTTTAGGCAAAAAAAAAGCGACTTAAACTCAAGTCGCTTTTTATGACATATTTAGGTCAAGCTTATAATTTATCGGCTTCTTCAGATAAATACTTAGCCACACCTTCAGTAGTAGCAGTCATACCTTTATCACCTTTGCTCCAACCCGCTGGACAAACTTCACCGTGTTCTTCAGTGAATTGTAAGGCATCAATCATACGTAACATTTCATCAATATTACGTCCTAAAGGGAGATCATTAACCACTTGGTGACGAACATTGCCTGATTTATCAATTAAGAATGAACCACGAAAAGCAACGGCAGCAGCAGGATGCTCAACATCATAAGCTTTACAAATTGAGTGATTAATATCCGCCACTAAAGGATATTTCACTTCACCAATTCCACCATTGTTCACTGCTGTACTACGCCATGCTTTATGAGTAAAATGAGAATCAATTGAACAACCAATAACTTCAACACCACGACTTTTAAATTCTTCAATACGACGATCAAAGGCAATTAGCTCTGAAGGGCAAACAAAGGTAAAATCCAATGGGTAAAAAAACAAAACCGCATATTTATCTTTGATAAATTCTTTCAAGTTAAAATCTGGGTTAATTTCGCCATCAGCCATTACTGCATTTGCTGTAAAATCTGGCGCTTCACGTCCTACTAATACACTCATTAAAATCTCCTTAACAGTTAAAAAAATTACTT
>CAYMMQ010000114.1:0-6794 GCA_964391585.1 uncultured Ectothiorhodospiraceae bacterium
TCCATCATATTGCCAGAGACACTCGAAAAATGGTCAGTGCCTTTATTTGAAAAATTACTACCACGTTTATTGCAGATTATTTATGAAATTAATGCGCGCTTTTTGAAAACTGTTGCTATGAAATGGCCTGGTGATACTGCAAGGCAGACTCGTATGTCTATCATTGAAGAAGGTGGTGTTAAGCATGTACGTATGGCTTATTTAGCGATAGTTGGTAGTTTCTCCGTTAATGGCGTAGCTGCACTGCACTCTCAATTATTAGTGGGAGGTCTATTTAAAGATTTTTATGAGTTATGGCCAGAAAAATTCAATAATAAAACCAATGGTGTGACACCAAGACGTTGGATTGCTCACTCCAATCCACTAATGACGCAACTTATCAGTGATAAGATTGGTGATAGCTGGATTGCGAATTTGGATGAAATTAAAGCACTGAAAAAGCTTGAAGCTAATAAAGCATTTGCTAAGAAATGGTTTGCCGTTAAGAAAGAAAATAAGAAACGTTTAGCTGCACTAGTGAAAAGAAAGAGTGGTATTGATTTTGATGTCGATGCCTTATTTGATGTGCAAGTGAAGCGGATCCACGAATATAAACGTCAATTATTAAATGTGTTACACGTTATTCATCTATATGCTCGAATTAAACGTGGGGATACCGCAAATTGGACAAACCGCTGTGTATTGATTGGTGGTAAAGCGGCTCCTGGTTATGCCATTGCTAAGTCTATTATTAAATTAATTAATAATATCGCTGAAGTGGTTAATAATGATCCGGATGTGGGTAATAAATTAAAACTGGCATTCATCCCTAATTACAATGTATCTAAGATGGAAATTATTAGCCCAGGAACTGATTTGTCCGAGCAAATTTCTACAGCGGGTAAAGAAGCTTCTGGTACTGGTAATATGAAATTCATGATGAATGGTGCTATCACTATTGGGACTTATGATGGTGCTAATATTGAAATTTTAGATGCTGTTGGTGATGAAAACTTTTTCTTATTTGGTTTAAAAGCCAGTGAAGTTGAAGAAACTCGAAGAAATTACCATCCTAATCAAATTATTGAACATGACGAAGCATTAAAAGAAGTGATGAATTTATTACAATGTGGTCACTTTAATTCGTTTGAACCGGGAATATTTAATGATATTATTGGCTCATTATTAAATCCTTATGATCCTTGGTTAACTTTAGCTGACTTTAGAAGTTATATTGATACTCAAGAGCAAGTATCACAGGCTTATCAGGATCAGGATAAGTGGTTAAGAATGAGTATTGCCAATACAGCAGCTAGTGGCTTTTTCTCTACGGATAGAACTATGGAAGAATATAATAAAGATATTTGGAATTTAGAAAAAGTAAATCACTAATAGCTTTCTTTATGATAACGGGTATAGATAAAAGGTAAAAATAATATGTCTAAATTAGTTCAATCAGATGCTTGGTCAGCTTTGCAAAAACATTATGAGTCTATTAAAAGTGTTCATATGCGTGAACTTTTTGATCAAGATGAAAAACGTTTTGATAAATACTCTTTAAACTTAAACGATATACTTTTTGATTACTCGAAAAATCGTGTTAATGATGAAACTATGCAGTTATTGTTAAAATTGGCGAAACAAGCTGATTTATCAGGCTGGATTGAAAAAATGTTTCAAGGTGAAGCCATTAATAACACTGAAAACCGCTCGGTATTACATGTGGCTTTACGTGATAAAACCGAACAACCCTTAATCATTGATGGCATTGATATTACTGCTGATATTAAAAGTGAACGAGAGAGAGTTTATAAGCTGGCTGAAGCAATTCGCTCTCGTCAGTGGCGTGGGGTAACCAACCAAGCCATTACTGATGTGGTGAATATTGGTATTGGTGGTTCACATCTTGGACCGCAAATGATTAATGAAGCATTAAAGCCTTATTGCTTACATGATCTTAAAGTACATTTTGTCTCTAATATTGATGAAAATCATATCAATGATACCTTGGAGTATTTAAACCCAGAAACTACTTTTTTTATTATTGCTTCAAAAACATTTACCACCCAAGATACCATGGTTAATGCAGAAACTGCCCGCTTGTGGTATATCAATAAGCTAGGAAGTGATAAAGAAATGTATCGTCATTTCTCTGCGGTAACTTGTAATACCAAATTGGCAAAAGAGTTTGGTATTGCCGAAGATAATGTTTTCAAAATGTGGGATTGGGTCGGAGGCCGTTATTCTTTATGGTCCGCTATTGGACTCTCGTCGATTATTGCTATTGGTTCAGAAAATTTTGATCAATTATTAACGGGTGCATATGAAGCCGATCAGCATTTTAGACAGACTCCTTTAGAAGAAAATATACCGGTGATGATGGCCTTATTAGGTGTTTGGTATAATAACTTTTTTGATGCACAAACTATGTCAGTATTGCCATATGATCAGCATTTACATCGCTTTCCTGCATACTTGCAGCAAGCGGATATGGAAAGTAATGGTAAGTTTGTTGATCGTGAAGGTGATGAAGTTGATTACTCAACAGGTCCTGTTATCTTTGGTGAAATTGGGATTTCAGGTCAACATGCATTTTTTCAATTATTACATCAAGGCACAAAATTAGTTCCAGCTGATATTATTGCTCCTGTGTATAGCTATCACCCGATTGGTCGTCACCATAAAGCTTTGATGTCAAATGTATTTGCTCAAACTGAAGCTTTGATGCGAGGAAAAACCGAACAAGAAGCATTGGCAGAGTTAAAAGCTGAAAACCTCAGTGATGAACAAATTAAAAACTTATTACCGTATAAGGTATTTCCAGGCAATCGTCCTACTAGTACTTTATTATTTGATACTCTAGATCCAAAAACTTTGGGTTCTTTGATTGCCTTATATGAGCATAAAATATTCGTACAAGGCATTATTTGGAATATCAATTCCTTTGATCAGTGGGGTGTTGAATTAGGTAAACAACTAGCTAAACATATTTTATGTGAGCTGGATGACAACGATGCAATTAATACCCATGATAGTTCATCCAATGGTTTAATAAATCATTATAAACAAAGGCGCAAATAGAGCTTAATCATGATTTATTTAGCAGGGGATATTGGGGGGACAAATAGTCGCTTGATTTTAGCTATTATAGATAATCAGGGGCAAACTATTGTTGCAGAAAAAAGCTATGCTAGTGCGGATTTTGCAAGCCTTGATCAAGTTATTTCCTTGTTTTTATCTCAACAAAACTTTACGGATACAATTGACTGTGCCTGTTTTGGTGTGGCTGGCCCCGTGATTGAAGGTACTTGTTCAATTACTAACTTGCCCTGGGTGATGAGTGAACAAGAGTTATCTATTACTTTAAAAATTCCTAAGGTAAAACTAATTAATGACTTTATTGCTATTGCTAAAGGTGTTAGCACTTTGAGTCGTGATAAGATGATTTGCTTACAACAAGGCATCCAACATTCTTCCCAACGGCTGACCTCGCATACTAATGCAGCGATTATTGGTGCTGGTACTGGTTTAGGTGCCACTCATCGGGTTTGGATTAATTCGAGTTACCACTTTTTTGCCAGTGAAGCAGGTCATGTGGGTTTTGCTCCGGAAAATGAGCAGCAAACGCAATTATTAGCTTGGTTACAACAACAATTTTCTCATGTAAGCCTTGAGTTGGTATTATCCGGTCGAGGTTTAGTTAATATTTATCAATTTTTGCAGCAACAAGGACGTTTTAACACATCCGCAGAAGTCACTGAGATGATGAAAACAACCGATCCCGCTCAAGTGATTAGTGAATTTGCCATGACTGAAAAAGATGCCTTATGTACAAAAAGCTTGTCTTGCTTTATTGATATTTATGGCTCTGCTGCCGCTAATATTGCTTTACATTATTACCCGATTCAAGAAGTGTATATCGCTGGCGGGATTGCTGCAAAAATAACGTCAAAAATGACTGATGGTCGTTTTATCACTGCATTTCAAAATAAAGGCTCTCTGTCTGGGGCAATGGAGTCATTAACCATTAATTTGCTTACTGATGACAAAGTTGGTTTATATGGTGCTTTATCCGAATGTCACCAATTGTAAATGCTTAGTGAAAAACTAAACCAAGATGTTACAAGTTCAAAATCTTAGCTTTCATTATCCTAATAAAAAAGCTTTAAATTCTGTTTCTTTTAGCGTAGAAAAACAAAGTATCACCGCTTTAGTTGGGCCAAATGGTGCAGGGAAAACCACTTTATTAAGTTGTATTTCAACCTTATATCATCCGCTATCGGGGCGAGTTTTTTTAAACCAACAAGATGTGCATATTTCTCCTAGACAAAGTCGTAGTCGAATTGCCTATCTAGCTGATTTTTTTGGTTTATATGAGCAATTAACGGTTTATCAGGCCTTAGATTATATGGCTAAGGCTAATGCGATTGAAAAAAGCAAACAAAAAGGTGCGATTGACTGGGTAATAGAAAACCTAGACTTATCACATTTTGTGCATAAAAAGCCCAATCAATTATCTCGTGGACAACGTCAGCGTGTCGGCATCGCTTATACCATTATTCATCAACCGGAATTGATTTTATTAGATGAACCTGCATCGGGACTTGATCCTGAAGCCAGAGAAAAACTCTCTACGTTACTACTGAATTTAAAAACTCAAGGCATGACCTTAATCGTTTCATCTCATATTTTGGCAGAATTAGAAAGTTATTGTGATGAGATGATTATTCTAAAAGATGGCAAAATCATTCAAGCAAGTTCGCACACTAACCATACAACTACGCCTTATATTATCAAAAGCTTGACCCCTAATATTGATATTTGTAATCAATTACATGCAAATGAACTTTGTCAAAATATTAAAGTTGAGGGTGATAATATCATGTTCGATTTTTCTGCTGCTGATGATCAGTTGGCCATATTAATGGAAAGCCTAATAAAAAATAATATTCGTATTGTGGAATGTTATAAGAAACCAACCTCTATGCAAGACAGTTATTTAAATTCGATTAACAACGTGAAATAGGGAAGCATAAATTGTTAAATAACCCTGAATTTAAACGCAGTATTGTTGTATCACTTTCGAGCTACCGTTCTTTTGTGATGCCTGTTGCTATGTTGATTTTATTATATTTGACTTTTGTACTACATGGGCAAACTTTTAGTGAATCCTTATCGGTCAGCTGTAGTGTCATTTTTTTATTATTGGTATTTTTCTTTTGCACGCGTGATGTTAATGACTCGATTATGGATGAAGTAATGCAACGCACCTGGGACTTTCAGCGAATGTCGGCTATCAGTGCTTGGACAATGGTTTGGGGTAAATTGCTTGGTAGTTGTTTTTTTAGTCTGTTGACAGCTTCTTTAGCGCTGGTTTTAGCCGTATACTCAATGATGTTCACCAGTAGCTTTATTTTTATGCTGAAAAGTCTCATTTTATTAGTAATTGTAGCGCTAATAAGCATTACTGTCTCATTGATGACCACTCTGTTTTTACTGCGAAAAAATCCACAAACCACAAGTAAACAAACCCATTTTTTATCATTTATCTTGGCAATAGTGATGATGTTTATCAGCCTGCCTTTTGTGACAGCTGAACAACAAGAGAGCATTGTGTGGTTTAGCTCGTTTTATTCCTGGTTTGACTTTGTGTTGTTAAGTGGCTTATTTTTCTTATGTACTTTCTTAATTGCCTGTTATCGCTTAATGCGCCAAGAGTTACAGTATCAAAATAGTCCTTTAGTGTGGCTGTTTTTTCTGGTAAGTCAAACGCTATATTGGAGTGGTTTTTATATAGCAGGAACGGATTTTGAGTTTGATGCCCATTGGTTTGGACGTGAAACGATGGTGTTTTTTAGCAGTATTATTTTATGTTGGCTTGCCATTTATGCCAGTAATAATAAAATCCAAGCTATTTATAAATCAATATTTTACCTTAAAAATAGAAACTATCCACAGCTTTGGCTTAATTTGCCTTTATGGGTGGTAAGTTATGCTTTTGTTTTAACCTGTGCCTTGTACCTATTTGTTGTTATAAACGAAAGTTTTCTCTTGATTTTAATGTGTTGCTTGTTTTTATTGCGTGATATTTTCCTGTCTTTATATTTTGGATTAAAAAATAGTAGCGGAAAGGCAGATATGTCTAGTTTGATTACCTTGTTATCACTTTATGTTTTTATCCCCATCATCTTAATTAACCTGGAGTTAAAATCATGGTTATTCCTTTTTCTTCCCTATATAGAAGATGAACAATCTTTGTGGGTGATCATTCCAGTGATGTTGCAAACAGTGTTAAGTATTATGTTGGCTGTTTATAGTTTAAGACTAAAACAGTTGGAGTAATAACTAATTAGCGCGTTTATTATTGATAAAAGTGAGTAAACTTTCAACCGTTTCAAATAATTCAGCTGATATTTCATCATCCTCTAAGTGCACGTGATATTCACTTTCAATAGCAGAGATTACGCTTAGAATGGCCATAGAATCAAATTCTGGCAAGGCACCAATAAGTTGAGAGTTTAGAGTAAATTGAAAATCTTTATGATCAATTTGTAGATTATCATGCAGTAAGTGGCTAATTTGTTCTAATGTAATCAAAGTTTTGTTCTATCTTTTCAGTTAAAGTTTTTAAAGAGTGTGTTTAAAAGTTAGCCTTAATATATGGAGTGCTTTTTTAAATTTTCAAGCTTTACAAAGAAAGGTTTGCTCAGAAAATTAAAGCCATTGAGTGTAATCTCATTATTTGAAGGAAATTTATTCATGATAAATGATGAGCTATATTTTCATTGAAGTGATGAACAACATATATTATTGTG
>CAYMMQ010000114.1:6894-8137 GCA_964391585.1 uncultured Ectothiorhodospiraceae bacterium
TGATAAATGATGAGCTATATTTTCATTGAAGTGATGAACAACATATATTATTGTGCCAAAAGTATAAAGCCTGTAAAATGGGGTATCAGTCAATGCGCTCGTAGCTCAGCTGGATAGAGTGTCACCCTCCGAAGGTGAAAGTCGTGGATTCGAATTCCGCCGAGCGCACCATTTATTTATTTTTCAATATGTTACAAGTAGAATAAAAAATTATCACATTTTCATGTTTGGAAAATAATTTTTCATTATTTTTGCTTTATGACACGTTCTGACGGTTGTCTAAAAAGATTTTCCCCCGCCTAATTCGAAGTTTTGGACAGATTTTGGACAAATTTTGGACAAAAGTGATTTTTTGAAGTTTTTCTTTATACATCATTTTGACCCGTACCTCAAAATCATGATTAATCTCCATTTAGTTCAACAAGTGATTGATAATTTGAAGATTGCAAGATATTATCACGCTTTAACTTCAGATTTTAAGGAAAACAAATGAATAAATCAGAGCTAATAAATGCCATTGCAGAATCCTCAAACTTAACAAAAGTTGATGCAGGTCGTGCATTAGATGCCATTACATCGGCTATTTCAGATGCACTTAAAAATGCTGAGCCTGTGACTCTAATTGGTTTTGGTACATTTGAAGTGCGAGATAGAGCCGCTCGCACTGGGCGTAATCCTAGAACTGGAAAGGAAATCCAGATTAAAGCGTCAAAAGTTCTGGCTTTTAAAGCGGGTAAAGCATTAAAAGAAGCGGTTAACTAAAACGGTTAAAAAATTATTTCCTATGAGATGCAGGTCCAATGAATGCGGGTGATACTATCATTGCTTTTGTTCGTGATCCGGATGGATATGAGATTGAGTTAATAGGAGCTTAAAAGTTCACGAATTTACGAAACTATGACTAATGACCTCATTAGTCATAGTGACAATTCTTGCTCTATAAAAATCCAAATTTGTTTTTCTTGGTTTTATTAAATGATTTTTTAACATCATCAATATCTATACTTATTTTATTATCAATGCTTAATTTGTTTTTGGCATTTTTTCTAGCGGCATAACCAGCAGCTATCATTAACGTTTGTTTTATGTGTCGAGGAGACAGGTCTGTAGCTATAAGCTTTCTGACCTCTGCCGTTAATTGCGTAGTAAAATTTTTCCCCCAATGATTATCATTAAGGATATCCCGCCAGATGGATGGAATAACATTTTTAAATAATTGATGCTCATTTGGTAACTCCATTTT
>CAYMMQ010000115.1:0-7974 GCA_964391585.1 uncultured Ectothiorhodospiraceae bacterium
TAATCTTTATAAGCTTTAATGATAACCTTTAAATCTTCTCCCGTATAATGCTGATCAACTTCCTTAGCAATATCAGTTGGTTTCCTATCAACAGGCCTATCTTTAGCTTGAGTGTTTTTCCTAATCCATTTTGCAACATACTTCACATATAGAGCATAAAAGAAATGTCGCTTCTTTATTTCTTTCAGTGGGATCTTACGGGTAAATGCTTCATTAGGTGAGATATTGTTATCGCAAATCTGATTAAGCGCATGAATAACAAAATCCAACTCAAAGTTTGCGGCTACTTGCTGATGCGGGTAATTTTTTTTGAAATCGTTTAAAAAACTTTTAATAGCAAAACGATCAATTTTTTTGTTTGTTCTCATAGTATTTTGAAATAATTGAATAGATGAATTATTAACTGACTAGGTATTTATTTTTAATTATTATACAATGCAAACTTTCTTATACTGAAGAAAATCCTGTTAAGATTTTCAAATTGTACTACAAAAAATAATTTTTTGGAATTTAAACCCGATGAAGGCAAAAAAAATATCTATCTTATATGCAGAAGATAATAAGATACAAATAAACTTATTAAGTACAGTACTAGAAAATTATCAACTGGATTTTTCTTCTGCCCCGCTAATAGAGTTAACAATAGTTGAAACAGGTACTCTTGCGGTAGAAGCTGCATTGAAAAAGGATTTTAATATGATTTTTCTTGATATTGAGATGCCAGAAAAAGATGGTATTCAAGTGCTTAAGGAAATACTCGGAACAAAAAGCAATGCTTATGTGGTCATGATTACATCACATAGTACCGAAGAAAATGTTCATAAAGCCTTAGAGCTTGGGGCAAAGGGATTTATTGTCAAACCATATCGTTTTAATAAACTAATTTCTATTATCCAAACTTATACAAAAAAAATGAGAAAAAAACCGAGTCACTAGAGTGCTTAATTCCCATCCTTAACGTCTTAATCTAGCAAAAAAATATCAATATCATATTTTTGTAATATAGTTTTATTATGATGTGCTAAAAGGTTCAATTTAAACCTGATACCGCTTAAATTCAAAAGAAACTAGATTATGCAAATGAAACTACCGCAAGCACACATACTCATTGTTGATGATGATGAGATGCAACGCACTCCAATGCGCGTCACACTTGAAAATGCAGGATTCATCGTTACAGAAGCAAATAATGGTTTAACAGCATTTGAACTATATCAAAAAACACGAACTGATTTAATTATTTCCGACATCATAATGCCCGGAATAGATGGTTTTGAGTTATGCCGTCAAATAAAAAATACTGAACTTGGCAAGTATCATCCGATTTTACTCATCACCGGCTTGGATGATCTGAACTCCATTAATTTAGCTTATGAAGTTGGTGCAACAGATTTTTTAGTGAAACCATTAAATTGGGATTTATTAGGACATAAGGTAAATTATATTTTACGTTCTGCGCGCACGGCTAAAGAGCTAGCACTGAGTGAATCATTATTACGCAAGTCAGAATTAGAAGTTATCAACCGCTTGGGACTTGCTTCAGAATTTAAAGATAATGAAACAGGTAATCATATTCGACGAATGAGCTTATATTCTGAAGCATTATCGAGAGAATATGGCTTAAACGAGCAAGAGTGTCATCTAATCAAACAAGCTGCCCCTATGCATGATGTGGGTAAAGTTGGTATTCCCGATAGAATTTTACTCAAACCTGGGAAGCTGACGGAAGAGGAATTTAAGCAGATGCAACAACACGTCACGATGGGAGCAGAGATACTATCGGGGGTTTTATCTAAACTCATGGAATTCTCACACCTTATTTGTATTTCTCATCATGAGAAATGGGACGGAACGGGTTATCCTTATGGTTTGAAAGGAAAAGATATTCCAATATATGGCAGAATTTGTGCTATTGCTGACGTATTTGATGCCCTAACATCTGAACGCCCATATAAAACGGCATGGGATGAAAACATGGCATTAAATGAAATACAACGTTTATCAGGTTCTGCTTTTGATCCACAGTTGGTTACTTGCTTTACAAACATATTTCAAGAAATTTTACACATAAAAAATAAATTTAAAGATTAACAACATCACGTATAGCTCTAAATAGTTACCTTGAGAGGCACTTGCAAAATTAAGGTTTTTGCTTCAGATCAAGGCGAAAATATTCTGAAAAACGGAGTTTATATGAATAAATGAGTATTTTCAGGTTATTTTTAACGCAGAAATGATGTAAAAGTATAATTTTGCACGTACCTCTTGAATTAAAGAATTTAAAATGACTATGCTAACCTATCTTAGAAAACAGTCTGTATTGATACAATTTCTATATCTATCATTGATAATCATCATTCTTTCTTTCGCACTGATAAGAAATTTATATCATCACGTTATCTTGGATTATCAAAAACAACAAGCAGAGCAAAGCGTAAGTTTGCACTTAGAATTACTGAAAAGTAGCTATAGCAAAGTTTTTGTAGACTATGATAATAGCCGTATAAAAAATATCGTCAGTCAACTAATAAAAATTGATCATGATATTCAGGCAATCAGCTTTAACGATAACAATGAAGGAAATTTAAGTCATCAGGTAGCGACTTCAGAAGTAAGCACAGTTAGAGATGAACTTTATCAATTCAACATCGTTTTTTTCGTTGAAGGTAAACGGTTAGGTGAATTTTTAATAACGGTTGCTCTGGGACAACAATGGCAATTATTGAATGCTAAATTTTATTTTTATACGCTTTTATTGCTGTGTGTAGTGAGTTTAATTTATTTGTTATCAATAAATTTTCTCTTAATTCGCCCGATCAACACAATACATAAAAATTTACATAAAATATCAAATGGAGAGAAATTAAAAAACAAACATGAAATTTTATCTAAGGAATTAAGAAGATTAAATAAACTGGTATTATTATTTTCTAGGTTATGGACAAAAAATAAAAAAATGGCTCAAAACCTACAAGAGAACGAACAGAATCTTATTGCCCGAGTTGAAGAGCGCACCTCGCAACTACAAAAGGCGAAAGAAGCTGCAGAAGCTGCTAACAAAGCAAAAAGTAATTTTTTAGCCACCATGAGTCATGAAATTAGAACTCCAATGAATGGCGTTTTAGGTATGTTGGAGCTGTTGGAATACACTCCCTTAGATAAAAAACAAACTCATTATTTACATACTATTCAACGTTCTGGTCAAACATTATTACGTATTATTAACGACATTCTGGATTTTTCTAAAATTCAGTCTGGTCAGTTACGTTTAGAGATAACACTGTTTGATTTACACCAAGTTGTGTCAGATTTGCAAGAATTGTTCAAAGATCAAGTTAAACGTAAAAATTTAAGTTTAAATGTCTTCATCGATGATGATGTCCCTAAAATCATCTATGGAGACGTGAATAGATTATCACAGGTTTTATTTAACTTGATCGGCAATGCCATTAAATTTAGTCATAATAATGGCAACGTTGATATTAAGGTAATGGTTAGTGACATAATTGATGAGCATATTGTATTGAAATTTGAAATTATTGACCAGGGTGCTGGTATACCAGATAGTTTTAAAAATCATATTTTTCAGCCATTTTCACAAGCAGATAGCTCCATTAGCCGTAAATATGGTGGTACAGGTTTAGGTTTGATAATTTGTAAACGCTTAATTGAATTAATGGGTGGTGAAATATCCTATCGTAGTTCATTAGGCAAAGGAGCAACTTTTTGCATTAACCTCATTGTTCGGTTTTATCAAGGAGTTGTTGACGAACAGCTAATTGAAGAGCTGAATGGAGATAAATCAACCGATTTAATAAGTAGCTATAACGCCAATATACTTATTGCGGAGGATAATCTGGTTAATTTAGAAGTAGCCACAGAAAGCTTAGTTAATTTAGGCTGTCATGTCACTTGTGTCCATAATGGTAAAGAAGCGGTTGCTCTTATTACTGAAAAGCAACAAAACATAGACTTAATTTTTATGGATTGTGAAATGCCTGAAATGGATGGTTTTGAGGCAACTCGAATGATTCGTCACTATGAGGCAGCACAGAATAAAGAGCCTGTATTAATTATCGCATTAACGGCTCATACCTATCATCAAGCACGCTCTTCATGTCTTAAGTCCGGAATGGATTCTTTTATTTCTAAACCAATCGGCATTAGTCAATTAGCTAAATGTTTAGCAAATTTTTTGCCGGACAAACAAAAAACGGGCCAACCAAAAATACACAACATGTTACCTTGTGAAAAAGAACACGCAATGGCAAAGCATGCATCAAAAAGTCATCCGTTAAGTCACAAGCCTTATATCAATGAAAAAGTTATCAATCAGTTAAGAGCTTTACAACGTCCTGGGAAAGCCCATATTTTACAAAAAATGCTTGATTTATATCTGACTGAGTCACCTCTTTTATTAATAAAAATAAGCGAAGGATGCCAGCTTGCGCAATATGAGGAAGTCAGGAAACTTGCTCATACTTTAAAATCCAGCAGTTATACCTTAGGTGCCGATTATCTAGCTGATTTAGCAAAAGAACTGGAATACAAAGCTTCTCAACATACCGATATTTCAAACTATCCCCAACTATTAATGGAGGCTTTCAATTTTGTTAATCCGCTATTAGAAGAAAAAATCAAAAGTAATCACCAAATGACAGATAAACATTCATACCAATCTACCTCAAAGCAACTTGTGCTTAATACTTAATGCAGAATATTCGGCTGTGCCAAAGAAAATGCTCCAATTTCAGCATCAAATAAAGCACCATCTTCGGCCTCCATTTGATAACTTCCTTGCATGCTACCTACAGGAGTTTCAATGACGGTACCACTGGTATAAGTAAAGCCTTCTCCAGGTTGTAAATAAGGATTCTGACCAATAACGCCCTGTCCCCTTACTTCCTGAATTTTTCCTTCTGCATCAGTAATCAACCAATGACGAGAAACCAGTTTCACATCTAAACAACCTTTGTTAACAATATTGATAGTATAGGCAAATACATAACGTTTATCATCAGGAATTGACTGTTCTTTTACATATTGAACCGACACATTAACTGAAATATTATATTTATCTTCTTTATCCATCATAAACTACCTGTAATTAATGTTCCAATTCCTTTGTCGGTAAAAAGCTCTAATAACACGGCATGTTCAATTCTGCCATCGATAATATGGGCAGAGCGAACATCATTGGCAACAGCATCCAAGGCACATTTGATTTTTGGTAACATGCCACCTGAAATTGTACCATCTTTAATTAATTCATCGACTCGCTTTAAGGTCAACCCTGTCAGCAAGTTGTCATTTTTATCTAATAAACCACGAATATTGGTTAGCAACATCAACTTTTCAGCTTTTAAAGACTCCGCTAAGCGACCTGCAACAATATCGGCATTAATATTATACGATTCACCATTAGTTCCCACGCCAATAGGTGCAATCACAGGGATAAAATCACCTTCCACTAACATATCTATCAATTGGGTATTAATAAAATCAATATCACCGACATGACCAATATCAATAATTTCAGAAGCTTTCATCTCCTCTGATTGAGGCGTAAACTTCATTTTATGTGCTTGAATAAAGTGCCCATCTTTTCCAGTCAAGCCAACCGCACTGCCCCCATGTTGGTTTATTAAAGAAACAATTTCTTTATTCACTTGAGCACCTAAAACCATTTCAACTACATCCATGGTTTCTTTATTGGTGACTCGCATACCATCTACAAAGGTACTCTGAATATTTAAGCGTTTTAACAAGTCTCCAATTTGAGGCCCACCACCATGGACAATAACTGGGTTTAAACCCACGAGTTTCAACAACACCACATCTTGAGCAAATTGATGTTTTAATGCATCATCAATCATTGCATTGCCACCAAACTTAATCACAATAGTTTTATTATTAAATTTTTTAATATAGGGTAATGCTTCAATTAAAACATGTGCAATACGGCTAGCGGGGTTATTTTCTTTCATAGATTGTACTCAATAGTTACTTATTTATAGTCATGATTTTTCTCATGAGCAATGATTGGAAAAGATTATGCGTATATACCATAATCACTCATTTCGTTATTTCCTATAGACCCGTTATGCTTGGAGCTACAGGGAAGCTGTCAAGTAAAATGCAGATTGAGTGTATACCAAATACATGATTTAAGCATTTTACGATGACAATGAACCTCTAGAACCAATGATAATGGGTATATTGTTAAAAGGGGAACTTTACAAACACAACCGATAAAACAACTTCCTTAAACTTTTCAGCGATTCGTTGTAGCGCTTCGGGAGAATCTGCTTCAAAGCGCATACTTAAAGAATTGCTGGTATTAGAAGCTCGCACTAACCCCCAACCATCTTCATATTCCATTCGCAAGCCATCCAAAGAGATAATAGCAGGAGAGTCAAATTCATCTTTTTGTACCACTAATTTATTCATAATGCTTTCTAATTGCCCTGGTTGCACTGGGATCAATATTTCTGGTGTACTAATTTTTTCTGGAATCTCACTAAAAATTTGATCTGAGCCCTTATTAGAATTCGCAATAATTTCTACCACCTTAGCTGCAGCATAAAGAGCATCATCATATCCTGTCCAATGCTCTTTAACAAAAAAATGTCCCGAATATTCGCCCGCTAACATCGCTCCTAAATGCACCATGCGTTCTTTCATTTGAATAAAACCAGAAGGAGACAGTTCAGGCTCACCTTTATTAGCGATCACCCAATCATGCAAGGTAGAAGTTGATTTTACATCATATAAAACTTTTTTCTTAGGATGGCGTGTTAAGGCGTCTTTGGCTAATAACATCAGCACTCTATCAGGCCAAATAATTGAACCTTTTGCAGATACAACTCCTAACGCTGTTGCATCACCATTAAAAGCAAAACCAAGATCGGCATTAGTCGCTTTTACTTGTTCAATTAACATTTTTAAATTAACCGGTTTAGAAGGATCGGGTAAATGATGTGGAAAGCTAGAATCTTGCTCATCACAAATCATTGTCACCTCACAAGATAAATCAGTAAAGAATTTTTTAATAATTGGACCAGCTGATCCATTAGCCGTATCAATCACCAGTTTTAAGGGGTTCTTACTTTTTATAATTTTAGCCAAACTTGCCAAGTAACTGCCTAGTGGATCAAGCTGTTTTGCAACTTTATCAGTATTGACAGGGGTAATTTCTTCTTCTATATCTAACAAACCTTTCAGCTTACTCTTACCAAAAAATTCCTTATCAATTAATATTTTTAGACCATTTATATCTTTTGCGGCACTACCCGCTGTAACCATGATCCCTGAACCTTGTGTTTTTTTTAGTGCAGTGAAATAAACAATAGGGCCAATTGTTTGTCCTAGCGATAAAACTTCAATATCTAAAGCAAGCAAGCCTGTTGTTAATGCTTGTGCAATTTGTTCACTTCCTTCTCTTGCATCAAAACCAATGCAAATTTTACTCAAAGACAAACTATCTAATTCATGAGCAATACATTGCCCCAACAGATTCATCACATCATCACTTAGCAAATGGCGTTTTGCCCTAACACCTTGCTCAGTGAAAATATCTTTCGCAATATCCTCTAACTTGACCTCCTTATATTCCTTGTTTTTATCACTGCTTTCTTTGCTTTGAGTAACATCTGCTAAAACATCAGCAGATTGCAATTGCTCAATCGCATCTTGATCAGACAACACGGTATTGATCCCCGTCGATTCATCTGCCAATGCTTTAATCCTACGCGCACTCATGAAATTTTTCAGTTTTCTACCAAATACCAATAGGGTAAATAATAAAGTACAGATCGCCAAAGCTATGTACAAAGTAAACAATACAGATATATCAGTCACCAGAGACATCTCCGTCAGCGGATAACGATAATTAAGGAGCCATTTAGAATATGCTAGCGGCATTTTGACTTGTTTTAAATTTGAAGCACTGGCACTGGCACTGGCACTGGCACT
>CAYMMQ010000116.1:0-5254 GCA_964391585.1 uncultured Ectothiorhodospiraceae bacterium
TATTATGTTCCTTTTGTGATGGATGATGAGCAGATTTTTCTGAATTGCTTAGCAAGTGAAGAAGCATTCAACATTCCCCTCTTTAGCAAAGAGGGGCTAGGGGAGATTTGTTCTTTTAAATAAAATGCTCTCAGCTCATGTGTTTAACAATAAAATAAAATCCCCCTCAATCCCCCTTTTTCAAAGGGGGAAGCTAGATCAGCTTCTAACTTAAGTAGCAACATATAATACTGAATTAACTCAGCCTCTCATCCATGATTAAACACTGATCAGTTCAATCACATTAGCATCAGGATCGCGAAAAAATACCGCTTTGCGACCTGATTTGCTCCAAGTTAATGTAACTTTATGTTTTTCCAACCGAGACAGGATAAGGTCAAACGCATCCGTTTCCAATGCCAAATGTCGATCTCGTCCACCATGTTCGGGGAGTTTTGCTTCACTATAAGGGTTGTCACATTGTAATAAATGTAACTGCAAGTCGCCTAATTGATACCAAATACCGGGAAACTTTAAATCAGGGCGATTAGGAACAGGGCTTAAGCCAAAAATTTGCTGATAAAACTGTTGAGAACGAGCACAGTCTTGAATAATAAAGCTGACGTGATGAATATTTAACATAATCAATGAGTTATCCATTTTTGATCGATCAAAAACATCTTAAAACTTCTAACATTTTTACATATTATCTAAAGAGTAGCCAACAAAATTCACATTATAATCTTTGTATTTAGAGACCAACTTTTGTGCTTTTCCTTGAAGTTTATTTATATCGATTTTTTTCGTTTGTCTTTTAACTTCAGCGATAAGCATCGTTTTAGCATCATCATTCACTGCAACTATATCTATCTCATTTTCGTTTCCTCTTTCCCAGTAGGTTCCTATATTTGAATAACGGTTTGACAATTTTAGTTTTTCTATAAAATACTTCTCTAAAAAACGTCCGCTATACGTTCTATAATCGCGATTTACTATATCTTTTACATAGGCATAATTTTCTATTTCAATGGCACTTTTATATTTGTATATAAATCTGAACCAAAAGTTAAAAAAATTATCTATTATCTCGTACTTCAGTGTTCTAGTTCCTTCTTTTGCAAAGATTGGTTTGACTTTTTTAATGATGGTATATTCATTCTCTAATCTATCAAGATAACCGCCGACATTTTTCCCCAAAATACTCTCTATTTCCACTCTTGCAGTCTTCGAAGATGCTATGAGCGAAAGAATTGAAAAGTAAGTCGTGTACTCTTTGCCAAACTCTTCAATAAGCAAATTTTTCCCCTCTTCCAACAGAAGTGAATGCTCATCAAAAATCAACTCAAGTTGCGCTTGTAGAGTAAAAGCTTTTTTATCAACAAATATCTCAACATACTTAGCAACACCACCGGTTAATATATAAAATGACAACAAGTCATCATTTGTAAGCTCCGAATAATTCTCTTGTAGAATCTCTTTTATGGTTTTTACTGTGAAAGGTTTGAGGTGAATCTTATTGTTCGCACGACCAAAGAGTGGTTCATTTTTATCCTCAAATATTTTCCTCATAAGCGAATAAATAGAGCCACTCAAAATCAAGTTCACTTGAGAGTTATCTTTGTAGTTATCCCATATATTTTGCATATCTGAATAGATACTGTCATTTATCTGTAAAAACTCTTGGAATTCATCAATTACTAGGGTAAATGCTTTTGTGGTTGCTAGGTTCATGAGGTACTCAAAAAGCTCTTTAAACTTTGTTATCTGACCAAATACTTTCACATTTAAAGTGTTTTGAATGATAGATATAAACTCTTCACATAGCAGAGCTTCATTTTTCTTAGATACAAAGAGATATATTTTCTCTTTATACGCTTCTTGAATTAGCTTCGTTTTTCCAATTCTTCTTCGACCGACGATAACCGTCATCTTTGAAGATAGTTTAGAAGATGTTTCTATTTCTTTTAAGTTTTCAAGTTCTTTTTCTCTGTTATAAAACTTCATCACATCTCACTTTATAGTAACCTATATTACTGTAATTTATTTTACCCAACCAGTTTTTTTATGATTTTATATGGATAAGAAATTCAATGATAATTTTTCAAGGATTAAATCACTGTTCTACCTATAATCAATCTAACTTTTCTACAAAAGAATAATTTGGTAGCGCTTACGACAGATTGACCCAGCCCATCCTTATTCCCGGATTACGCTTCGCTCGGTGTGCCCCTTCTTGGGTATATCCAGGCTACAAGTTTTTAACCTAACCCCTCCTCATTATAATAATCTTGCTTTCCGGGGTTCAATATAAACAAGGGATCAAACTGTTTTTTCACCTGATGCATCAACTGTCGATAATTTTCATCCAACTCCAAATGCACATAGGCTTTTTTCTCCAAACCGATGCCATGTTCGCCGGATAACGTCCCTTCCAGCTTTAAGACAATTTGAAATAATTCATCTAGGCATAAATAAGCTTGAGCCAGCTTTTTTTCATCATCCGGATCGGTTAATAAATTGACATGAATATTGCCATTACCGGCATGACCGAAATTAATAATAGTAATGTCATATTTTATTGCTAATTGCTCTATTTCTGCTAATAATGCCGCAATATTAGCAATTGGCACAACCACATCTTCATTAATTTTTTTCGGAGCTATTTTACGTAAAGCAGGAGAAAGTGCTTTTCTGGTTTTCCAAAGTTCTTTAACCTGCTCATCGGTTTTTGCCATCACATAGCTGATACAGCCAGATTTTTTAATCACCGCTTCAATTTCAGCCGCCTGTTGCTCAATAGCAAAGCGATCACCATCCACTTCTAGCATAATCATTGCCTCAGCATCTTCTGGCAAATAAGCTTGAGAATACTCACGGATCATATTAATGGCTTGTTTATCAATAAATTCTAGGGCACAGGGAATAATCGGTTGAGACATCACTGCGATAACAGCTTGCGCGGCACTATGAATTGAGCTGAAAAATATTTGTGCAGTTTTTTTTACCTGAGGTAAAGGTAATAACTTTAAAGTGGCTTGAGTAATAATCGCTAAACTGCCTTCAGCTCCTATGATCAAACGGGTAAAATCATAGCCAACCACTGATTTTGTTGTTTTGGCCCCAGTAAATAAGGTTTTACCTTCTCCTGTGACAACTTGTAGCGATAACACATGGTTGCGTGTGGTGCCGTATTTAACCGCTCGAGGTCCAGCAGAATTACAAGACAAATTACCACCGATGCTACAAAATTCTGAACTACTTGGATCGGGTGGCCAAAAGAATCCTTGCTCTTTAACTGCTTCTTGTACTGCTTGATTGGTTACCCCTGGTTCAACGGTGATGGAACGATTAGCGGCATCAATTGAAATAATTTTATTCATTTTTTCAAAAGATAAAACCAAACCCGATTTAATCGGTACAGCAGCACCAGTGGTAGCAGTACCTCGACCACGTACAGTTAAGGGAATTTTATATAAATTACAAAGCGCAACAATTTGTACTACTTGTTGATGTTCTGTGGCAAATACAACCGCTTCAGGCAGAACCTGTTTACGACTATTATCATAACCATATACCCAACAATCACTTGCTTGAGTATAGAGGTTATCCTTACCTACAACTTTTGTTAAGGCATCAATGGCTTGTTCAATAATCATTAGCGAATATGAAGACTATTGATAATCAAACAGTTTAACAATTTTTTTAACCCCAGATATTTTACGCACCAATTCTACTGCCTGATCTGCTTGCTCTTTGCTAATTAAACCCATCAAATAAACCACTCCCCTCTCTGTCACCACTTTAGTATGAAAACTTGGCGTGTTCTTGATAGTAAACAATTGCGTTTTAACTTTAGAGGTCAAATAAGTATCACTGGTTCGCGAACCAATCGAGCTCACTTGGTCAATAACTATTTCATTAAAAACACGATCAACATTTTTAATATTTATCGCTATATTATAAATAGCTTGACGATTTTCTTCTGTTGCTGTTTCACCTGATAATAATAACCAACCATTATAAGACGTAGCGTTGATATGACTAACATTACTCAGACTCTCATCTTGAGAAAGGTGATAACTAAATTTAATCTCAATATTTTCATCTTCTAACATATCTCCAGCTGTTCTTTTATCTACAGCGACCGCAGCAGCCCCACTTCCCACAACAACAGCGGCACAACCAGATAACAACATATAGCTTAATAAACAAACAAATAATAAGGCTTTTTTCATTAGGACATTCCAAATAATAAATGATCAATTAAATTACACAAACAATGAATAATAAGAATATGTGTTTCCTGTATTCGAGCAGTTTCATCACTCGGCACTCGAATTTCAATATCAACAGCTCGAAGGTGCTGAGCCACAGTACCACCATCACCCCCTGTTAATACAATCACAAGCAAACCTTTTTCTTGTGCTGATTTAATTGCCTGTACAACACTTTCCGAGTTTCCACTTGTTGTAATCGCAACCAGTATATCAGCACTTTGCCCCAAAGCTTGTACCTGGCGGGAAAAGACATTTTGATAATGATCATCATTAGCAATCGAAGTAATAGCAGCGCAATCAGTCGTTAAAGCAATCGCTGGTAAAGCAGGTCTTTCAGTAACAAAACGGTTAACCAATTCCGAAGAAAAATGCTGTGCATCAGCGGCTGACCCACCATTTCCACAGATTAAAAATTTCTTTTCTTTTAATAAGGTAGCAACTAATAATTCGGCTGCCTGTTGGATCACAGGCTCTAACAAGTCTAAGGACTTTGTTTTGGTTTCAATACTAGATAAAAATATTTCTCGAATACGGTTTTTCATAATTTGTTTTAAAATGCGTTAACTAACCATTGAATGGAAGATGTTTCAATATTATTACTGCTGTGTTCATAAGCTGTCGGCACTATTAGCACATCAAATCGAGCCGGCATTTTTTGATATTTTTGATGTTGCAGATAAAAATAATCCGCCGTTTTTCTTAATTTTAGCTGCTTTTTACTATTAATACTTTCTGTGGCCGTACCATAACCACAATCTTTGCGGCTACGGACTTCACAAAAAATAATTTCGGTATCATTAAATAAGGCTTTATCATTTTTTAATAAAATAATATCAATCTCACCAAAACGACTATAAAAATTTCGTTGTAACACGGTCAAGCCTTGTTGCTGTAAAAACACTACAGCCTTGTCTTCAGCTAATTTTCCTAATTCTGTTTTTTTCATCAAAAATGCTAAATCCCCCTCAATCCCCCTTCTCAAAGGGGGAAGTGTTCGT
>CAYMMQ010000116.1:5354-7845 GCA_964391585.1 uncultured Ectothiorhodospiraceae bacterium
TCATCAACCCTTTTCAAAAAATTGTCCGTGCATATTTTATAGACTTTAAAGTAATATGCTTTTATTTAGTAATAGGTAAGGAAATAGCATCCGCTCCTTTTACTTAGTAAAATGTCGTTCCCCTCTTTTGCAAAGAGGGGTTAGGGGAGATTTGAGCTATTAATTAACTAACAGCTCAGACATCAATCTAAAATACCCCTCAATCCCCCTTCTCAAAGGGGGAAGTGTTCGTGTGTGTCATCCACCTTTTCAAAATTCTCAAAGGAGGAAGTGTTCGTGCGTATCACTCACCCTTTCATCCCCTATTTTAATAGGCATTACTCTGAATAATTTTCTTCCACTTTTATAGGTGGATAAAGCACTTGTTTTCCATTTTGAATTTTAGCAAATGAAAACAAGCGTTTTATATAACCATTTTCATTGATATAAAGTTTTGCTGTTTCTCCAGCAAATTGTTTTAACTGCTGTTGTTGTAATAATTTCAAATACGGTAACAAAGCATAACTATCAACCCCTAAGGAAAACAAGCGCCTGGCACTATTGTTCTTTTGTTTTCCCATTCGGCTAATAGCCGGTATTTCTCGTTGTAACAACCATGGCATATCGCTATATATAATCCCATTAAGATCACCGTTTTCTTTTTCATTAAAAGCATCTTTAATAATATGTGAGGTAGTATAAATCGGAATTTTTCCCCCATGATGAAAACTGATTTGTAAAGGAATTTGTTTGCCCTGCTTAGGAAATGCCGCCAAAAAAATCATGTCAACATCTTGTCTGATCCTTGGGCTAAACTCAAAACCACCACCAATTTGATATCTTAGTTTATTTTTTCTTTGATAACTGGCATCTACATTTAACAAGGAGGTAATAGGCTTTTTAAAATCATATCCTTTTGCTACATAAGTTTGCAAAGAAACAACTTGAGCTGATAACTTTTCCCATTCATTAGTAAACGCTATTGACATGCGTTCCCCCCAAGCTGAATCGGGAACAAGAATCGCTACTTTTTTATGTCCATCTTGTTGCGCTAATCGAGCAACAGCGCTCACTTCATCTTCTGGTTTTAATGCAAATTGATACAAGTTTTTAGTATGATGTTGTCGTTCGTCCTCAGCAGGCTCTGATGAATTATTCAGAGCTAAAGTCGTTACTTCTAATTCCTCGACCACGCCCAACTCTGCAACAAAAGCTTTATTTAAGGGCCCAATAATAATATTAGCGCCATCAGCGACAGCTTGTTTATACAAGGGCCAAATCGATGTTTGTTGACTGGTATCATAGATTTTAAATCGAATATCATTTCCATGAGTTTTCTCAAAGTGTGCGGCCATCACCCCATCAATAATAACTTTTACCGGTTTTGCTAATTTACCCTGAACCGGCAATAACAAAGCAATATTATCCAACTTTGGCAACAAGTCCTTACGCTGTACATAAAGTGCATCGACAAAGCTGTCAACCGCCATATTGTTAGGGAAACGTTGTTTCCATAGTTTCAATTTATGCTGTAAAGCAAAAGCTTTAATTTCATTAATAAAAATTAATTGTAATTGTTTCCAAGCTAATAGCTCCCTATCCAGTTTAGGATCAAAAAACACATGTTCATCAGCTAATACATCTCTCGTCTGTAATTGCTCTTTTGGAAACAAATTCATTACATCCCACATTGGTACTAAATAATAAGAAAACTTATCTGAATTAAGTCTGACAACTTGTTTTTTTGAGTTAAAATCGACCATTTTCAACAGTGAGGTCATGGCTTGTAGTGCTTGATTATTTTGTTGATAAATTCTCGCTTGTAACCAGTAAAGTAACTGTTGTTGCTTTGTACTTAACTCAAAAAAGGATTCATCAAGCAACACCTCAGCCTGTTTAAACTGATTGAGCAAAACAAAATAGCGCGACTTAAAGAGTAGAAAATCATTTTGTTGCTCTTTCTTGAGCTTTTTTTCATCAATACTGTCTAAAACTTGTTTAAGAAAAATATATTCTTCAACATAGTTTTGTTGTTTGAGTTGTTGTAGTTCGATAATAGTAAAGTTGACTTGTTCAAATGGTGATAAAAAAAACTGCTGATAGAATTTTTCAATTAATTTAAGATAGGCTTTATTTCTATTATCCTTCGTTTGATAAGAAATTTGCTTATATTCTCGATTAAAAGGCGTTAATGCATTTTCAAGCTCGGCAGTTGTTTGACTTTTATCCTGCACTTGCACAGAAGTTTGAAGCGGTGATTGAGAACATCCCGATAATAACAAAAAAAACACAGTCAAAAAAAATATAAATCGAGTCATAATATTTAAATAATGGCAAATAAATAAAAAGTGTGATTATAGCCTTTATTGAGAAAACATTGAAGCGACAGACCAAAGCAATTAGCAAACAAGTCATAATAATAAGTCAAACATCGCTATTTTATTTTTATTTGCAGCAAATCATCACATAAACTTATTTATTAAAAAAGAAGGATTTAGAAAGCGTTGGAAAG
>CAYMMQ010000117.1:0-7780 GCA_964391585.1 uncultured Ectothiorhodospiraceae bacterium
TAATTCTAATTGCTTAATCATTGATTTTTTATCACTGATCACTTGGTTATTTTTCCCCTTCAACACAATATTTTTAGCAACTAATGTCCCACCATTTTTATAACGTTTATTTTTATGGTATAGGTTTATCGCTTGATGTTGGCTATCTTTAATAAAAATATTATTTAAATAAGTAATAGAATCATCTTTAATTTCAACAGCTATATAATTTTCCTGGAAATAACTTTGTTCAATACTTGCTTTTGACCACTCACCAACAGAAATCCCCTTATCTTGATTATTAATAAACACGTTGTTTTTTGCCTGGAGTTGTGTGGTCATAATATCTAAGCCATCATTGCCACTATTAAGGAACAAATTATTATTAAGGATCACTTGGGAAATATCAATATCTAAACCATCACTACGGGCATTGATAAATTGATTATTTTGCATGCTTCCTTGAGCATAAGCGATATGCATCGCATCATCACCAATATGGTTTTTTCCAATCAGGCAATGATTCACTTGAAAATCATTCAAGTCATGCAAGTTAAAAGGCGAGGTATAATGAATAAGATGTCTCTTTGTTATCGAACCATCTTTAATTTGCAGATAATTAAAACGACTACCACTGGCTTTTTCACCATGAACCACTATGGCTCCCCAATGTTGATCTTTTTGTTGCGCTTTAAAAATAATAGGTTTTTCAGCACTTCCCTGTGCCAATACTTGCCCGTAAAAAAACAAAGATTTATTGGCGGCAATATTAAACTTTGTTCCGGCTTTAATCACAAGCTTGGTATTTTGATCAAATATTTGATCTTCAATAATTTCAATTTCACCACTTAACTCTATTGTTTGGCTTTTTTCTTGCTCAACGGATAACTCATACTTTTTGCCTTGTATCCTTTCTCTTTTAATTGGCGACTTCAAAACAGCAGATACTTCTTTTCCCGTAATTGCATTGAAAAAGACCATCTGTTTTGCTAACTGATGATAAGCGAGTCGTTTATCATCCTTAAACTCAATCATAAGCTCATAATCTTTAGGGAAATATTGCACCGTATCAGCTCCCCAATAGCGTTGATCAAATAATGTTTGACTATTGCTTACTAATTTTTTATCTGCATATAAGATCATACTTTCATTTTGTTTTATTTTTTTCTTTCCTTGAAGCAAATAAACATTCACATTTTGCAGTAAAGATAAATCCATTTTAACTGGATTATTACCATCAATCGTCAGCTTAACTTTATAATCCGTATTATTGAGCACGGTTAATTGATAACTCAAGTCAACTTGTTGATACAAATGTTTTAAATAACTAAAACGTCGTTTTAACATCAATTTGTCATTTTCAATCAGCTGTTTAAATTGCTCAAGCGAAAAGGGCTCAGAAACTGTTTTTTCTGCAATATTCTTGCGTTCAATCGCTCGATCACGATAGATATCACTGGCCAAATCAGGCATAATTTTATCAACAATATGCTGGTAATCGAATACTAACTGCTGATAGGAGTTATCATTTATCATCTGGTAAACCAGTTTGTCAATCTGAGCATCAAACTTTGGGATACGAGCAAAGTTCAGTTGCAAAGGATATAAAGAAAGGTCTTTTTGTTGAAAATCACTCCAAAATCGAATATCCCAAGCAATAGGTTCAAACTTACCCTTATACGGATCAAAATATAATTTATGATTATGGACAAAATCATGATGAAAACTTCCTAGCAATCGATCTAGGGCAATAAATTTAATAAAAGCCTCTTGGTTTAAATAAGTTTCTATAAAATCATTAAACTGTTTTTCATCATAATGCTTCACAGCTTCAAGCAATAACTGTATGTCTTCTCGGTTGTTTTTTTGTTCTTTGTTTCTTGATGCTTTTTTATCCCAACTAAGCTCATCATACCAAAGGTTTTCATAAATATCTTGGTTAGGGAGATCGCCATAATAAATACTTCCCGGCATCCTTTTATGCTTACGTAAAATGCTTTCATCAATTTGACTAATATATAGATAAACGCCCATATACACCCCATTAATTTTAACCCTAACGGGGTAGCAATCTGGAGATATCAAACCCAATTTTTTAGCTAATTGATAATTAATCACATCTCGGTAACTATACATATTGCTGGGGTTAATCAAGTTAAAACTGCTTTCCATATGATAAACATCATTACGCAGTTTGATCCGTAATGATTTTTTATCATATAACCAATGATAATTATTATCACCTCGGTAACGAAGCTTTATTTTTTTAATCTTTTCTTCATCTGATATTTGTAAAAAAGCATTCACAAAATGTTCTTTACCACTTTGCGGCAGATTTGCATTTAACTGCTTAAGCAATTGTTGATTAATGGTGATTGAAAAGGTTTTTAATAAAGATTGCTCATCTGTTAAAGCTTGTGGCGCAAACCACTTAATCTCGGCTTTTTTTACTCTATTTTTCAAAAAATAGTGAAATCTTGGCAAAGATAATTCCATCTTTGGATCAACAATGGTTTGATATTGATAAAAATCAGCTAAAGCCTTTAATGAAAAGGCTCCCATTGGGTACAACATCATCATCGATATCAAAATGGCAATTGGGATAAACGTTCTAGACATAAGATATAATTTTAAGGTGAATTTTTACTATCTGTGGCACCAACTTCAATTGCAGTTAAAGCATATTTAATTTTTCTTTGATCGACTGATAAATTAAGTTCTGCGGGCGATAAAACCTTTTTATGCTGTAAACGTACATCGATACGGTTTGTTTTAATAGCATTTTGTGGAATATAAAATGTTTTTGCTAATAACTCATGCTCACCATAGGTTTTTCCATTAATCTCAACTAGAGTAGTTTCATTGCCAGCAAAATAACTGCCATAAAATGTTAAACGAATAAATTTTTTCTCTTTTAATCTCGGAGAGATTTTAAGACTCAATTCAGACAGATGATCTTTACTCCAAACCCCCATTGCTTCGCGCTCATACCAGCCATTTGATAATAATACGGATATTTCATGCTGTAAATCGGCTTTTACAGCAAGATCAATTTTTTGATCTAGTTTAATCTCTGCTAAAAATAGATATAATTTTTCATTGAGTTGTTTTCTTTGTTGTTTTATATAAGCATTAATATGAGCGCTAAATTTCTGTTTGACCTCTTGATAGCTAATGGTTTTATTAACAGAACTAATGTTATTTTTTTGTAAGCTATTAATCAGGCTATCGGTACTTTTTCGGACACAATCATGCCGAATATGATAATGAGTATTCAAAAAGCACTCTGAGCTAAAATGTTTTTGATTAAAATCACCAATGAATAAAAAGCCATTTTCTTCAATTAATTTTTTTATTCTTTGAGCATATTCCTTTACTTGCAGTAATACATTTTTATCAGCTAAGCACAAGGTGGTTTCATGATCAACAAAAGTTGGCCAGGTAAAAATAATATTTACACCTTTATTCTTTAGTGCTTTTAATAACAATAAATTCTCTTTAAAAACATGGGAAATGGTAAAACCTCTGGAAAATAAATATTTATCACAGGTTTTGTTTTCAGGCGGGATAACTCTTTGTTCTGGTCCATTTCTACTACTATTACCAAACGACTCCAAAATATTTTGATTAAAAAGGGCTGAAAATTCAGTCAGTCGCTTGATATCTTCAACGACAATATCTTTTTTATCGTGATGTAACATCAAACCATTTTTAACCGCATACAAAGGATATTGACTAAACACAAAACGAATTTTTTCCAGCCAAGGTAAATCATTGTAATAAAATGCCAACTTCAAATCTTTATCTGCCAAAGCTTTAACAAAATTATCGGTCAGGCTTGAGATAAAAGCATATTGATTCCACTCAAGAGGCATTAAAACAATATCTCCAGCACGACTAAAACGTGCTAAATTAAAGGCTTTGATGCGCATAGGATATTCTGCATTGTTGGCAATAGTAATAACGGGAGAATTCATATAATTTGCCAGCATAAATGGCTCTATACCGTGAATAGCATTAGAGCCACCTTCTACAATGACTTTATTAGGAAAGTCGTGACTCGCTTCAAAAATAAATTGTCGATAAGAAAAAGGAATATGACGTTTTTGAATCACCCATTGATCAACCACATAAAAATAAGTAGACATCAACATGATAAATAATATCAGACTCATTAATAAAAAATTCTTTGCCTGAATCATGTTAAAAATTAAAGTATAAAAATATTGAAGTCGTGGAAGCAATAGGAACTAATATTGCACTTAACAAAACCAAAGCAACAAACAGACTATCTTGAATATAAAATTGTTGTTTATATTTGCTCATATATAAAGAATTTTTTGTCCCAAAAGCTATCGCTGCAAAAACAATAATAAATGCAATTGTTGTTTGCGATGAAATAAATAATTCAGCAGGGACAATAGTAACAAAACTACTCCAATCAGGTATCCATTGAATAAATGGCAAAAATTGTTGGGTAAGTGCAAAACCATGAAAGCCCAACATGCCTTTGAAAATATTCATCGCTGTTTGCATGTCTTCAGCTCTAAAAATAACCCAAGTAAAATTAATAAAAGCAAAGGTGATTAACCAAGCAAAAAAGTAAGGTAACTTAATCTGAAACTGTTGCCAAAAACGATGAATCACCAAAGCCAAACCATGTAAACTTCCCCATAAAATAAAAGTCCAGCCGGCACCATGCCACAAACCACCTAATACAAAGGTCAGCATCAAATTGAGATAGGTACGAAAACTACCTAGTCTATTACCACCTAAGGGGATATACACATAGTCTTTTAACCAGCGAGATAAAGTCATATGCCATCTACGCCAAAAATCCTGGATATTTAAGGCTTTGTAAGGTGAGTTAAAGTTCGCCGGCAAATGAATATTAAACATCAATGCAGCCCCTATCGCCATATCGGTATAACCTGAAAAATCATAATATAACTGAAAGGTATAACTAAGACTTGCCCCCCAGGCATCAAAAAAACTTAAGGCTACTTGACTATCAAAACCCGCATTTGCCCAAATGGCAAAAGTATCTGCAATAACAACTTTTTTAAATAAACCAATCGAAAAAATAAACACTCCCTTGGCCAAATTATTGATATTTAAATAAGCATTTTCAGTATTAAAAAACTGCGGCATCATTTCTCGATGATGAACAATTGGACCAGCAATCAATTGCGGGAAAAATAGTACAAATAAGCAATAATTTAAAAAATTATACTCTTGGGTATCAGCCTTATAACAATCAACTAAGTAAGCAACTTGCTGAAAAGTAAAAAAACTAATTGCCAATGGCAGAAGTAAGTTAAGCAAGGGAAAGTCTGCGTTTAATAACACATTGGCATTTTCGATGAAAAAATCAGTATATTTATAATACCCTAACAAGCCTAAATTAAAGATAATACCAATGCTTAAAGTGGTTTTTCTAAAAGGTGTTTTTTCAGTTTTATGGTGCTTAGTTTTATGTAGCAAGTTGCCTATCATAAAGTTAACAACAATCGAAACAACAATTAATACAATATAATCAATATTCCAATAAGCATAAAAAAACAAAGAAGCTAAAACTAGCCAGATTTTAGCCATGCTGAAATATTGAAATCTATTCAGCATAAAATAAAACACTAAAACCGTTGGAAGAAAAGCAAAAATATAAGAAGGTGAATTAAATAACACGACTGTTCAGGGCTCGTAAAATTATCAGCAATGGCTAAGCGTGACTGATTTCAAAGTTTGCATCCAAGCGACATACACCGGAAAAGGGTTTACCTTTAACACCAGCTACTTCAAAATTAATCATATTATCAATCCAATGGTAACAGTTTTCTATATGACTATCTTCACTATGTAATGCAATTGTAATGGAGTATTTGCCTGGGGTAATTTCAACGGGAAAAGTAAAAATACATTGATAGGATTGCTGTTTCAAAACATTGAGCGGACAACCAAGGTGATAACTATTTGTGCCATAAATATCTTGACCAAAGCGATCTCTAATCATAATACCAATAGTAATATCATTGATATCCTCTTGAGCTAAAATATCAACCTCAACCTTGGCTACTTCACCGCAACAGACCATATCCGTTTTCGAGTTTTCCCCCAAAAGTTTTGCCGTTAATATTTTAGCTTTCTGGTTGCCATAATTTTTCTTTGCATGCGTGATGGCGACTAATTCATCCTGGCTATCAAGTTTTGCCATAATTTGATTATAATGATTTACCGCATCTTCTGCGCTCCCGATGGATACCACTTGTCCCTGATCAATCACCATGGCGCGATCACAAACCATTTTAACGGCATTCAGATCATGGGAAACAAAAATAATTGAACCACCTTGTTGACGAAATTCTCTAATCTGATGCATGCATTTTTGCTGAAAATGAGCATCACCAACGGATAAAGCCTCATCAATCAAAAAACAATCGGGTTTAGCGTGCAAAGCAATAGAAAATGCCAAACGCATCATCATGCCCGATGAGTAGGTACGAAGTGGTTCGTTGATATAATCACCCAACTCTGAGAAATCAATAATGGCTTGTTGTTCTCGGCTTATTTCATCCTGGGTCATGCCTATCAATAAACCATTACTGGTAATATTTTGAATGCCTGAGAGTTGTAGATCAAACCCCGTTCCTAACTCTAACAACCCTGTAACTTTTCCCTGTACTTCAATTTTTCCACAGTCAGGCAGTAAAACCCCAGTGATGATTTTTAATAAGGTAGATTTACCCGCTCCATTTTTTCCTAAGATTCCAAAGGTTTCACCCGACTCAACTTGAAATGAAATATTATCAAGTGCCTGATAAATATGATGATATTGTTTGCGGAAAAATATTTCTTTTAAGCGATCAGAGGGTTTGTGATATAACTTAAATTGTTTAGAAAGGTTGGAAATTTTAATCATCTTGATATTTTACCTTAAACCGCCATTATAAAATATCACGCAAATCTTTTTCTAATTGTCGAAAAACATATAGTGAAAATAATAATAAGCTCAAAGATGTAGCAGCTAACAGCCCTAATCCTGTAAATTGTGGCAGTTGTTGCTCAATAATTAAGCTGCGATAAGCACCAATTAATTGGTACATAGGGTTCAGTTGGAACCAAAATTGAAAGTTTTCTGGTAATATTTTCACCACATAAACAATGGGAGTACACCAAAACCAAAGGTGAATAATCACGCCGATAAATTCACGAATATCTTTGATAAAAACACCCAAAGTGGCGCATAAGAACCCTAGTGCATAAGCGAATAATAGTTGCAACAAATACAATAAAGGCAAGAATAGCCAATACTGCGTAATAGGAAAATTAATACCCCACAAAAAAGCAACAAAAAAGATCATGGAGATAATAAAAATAATGCTTTCACTGAGCAAGATATAAAGCGGCAATAAAGCCAAGTTAATATTCACCTTAGCGATTAAGCCTGCTTTATCTTTATAAATATTGGTGGTACGTACCACCACACTAGCAAAAGCATTCCAAGCCAATATACCACTAACTAAATAGATACTATAACCATACTCTGCAAAGTTAACCCCAAAGGCATCTAGTTTTGCCCCCATGATTTTTGAAAAGATCAACACAAAAATCAGGATATTCACCAAGGGCATAATGAATGACCAAAACCCTCCTAATACCGAGCCAGAATAGCGTTCGATTAAATCTTGCCGGGTAAAATTGATTAATAAAGCTAGTTTCATAAGAGGGCAGTGTTTGACTGACTACTCATGATAATCAAAGGCAGTATATCCATGTTTACGAATTAAGCTGTCTTTTTTGGCTT
>CAYMMQ010000118.1:0-7731 GCA_964391585.1 uncultured Ectothiorhodospiraceae bacterium
TCGTAGTATTCGCAGTTTTTAGCGTAGGGACAATTTCCTGTAATAAAAGCTATTATTTTTCTAAAAAAGTTCACCTTGCCTCTCCTTGTTTATTTTATATTCTACAAATTTTTTATTTATTCGTCTAATTATTTTACCCTCATTAACCAATTCCCTTGCTCGTCTATCAGCTTGATGACCTAAAAATCCAAAATCAGTTTTTATACCTCTCAAATTATATGCTGGTATCCAATCATTAGTATAGCGTAGATAACTAATTATGATTTGTTTTTGTGTCATATTTACTCCTTACATATCACTAAGTAGGAATGCTGTGGAGAAGGAGGGGAACTCCACAACGACCCTCCTACCCAGTGATATGCAGGCGAAGTTTTCCTAGTATTCACCTCGCCGACATTATCCAGCCCCCTAAAGGACTGTGCAGTCTTGGGCTTTTATATGCCCGACTGGTTGTTAAGATATATTATTCAACAGGTTTAGTCAAATCAATAATAGGATTAGATAATCCCATATATTGAGGTAGTTGACCGTTCCACTTATCAATATATTTTTTCTGTGCTTCAACCTTTCTAAGTTCTATCAATTCATTACTTACATTTTCTTTTTGTAGTCTTAATGCCTCTGCTTCAGCCTGAGCTTGAGCTACTTTCTGTTCTGCCTCTAACTTAACACGATCTAAATCATTTTTAGCTTTCAAAGCATTCTGTTCAGCTGTTTGTTTTGCTTCAATAGCTTTGTCAAATTCATTAGAAAAACTAAAATTAACGATTGATAAATCATCTAAAATGATATATCGTTCATTCAATCTATTAGATAATATTTCTTTAGTGATTTTTTTAACATCAGAGCGTTTAGTAATAAGTTGCTCGGCAGTAAAGTTAGCGGTTGCAGCTTTTACACTTTCTTGAATAGCGGGATCAATAATTCTAATTTTATATTGTCTTCCAACTTCTTGATATAGTTTATTTATATTTTTACTATCCAAATGATAATTAAGAGCTATCGTAGTATTAACCGACTGTAAATCTTTAGATGCACTATCAGAATCTACTTGATTTTTTTGTTCCCGCACATCAAAATCATGTGCTTTATCTATAATTGGATTAATAAAATGTAATCCTGGAGATAAAGTTTGTTCCTTAACCGCTCCCAAACGCGTTACAACTACTTGATGACCAGCCCTTACCAAAGTAACTGATTTAAATACTAACAAAAATCCTATTATAAATAGAAAAAGTCCTAAAATAATAGTTTTTTCATATTTTGTCATTTTTTTCCTTTCTTCCCCTTAATTTATTTTTTATCAAACATCTCATCTATCTCGTCTTGATTTATATCGTCATCGCCCGCAGTAACAGTTTTTGGCTTATCGGCAAATGGGTCTTCGCCTTTATTAACTGCTTGACTGTC
The DNA here is from genome assembly GCA_964391585.1 of uncultured Ectothiorhodospiraceae bacterium. Taxonomy (GTDB): domain Bacteria; phylum Pseudomonadota; class Gammaproteobacteria; order GRL18; family GRL18; genus JADGAU01. Next base: position 1,411 of record CAYMMQ010000118.1, read on the forward strand.
ATTCTTTGATTTAACCTTTTTTTGCTTAACCACAGGCTCATTTTTATCAGCTTTTTGTTCCTGCTCAATTTTTTTCGTACGCTCCATTAGCTTTTGAATTACCTGTGATGCTTGTTGTTTGTTTAGGCTGTCCAATTTTTTGTTAATAAACTCCTCGAGCTGTTTAATGCTTCCGTCATTTTTATTGACCAGCTTTTCAATCAATCCTTTTTGCTTATTAGTTATTGGTGTATAGTCTTGCTTTATAATTTCTTCAGCCGGGGTAGCTTCATATCCAGCCAAAGACATAATCCACGAAAAACCGATTCTAAAAGCCTTGCCCGTTGCTCGGGTTTCAGCCATTGATCTAATTGCATACTCATCACGCCCCTGCCAGTTTCTTTCCTTGTTTGAGCACATTGCCTCGCCTGCTGATATTAGCTCTCCCTTAATGGTTCTGAGCACAACCCTTGCCTCATAAATAATTTCATCCTGCCGATCCAGTTTTCTTGACCACTCAACATATGGGAAAACTTGAAGCATTGCTCCCATAGTTGACCATCCTTCAACATTAACATACTTTTTGCCTTGTATCGGACTATAAAGTTTTCGATCTTCAATCATTTTTTTAAGCACATTGGCAATCTCGCTGGCTTGATTAATCATTTGGTCTGGCTTATTTGCTGTTAACGATTGAATTCGGGCATCCTCCATTTTTACAACTTCCCCTTTATTCTCCTTTTTTTTATTTGTCATTTTTCTCCTTAATAATTATCTAATATAACAGCAAGATTTTCTTGTTCTGCCATATTGCTGGTTGCTAGCTTATCTAACCAGTCTTTATTCTCGGCGATCCCGCACTCTTCGCAAAGGCTTAAATCGCCATATTCCAGTGTTGGTTCGTATTGTTCCCCACATTCAGCGCATTTCATTATACCTCCCATTTATTAGTTAAATACCATAATTTGCTTATATTTCCGTTCTCAAACGCTTTCTTAAAATCCCTTATCACTTTACTTGCTAAATCAATAGCTTCGTGATTTCTGTCTTTACTGTATCGCTCTCTAAGCTCGCACATACTTTCATAAACTAATCTTGCTTGGTCTTGTATTTTGCTGTTCACTGGATGGCTCATCGCACACCTCCATATAAGACTAAAAACACGACCAACCCCCACATTATTCCCCCTACCAGATTAACCACCCATTCAGGACGACCTACTGGCTGATAATCCCCTTTGCAATCCCCTTTGTAGCAATTAAGATATTTCATCTTTCCTCCCTATTTATTTTTCTTTATGATGTGTTGGTAGCCCGTATGCTTCCTCGGCTGATAGTTCTATATCACTATCAAGTTTGTCTGATATAGCTTCGCTAATCCATTCCCATAATCCCTTACCTTCTATGGCGGCGCGAACTTTGACTTGTCTTTTCAATTCCCTATCCATTTCTATCATAGTTCTAACTCGTTGTTTTCTATCTTTTAGCATAATTGTTTTTTATTTATATATTTATTGTAGCATAGCTTGCAAAGTTTGTCAAGTCCCCCCACTTCTAACCTGTTAATCATTGAGTTTTCCACAATTTATAACATTGGTTCAGGGATACTATTTATTCGTTTCTCAGCCATTTCTATGTAATTTTGATTAAGCTCAATTCCTAACCATCGTCTATTTAACTTTTTAGCAACCTGTAAAACAGTACCACTTCCAGCAAAAGGATCAAGCACAATTCCCCTTGATGGACAACTACTCTTAATCGGTATCTCACATAATTTTTGTGGGAATCTAGCAAAATGCAATTCTTTTGATGGCTCTATACCTATAAGCCAAACATTAGGGATGTTTTTTCCTTTTGATTGAATATCTGGATTATTACCGCCATGACCCCGTCTCTTCTCTCTATCTAACACCAACCGCCAACTCCCTGGACCATCCTTATTATTACCCCTGTTATCCATATTATTTTGATATTTATAATTTTTTATCTCTTTATTACTTGCCTTAAATTGTGGTTGACCTTTTTTCTTTATTGCATCTCTTACACGATAATTAAATTTATACTGCCCCAATTTCTTATCTTCTACCTTATTATACGAACTTTCAGAATAAAGTCTTTGTCTCAAAACACCGGGTGGTCGTTTATCAAAGGTCTGCACTGGTAATCTGACTGCGTCTAAATCAAAATAATATTTTTTATTTTTAACAAAATGAAAAAGATATTCCCAACTCGTATTAAATCTATCTTTTACGCTTGTTGGCATAACGCTTCCCTTTGTCTTACATTCTTTTTTATCGTAAATCTGCTTTGCCCAAACGATTTTAGAACGCAAAATCCAACCATTATCAATCATAGTTAAAGCAATTCGCTCGGGTAGCATCATAAGACATTTATCATAACTAGGAAGATTTTTACTAATTCCTCCTTGTTCTTTTTTTATATAATCAGAAACCTTTTTATCTGTTTTCCCTTGCTTAACACCACCAAAAATATCTCCATAATTTAACCAAAAACTACCTGTTTTCTTCAAAACTCTTTTAATCTCGCCAATAACTTTCATTAAAACTTTAATATGTTCTTCCATAGTCATTTCAGAACCAATTTCCTTTTTTTTATTTGGATCGTCTTTATCTAAATATGAACGCAAACCAAAATATGGAGGTGATGTCATCACACAATCAATACTTTCATTTGGCAATTCTTTTAGTTTATCTACACAATCACCTTGTATAATATAATTAGTTTTCACAAATACCTCTCATACGCCCCCGTCCTATAAACTTCCCAAGGTGTCCAGCCGTTCTCACGCCACAAAGCATAAGCCATAAGAACATTATACTTTAATTCTAGCAGTTTATCGCAAGGTTGGTCTATTAAACGATAGCAGTGTAAGGGAAGAATTTGGAAAAGCCCCATCGCCCCGCTCGTTTTGTTTATTGCGTGGGGGTCTAAACCACTTTCTGCTTTTGCTATTGCTAAGGCGGTTGTAGTATCCCACTCATATAGCTTTATTTCGTCCAAAATTAGCTCCTCACGCGTTTTTAGGGGCTCTAAGGTAGTCAGCTTCGTCTCTTCTTGTTCGGTGGGTTTTTCGGGGATTTTGCTTTTAATTATTAAAGCTATTAGTAGAATGATTAAAGTTATTAACGAAGTAGTTAGTAGTGGTTTCATATCAATCCAGCCTCCCTAGCTTTTTGCATTATAGTTTTCCTGGGCTTTTTATTTATTTTATTGTAATAAGCAAATATCTCAGTAGCTTGTTTCCCTGTTATTTTTTCGGTTCTCATAGCGTTGGCTACTGCTCCATAAAGTTTTTTACCTTCTGTAAAGCTAGCAATCCAGTTTTTTTGTTTTGGTGTTAGCATTTTTTAAATTTCTTTCTATTTTGGAAATTGTCCAAAATTATTTTTAAATTTTTCTATCTTTTTTATTTCTTGTTTCTTATTTTTTATTTCTTGTTTTTTGTTTTTGTCTAGTCTAAGACTAGTCTGGGAGTAGTCTGGGACTAGTATAGCACTAGTTATAAAATCAGGTAATAAATTTAATTCTCTATTAAAAGCTTTTTTATGTATTTTATTAGAAGAATAATCATTATATTTTCGGGCGTTCTTAACACCAATCCAACCATCCTTAAACATAATTTTATCTTTAAGAGTTCTTTTTGCCTTTTTTAGTTCAGCTTCATTCAATCCAGTTTCTAATAATATAAATTTATCAGGACATTCATACCCTCCAGTTAAACCAATTCTTTCATTTGATAGAATATACATAAATAAAAGTCGTGCATTTTTATCTAAGTTTAGAACAAAATTATCTTGCCAGAATCTTGTATGTATTATTCTTGTTTTCATAATCTCCTTAACAAAAACCCGCCAGTGCTAGTAGCCGCAAGGGGCTTTTTCTGACGGGTCTGTATTTTAGCTAAAATCCAGTTTGTATAATAAATCCCTTTGCGAATACTACTAGCTTATTTATATAATACTACATCCCTTCAATTTTGTCAAGTCCCCCCCTACTAAGCTGTTCGGAAATCCCGAACAAGTGAAAAGAGCCACCAGTCCTCGCTAGCAGCTCTTAATCTTTATTATAACAGAAAAAGCTCCCAGGGGAAGGAGCTTTTTCGCCTTAAAGGTGAGACCTAAAAGGAGGAAAATGAAATATCTCTAATTGAGACATCATTATTATAACTTATCCCTAAAAATTTGTCAACGCTTTATATCAAAAGCTAACGCTTTACGCTAAGCCATTTGGCTAACCCAGCCAATACGGCATTAACAACCCCAACAACAGCAACAACAATATAATTGCTTGAATCGATTTGTAGGTTGGATAGCCAATCAGCCAAAGCAGTAATAGCCCCAGCACTAGCAATCCAAGCCACGACTTTAAGCGTTTTGATAACGCCATCATAAGCTCCCGCCTTATTAAAGTTTAATTTCATTATTTGTTCCATATCTTATTAAGTTTATCCAACAATCGACCTATCAAAGACAAAGACCTTGTTGGTTTTTTACAACATTCCGTTTGTTTATACACAGGGATTTCCACGCGTTTTTCCACAATCTTGGGGGGTTTGTCTTTTTCTGCCTTTAATTCTTTTTCTAGGCGTTGGATTTCGTCTTTAAGTTCGCTTGATGATTGTTCGCAAGAAGCATAATTTTTTAGCTTCATATCAATTTCTTCGTTATACCAACCATCAATTAAACTGCTAAAAGCCCAATCCTCGCCTTTTATGTATTTAGCAAGATATCGATCAACTTCTTTTTTAACTGAACTGTCATCAGGGGATTTATAGTTATGCAAACTTCTCCATACTTGGTGAAGAATATGATGACATAATTTTTTAACCGCGTTCTCATCCATAAATTCTCCTTTCTTTTTAGGAAGATTATCAATCTTTTTCCTAAACAACCTAAACGATACCACAGGGTATATCACACTCCCACCCAAAGGGTCAAGTTGTTCGTTTGTTTTTAGGTTCTTTAAGAAAAAGTGTTGATTATATCCGTTCTTTTTATAGAAATCTGTTTCGCATATAATCCAGTCGCTATAATCTTTAGCGATACTTTCATAAATAGTTTTGGCAAGATAATCTAATCCTAATATCCTTGCTGCCTTAGAAGAATTGACTAAACATCCTTGAGAATAGCCACCTTTATCCCGCAGTAAGTCATTCACTTCGTCCGGGCGTTTATCAGCAAGCATTGAAAGCGCAACCACAAAGCATCCGTGCGTTCCAATTGTTACATTGCAAGTGCCTAATCGTTTATTTTTCCATCTGCTGTTTGTTTGTTTGTATGCTCGCATAGAATACCGTTTATTTGTGTCCTCTAAGGCGTTTAATCGCCTTCTCTTGCGTTTTTAGGACTTGAGACGACCATACCTACCTCTCGTATATTAAAACGCCTTAAATCGCTATTTCTTAAGTAAAGTCTTAATTTCAATTAAAATCTCAACCATTTTGTCTTGCTTGTTTGTTTGTTCTTTCATTTCATCATAAATATGTTTGAGATCGTTATTGGCTATCAATTCAAGGTTTTTAGTAACCCCGTTTTTGCCAAATTTACTTTTAACAAGGGCTTTGATGATTTCTATCAAACCCATAGCGACCGCAAACATTGCTCCTAATTGCCATTGTATTTCATTCATAATAATTAACTACGTCCCCTCATATACAACTGCTTAATCTCGTTATTACTTATAGTGCGGTTGTATATTCTAACATCAGAGAGGTCGCCGTTGAAAAGACCATAACTATCAGCTTTACCAATTCTACTACTACCAGTCAGGGCAAATCCAAGAACAGACAGTTGTTGTGATACGCCATCTACGTAAACAGCGTTTTTTTGTGCAACAAGGTGATACCAAACACCTGTTGAAAGTGCTGTTGTCATATATTGACCACTATTGGCAGGGTTTGCTCCCTCTATCCACCCAGCTTTTGAGGCATAAGTAACTAAGCCAAAGCTAAAAGAAGTTCCAACATCCTGCACAATAGAGGTAGTACTAAAGGCGTTAAACTTTACCCAAGCAGAAACAGTCCAATTACCACTAGTTAAATTAGAGCTTGATATGCTCACATAATCACTACTCCCATTAAACGTAAGAGCTGTATTAGCTACCCCTGTATAACCAGTAGTTGATTTCGTGCTTGTGTTCGCCTGTGCTGTGCCTGTATTGTCGTTGCTTGTCCAATCTTTGACTGTAGTATTAGCGGCATTGTCGTTGAGTTTATACCAGCCGACTACGCTTTGGTCAATAGGTGGGTAGAGCATTTTAGAGAAGCCGACATCGCCTGTTCTATGCCTACCTGCTTGGTAGAGAGCGGCTACATCAGAGGCGG
>CAYMMQ010000119.1:0-7730 GCA_964391585.1 uncultured Ectothiorhodospiraceae bacterium
AAGATTATTTCATGATAAAGTTATTGCTGGTTTTGCAGGGGGAACAGCAGATGCTTTTACCCTATTTGAACGCTTTGAAAAAAAATTAGAAACACATCGAGGGCATTTGTTACGCTCTGCCGTTGAACTGGCAAAAGACTGGCGTACTGAACGCTCAATGCGTCAACTTGATGCAATTCTTTCCGTTGCTGACACTACTGCATCTTTAATTATTACCGGTAATGGCGATGTTGTCGAGCCTGAAAATGGTTTAATTGCAATTGGCTCTGGAGGCCCTTTTGCCCAATCAGCGGCTTTGGCTTTATTGGACAATACTGAGCTCGGTGCTAAAGATATTGTTGAAAAGTCACTCAATATTGCTGGGCAAATTTGTATTTATACTAATCATAATTTGACTATTGAAACATTAGATATTGAATAATTATCACATTACAGAACCTACCGGGAATAAAAGGAATATAGTGTATGTCTAACATGACACCTCAAGAAATTGTACAAGAACTCGATAAACATATTATTGGTCAACATGATGCCAAACGTGCGGTTGCTATTGCTTTAAGAAACAGATGGCGTCGAGGTCAAATAAATGAGCCAATGCGCAGTGAAATTACCCCAAAAAACATCTTAATGATTGGTCCGACCGGTGTGGGTAAAACCGAAATTGCTCGACGCTTGGCTAAATTTGCTAATGCACCATTTGTTAAGGTAGAAGCAACAAAATTTACCGAAGTCGGTTATGTTGGAAGAGATGTAGAGTCTATAATACGTGATTTAATTGATATTTCTGTAAAAATGTCACGAGAGCAAGAAATGGCAAAAGTAAAACACCGTGCCATGGATGCTGCTGAAGATAAAATTTTAGATATTTTATTACCCCCAGCTCGCACATCTGCTGATCAAGAAGATATTTATGATGCAGAAAGTTTGCCTGAATCAAGTGATAGTAATACTCGTCAGAAATTTAGGAAAATGCTCCGTGAAGGTAAACTAGACGATAAAGAAATTGAAATCGAAATGTCTGCTCCTACAATTGGCGTGGAAATAATGGCACCTCCTGGCATGGAAGAAATGACCAGCCAGTTACAAGGTTTATTTCAAAATATGGGTGGCAATAGCAAGAAAAAGCATCGTAAAACTAGCGTGGCTAAAGCCATGAAGATTATTACCGATGAAGAAGCATCAAAGCTGATTAATGAAGAAGAAACCAAACAGTCTGCGATTAAGAATGTGGAACAAAATGGCATTGTATTTTTAGATGAAATCGATAAAATTGCCAGCCGGCAAAACCATGGTGGTGGAGATGTTTCTCGCGAAGGTGTACAGCGCGATTTATTGCCGTTAGTGGAAGGTAGCACAGTAACCACTAAATATGGCTTAATAAAAACAGATCACATTTTGTTTATTTGCTCGGGAGCATTTCACTTATCTAAACCTTCTGATCTCATCCCTGAGTTACAAGGTCGACTCCCTATTCGGGTTGAGTTAAAAGCGCTGGACGTTGAGGATTTAGAAAAAATTCTGGTAGAACCTAATGCGTCTTTGACCGAACAATATAAAGCATTGATGAAAACCGAAGGTATCGACTTAGAGTTCTCAGATAATGGTATTAAACGTCTTGCTGAAATTGCATTTACGGTAAATGAAAATACTGAAAATATTGGTGCTAGACGCTTACATACTATTATGGAACGTTTATTAGAGGAGTTATCTTTTAATGCTGGAAACAGTTCTAATAATGCCCCTGTTGTTGTCGATGTAGAGTATGTAAATAAATATCTCTCTGACTTATCTGAAAATGAAGATTTGTCACGTTATATTCTTTAACAATTAACCTAAAGATACGCTTATGCCAAATAAAAACTTTCCCACTCAAATTAATTACCATCAAAAATCCAAGCGATTAGATGTGGTTTTTAGCGCTAGTGAAAGTTTTAAGTTTTCAGCTGAGTTTTTGCGTGTTTACTCCCCTTCCGCAGAAGTTCGAGGTCATGGCGAAGCAAAAGATGAAAACCTCCCCTTAAGCAAACAAGATGTTACTATTGATAAAATCGAGCCTGTTGGCAACTATGCCATTAGGCTGATATTTTCAGATGGGCATGATAGTGGAATTTACTCTTGGGATTTATTGTTAAATTATGGGGTAAATCAAAATCAGATGTGGCAGCAATACCAAGAAAAAGTTAGTAGTCTTTCGACTAGCGACTAATGACTAACGACTATCCAATACTAGCAATAATTCCTTGTAAGCTTTTTAAGGGATCTTTGGCAGCGGTAATTGGTCTACCTATCACTAAGTAATCAGAGCCTGCTTGTAGGGCTTGTTGTGGTGTCATAATGCGTTGTTGATCATCGCTAACGCTTCCTGTCGGTCTTACGCCAGGTGTAACTAATATAAACTCCTTCCCTAGATCTTTTTTTAACATCATTGTTTCAAGTGGAGAACAAACCACACCGGCAAGTCCTGCTTGTTTTGTTAGTTTAGCTAAGTGTAGTACTTGCTCTTTAGCAGTATTTTGAAAGCCAATTTCTTTAAGTTGTGCATCATTAAAGCTGGTTAAAATAGTAACAGCTATTAATAGAGGAGATTTTGAGCTGTGTGAAACAGCATCCTGAGCTGCTTGCATCATTTTCACGCCACCAGAGGCATGAATATTGACCATCCATACTTCCAGATCGGCTGCTGCCTTACATGCAGCTGCAACCGTATTCGGAATATCATAAAATTTTAAATCTAAAAACACATCAAAACCTAATGAACGAACTTTTTCCACTAATTTTGGGCCAGTGCGAACAAACAACTCTTTTCCGATTTTCACTCGACATTGTAGCGGATCTAATTGTTGAAGCAGATTTAAGCAGGACTTTTCATTGTCAAAATCAAGAGCAACAATAATTTTAGGATCAGACATGGCATTTAAAAATTTAAATTAAGTAAAAACCTATGAGGATTGTTCACTTGGTTTGATCAATGCAAGCATTTCAACTTCATTTTTATCTTTTTTTTCTTTTTTAGCAGAAAAAAAACGAAGCTTAATCAAGGTAGGGATGATTAAAATTAAACATACTACGACACCAAAAATAAATGAAAATACCAGTAGTAAGGATAGTGGAAGATCGATTTCATTGAAATAATAATTAAAATGGACAGGAATAGTATTCACTAAAGAAAGAGCAATACCAATAAGGCATACGCAGACAAGAGTAAAAATACTTATTAGTTTATATATCATATTTCCCAGTTCACTCAATCAAATATTGATAGTATTAAGCCCTAGTAGAAAGATTAACTCTTTCTCTCATTTCTTTTCCTGGCTTAAAATGAGGAGCATATTTAGGAGATAAAGCAACCGCTTCACCTGTTTTAGGGTTTCTTCCCGTACGAGGGGCCCTAAAATGTAAAGAAAAACTACCAAAGCCACGAATTTCAATTCGTTCACCATTTGACAAGGTATTAGCCATATATTCCAAAATAATTTTAACGGATATTTCTACATCCTTTTGCAATAAATGAGTATGTTTCATTGCCAAAGCATCAATTAATTCTGATTTAGTCATAATAAAGATAGTTATATTTTATAGTTTAAATACTCGTTACTTTAACCGAAAACTTAAGATTAAAAGTAACGAGTAGCACAGAAGATTCAAATAAAATCAGAGAATAAAATTATTCCGCATCATCCATTTGTTTTTTCAAAATATCACCTAAAGAAGTCGTACCCGTAGATGTTGAGCCAGAATACTCTTCAATAGCAGCAGCTTCTGCATCTTGTTCTAGTGCTTTAATTGAAATAGTAATGGTGCGACTTTTACGATCGACATTTGTTAACTTACCTTCAACTTCATCACCAACATTAAGAACTTTAGATGCATCTTCAACACGTTCTCTAGAAATATCAGCCACACGTAAAGACGCTTCAACACCATCACTTAATTCAACGACAGCACCTTTGGCATCAACTTCTTTAATCGTACCTTTTACAACTTCACCTTTTGCATTTAAAGCAACATAAGATGAAAATGGATCTTGATCTAATTGCTTAACACCTAAAGAAATACGTTCACGTTCAGGATCAACTGCTAAAACTACCGCTTCAAGATCATCACCTTTTTTATAATCGTGAATCACTTCTTCACCAGTGGTATTCCATGAAATATCAGAAAGGTGAATTAAGCCATCAATACCACCATCTAAACCAATGAATATGCCAAAGTCGGTAATGGATTTAATTTTTCCAGAAACTTTATCACCTTTGTTATGCGTTGATGAAAACTCTTCCCAAGGATTAGCTGTACATTGTTTCATACCTAAAGAAATACGGCGTCTTTCTTGATCGATATCTAACACAACCACTTCAACTTCATCACCTACTTGGCAAACTTTTGAAGGGTGAATGTTTTTGTTAGTCCAATCCATTTCAGAAACGTGAACTAAACCTTCAACACCATCTTCGATTTCAACAAAACAACCATAATCAGCAAGGTTAGTAACCCGACCTTTAATTTTTTCACTTTCAAGGTAACGTTTTTTGATTGCTTCCCATGGATCATCACCTGTTTGTTTCAAACCAAGTGAAACGCGTGAGCGCTCTGGATCAAACTTAAGAACTTTAACATCAATTTCGTCACCGATATTTACGATTTCACTTGGGTGCTTAACACGTTTCCAAGCCATATCGGTAATATGTAATAAACCGTCTACACCACCTAAGTCAATAAATGCACCATAATCCGTTAAGTTCTTAACGATACCCTTAATGTCTTGACCTTCTTGTAGGTTTTCAAGTAATTTTTCTCTTTCGCCAGCATTTTCAATTTCAACAACAGCACGACGAGAAACAACCACGTTATTGCGTTTTTGATCTAATTTGATCACTTTGAAGTCATGCTCTTTGCCTTCTAAGAAAGTCGTATCTCTAACAGGACGAACATCAACTAATGAGCCTGGTAAGAATGCTTTAACATCGCCAAGATCAACCGTGAAACCACCTTTCACTTTATCAACAACCAAACCTCTAACAGTTTCTTGAGCATCAAAGATTTTTTCTAATCTTATCCAAGCAGCAGCACGTTTTGCCTTATCACGCGATAAACGGGTTTCGCCATGTCCATCTTCTAAAGATTCTAGGGCAACATCAACGATGTCTCCTACTTTAATATCACCATCTTGATAGAATTCGTCTCTTGGGATAACACCTTCAGATTTTAATCCAGCATTAACAATAACAAAGTCACTATCAATTCTTACAATTACGCCACTCACTAAGGCACCAGGACGCATTTCTGTCTGTTTTAAACTTTCTTCAAAAAGTTCTGCAAAACTCTCGCTCATGTTGAGTTCATTCCTTTGATTACACAAGTAATCATTTGTTTAGGGTAAAAGATGTCTTTTTACAGCTTATCTTTCACAGGTTTAAGTTACCCTTTAATTAGATTAATAATTAAAGGAGGTTTATCATACACTGTTGATGTATTGATATTTAAGTAAAAACAACTATATGGCTGATTTTATTTGTTTCGATATAAAGCTAAAACTTTTTCAAACACGGCTTCAATTGAAAGTTCTGATGTATCAATCACAACTGCATCTGCTGCTGGTTTTAACGGAGAAACTAAACGATTCATATCACGCTCGTCACGCTGTTTAATTTCATCAATAATTATATTCAAATCCAAAGGTTTACTTAGGGGGGGTATGCTAGCATAACTTTCTTTATCAATCAACTGCTTATATCGTCTTTTAGCTCTAACTTCGGCACTTGCTTGAAGAAAAATTTTATGCTTAGAAGATGGGAAAACGGTTGTTCCCATATCTCGCCCATCTGCAACTAAACCAGGAGATTGTAAAAAGTTACGCTGTGTGATTAATAACTTCTCTCGCAAACTAGGATAAGCGGCTATTTTTGAAGCCATCATGCCGCATTGTTCTAAACGAATTTCCTCAGAGATATTTTTACGGTTTAGTAAGGCTTCGCCTGTTGGACTAAAATGAACCTCTATTTTATCCAACATTGAACAGAGTGATTGTTCACACTCAAGATCGATTCCTTGCTGACTAGCAGCATAAGCGGTGATCCGATATAAAGCGCCACTATCCAAATAATACCAATTTAGATGTTGTGCCAATAGGCAGCATAAGGTGCCTTTACCAACGCCACTTGGTCCATCAATGGTAATAACAGGAATATCACTATTCATTTTCAGCAACTACAACATTTAAGCCACATTGATTGGAAAGTGCCATAAAGTTTGGAAATGATGTATTAATATTATCGCAATCGAGTATCTGAATCTCACTTTCAGCTTTAAGACCTGCTATTGCAAAGGACATCGCAATACGGTGATCCCCTACACTATCAACGATACCACCTTCGATACAACCACCATTGATAATCATGCCATCATGAGTTCCTTCACAGTCAACACCTAAAACCGTTAAGCCATCAATCATTGCCTGAATACGATCGCTTTCTTTTACTCTAAGCTCTTCAGCACCCGTTAATACCGTTTGCCCCTTAGCACACGCTGCAGCAATAGCAATAATAGGAAATTCGTCTATTGCTAATGGAACCTGTTCTTCTGGGATCTCTATGCCATTTAATTCTGAAGAACAAACAACAATATCTGCAACTGGCTCAGCTCCGATCATTTTTTCATTTTCAAAAGAAATATCTGCCCCCATTAATTGCAAAATAGAGATAATCCCAATTCGAGTTGGATTCATTCCCACATGCTTTAAGGTGATTTTAGAATTTTCTGCAATACAGCCACCTACGATAAAAAACGCCGCAGATGAGATATCAGCAGGAATATGTAAATCACAGGCTTTTAATTCACCACCGCCATCAATACAAATTTGTGTTTTACCATCATTAAGTGAGGTAATCTGAAGCGGATATGAAAAGCTCTGCAACATTCGCTCAGTATGATCACGCGTTGGAGCAGGTTCAGTTACGCAGGTTTTACCTTTGGCATACATCCCTGCGAGTAAAATACAAGATTTAACTTGGGCACTAGCTATCGGTAACTGATAAGCAATGCCATTTAATTGTGCCTGTTTTTTATGACTATTTAATAGTTGCAAAGGAGCTTTATAGTCCGTGTCTGTTTTTATCTCTGCCCCCATCTGTTCAATCGGAGCAACAACACGCTTCATGGGGCGTGATGATAATGAACTATCGCCTTCCAAGGTAACATTAAAGCTTTGAGCCGATAACAAACCGGTTAACAAACGCATGGATGTGCCAGAATTTCCAAGGTTTAATGATTTAGAGGAATTTATTTCACTTGGTTCGGTTAATCCCTGCATCCCTACACCTTCAATGGATAAATTTCCATCGGCATCAGGGCCATCAATCTTTACCCCCATTTGTCTAAAGGCATTTAAAGTTGCTAAGGAATCTTCACCTTGTAAAAAACCACTCACATGGGTCGTGCCTATGGCTAAAGAGCCAAACATAATGCTTCGGTGTGAAATTGATTTGTCACCAGGAACTCGAATTTCACCGGTTAATTGACCACCGGGTTGAACGATTAGATTAGTCATATTTTCCTAATTGTTTAAAGTTAAAATTAAATATGTCTTCATAGATTAGCTCTTAAGGATAAATATTGCTCAAAACTGTTCCCCTCTTTAGTAAAGAGGGGGCTAGAAACTGTTCCCCTCTTTAGTAAAGAAGGGGCTAGAAACTGTTCCCCTCTTTAGTAAAGAAGGGGCTAGAAACTGTTCCCCT
>CAYMMQ010000120.1:0-3776 GCA_964391585.1 uncultured Ectothiorhodospiraceae bacterium
AAAAGGTGGAATAAGAAATTAACTAAAACTGGTCTTTACAAATGGGTACACTTTAATTTATCTCTAAGCTGCTGCTCTGATTTGCTTTTTACTATTTCGAGATTTTCTTCCAGCAATTTTTTTTCTCTTAAATCGGTCAGGGAAGATATAATTCTAAGCTCTTTACCATGATAATAACTGGTTAAATGTATCTTTACCGGAATTAATTCATTATTTTTACTTTTGACATTAAACTCTTCCCGAGAACGGTCATAACCCATAATAGTGGCCATTTTATTCTCTTTCATATTCGGCAAAATATTATTCTGGATAAAATCCTGACGAATTTTAGTATGATCTCGGGCTGAATGACTATGAATTAAATCTTCAATAACCATCTGTTTAAAGTCGTGTTTTGAATAAGCTAATAAGTTTTCGGCATTATCATTCTGGTTTAATATATGTCCATCTCTATCGCTGAGAATCAATGCAGAAGGAGAAGACATAAACACCGCTTTAATTTCATTGAATGATTTATCAAGCCTTAAAATATAAACGATATAACCGAAAGTCACCAATACCACAACAGGGACGAGAAAATAAATTAACAAATACAGATAATCAATAGCCAGTTCGAGCTTTTCCTTTATTCTGGCTTTTTCTTCTTTTCCTATTGCATTAAACGATTGTTTTAGTTTTTCTAATGCAATGGCGGCGGGCTCATCTTTAACACGAACAATCGTATCCATTTCAGAGATACTCAATGATGGGTGCTCTTTTCGATAGGTCTGGAGTAAATATAATTTCTGCTGGTATTCGAGTGCAACTTTTTCTATTATTTTTAGTTGTTCTAATTCAAATTCGCTCAACTTTAATTTTTTTAATTGCTGAATACTTTGCATTGATCCATTTAATTTCACTTCAGCATTTACCAGATAGAGGGTATCTTTTCTTAATAAGAAATTTTTAAAATGGTGAATGAAACCAACATAACCAAAGTTTTGATAGAAATTATCTAGCAATTCAATTTTAGTAAAAGCTGTCTGGTTCGCTTCATTCCATTGTTGATTTAATGCATGAATTTTGTTTTTAAGAAATGTGCTCATTATAAATAAGCTAGCAGTAATCAAAAGTCCTGCAAGTAATACTGTTACAACCTGTTTATTTATTTTTATCATTAGAAAAATAGTGTAATTTAATAATCATATTATTGCTGGTTAGCTCAAAGTCTATTATAACTCACATTGCTAACTAAAGTTTAGAGTTTCATGATGACCAAATAAAAAAAGGGGAACAATTATGGTATAGTACTTTAAAATAGTATGATATTAGGATAACAGTATGAAAACCGTAACTATGCGAGTAGAAGATTCTATTTATGAGATGATTAAGTTGGCTGCTGATGGTCAAAAACGTAACCTTTCTAACTTTATAGAATATGCTACGTTACAGTATTTAAACTCTTCTCAGTATGTTGATAATACTGAAATGGATGAAATCCTAGCCGATAAAGAGTTGCTAAAGAACTTAAAAAGTGGCCACAATGACATGAAGAATGGAGATTTTGAGATTGTCGACTCTTAACTTTAACATTGCAGAGACGAATACTTTTATTAAGCTCAAAAAGAACCTCGCTCCCAAACTCTATAACAAAATAAAAGAAATTGTCTATCCGCAGTTAAAGAACAACCCTTTTTTTGGCACTAATATTAAGAAACTTAAAGGTGAGTTAGAAGGTTATTATCGTTATCGCCTTGGAAATTATAGATTGTTTTACCTAGTGGAAAATGAAAAGTTACTGGTGGTTATCATCGATTTAAAGTCCAGACAAAGTGCCTATAACAAAAAATAGTCATTCCTTAAGCTCATTATAATTTTCATAGTCGTTATCCATAATAAAATTACCCAGCCCTAGCAATCGTCCACACATCCACACGAGTTGCCCCTGCTGTTTTTAACAATTTAGCAATAGCATTCACTGTGCTTCCGGTTGTCATCACATCATCGATGATTACTAGGTGTTTATTTTTTATCAAGGTATTATCCGAAGTGAGTGTAAAAGCATTTTCAACATTTTTTCTACGAGCATCTGATTTTAAATGACGCTGGCTTTTAGTATCAATGACTCGCTTAATGAGTTGATAATTAAGTTCAATGTTCAATTGCTGACTTAAAAATCGGGCAATTTCATTGGCTTGATTATAACCTCGCTGTTTGATTTTACTTTGGTATAGTGGAACGGGAAGCAGCAGATCGGGATGTTGGTTTTGAGCTGAAATATTATTCTGTTGCAAAAAAAGCTGGGCAAAATTTCGGGCTAAAAATATTTTTTGCTGGTATTTAAATTGATGGATCAGGTAAATCATTTTATCTTGATATAAAAATGGACTCAAAGCCTGATCAAAAAAAGGCGGTTTTTGCTGGCAGTTACCACATAATAATTTCAAATCATCGTTATTATGATTATGGTCATTAACACCTAAAGGCGTTGCACAACGCTGACAAGCTAAGTTATTCTTGGCTAATTGTTCAACACAACTTGGGCAAATACACATGGGAAGCTGTGTTTTTTGTTGGCAAAGATAACAATAGTCTGATAATAATTGTGAACGGATAAATTGAATAAAATCTTTCATTAATAGATAATAGTTTGCTGAATCAAGAATTACTAGGATAATAAATAACATATGATAAAAAATAACTGGCAAACCCATGAAGTCGAACAATTGTTTGATTTACCGTTTAATGACTTGATGTTTCAAGCCCAGCAATTACATCGACAGTATTTTGATGCCAATAAAATACAGGTGAGTACCTTGGTAAGTATCAAAACAGGACGTTGTGCCGAAAATTGTGGTTATTGCTCGCAAAGTGCTCACCATAAAACAGCGATTGAAAATGAATCCTTAATGGATGTACAAGCGGTGATTGATGCGGCCAAACAAGCACAAAAAAATGGTGCAGATCGATTTTGTATGGGAGCCGCATGGTCGCGACCTAATAAGCGCGATTTTCCTAAAGTATTAGACATGATCAAAGGGGTTAAAGAACTTGGTATGGAAAGCTGTGTAACCTTGGGCATGTTAGACGATGAACAGAGCGAGCAACTAAAACAAGCCGGTTTGGATTATTACAATCATAACCTTGATACTTCAAAAGAGTATTACGACAAAGTTGTTACTACTCGGACTTATCAAGATCGTCTTGATACTATTGCTAGAGTACAAAAAACAGGAATTAATGTTTGTAGTGGTGGTATTTTAGGCATGGGTGAAACACGTGCAGATCGTATTCAGCTATTACTTCAACTGGCTAATATGGAAAAGCAACCTGATAGTGTACCGATGAATTTATTAGTTCAAGTTGAAGGCACACCACTGTTTGGCGTGGATAAAATTAAACCCATCGAGTTTATACGAACCATTGCTGTGGCAAGAATTTTAATGCCAGCATCCTGGTTGCGTTTATCCGCAGGACGAGAAGGGATGTCGGATGAAACTCAGGCTTTATGTTATTTAGCTGGAGCGAATTCAATTTTTTATGGAGAACGGCTATTAACCACCAATAATGCCAGTACTAATGATGATCAGTTGTTGTTTAAAACTCTGGGTTTATCAAATGTGCATGCATAATTGTATTAACTTTTAAAAGATTAAATCTCCCCTAGCCCCTCTCGCCTAAAAGCGCCTAATTTTGGTTGCTAAAGAGGGGGATAAACCCACTGGTTTAAGAGGGGAGTAGAGGTTTACTTCAATGGGTGAATATACGCACGAACTACTTCCCCTTAGAAAAAGGGG
>CAYMMQ010000120.1:3876-5430 GCA_964391585.1 uncultured Ectothiorhodospiraceae bacterium
CCCCTTAGAAAAAGGGGGATTGAGGGGGATTTATCTCTTTTTTCTACCAGATAAAACAACGTGAAAATGAATAAATTTAACCAACACTTAATCAAAAAACTGACTTTGCAAAAACAAAAGCAGCGTTTTCGTAGTCGGCGTAACTTGCAAACAGCGCAAGATGTAAAAGTCAACTTGGCAGATGGCAAAAGTTATTTAAATTTTTCCAGTAATGATTATTTAGGTTTGGCGAATCACCCGCATCTAAAACAACATTATCAAAAAGCGATTGCTCAATACGGCTGTGGTAGTGGTGCATCACATTTGATGAGTGGACATAGTATTGCCCATGCACGATTAGAGGAAGAATTAGCAAGTTTTTTATCGCTTGAAGCTTGTCTGTTATTTTCCTGTGGTTATATGGCAAACCTAGGCATTTTAAATGCCGTATTAGATAAAAACGATCAAGTTTTCCAAGATAAACTTAATCATGCCTCCTTGATTGATGCGGGTTTAGCGGCTAATGCAAAAATGACGCGTTTTCCCCATTTACAATATGAAAGCTTAGAACAACAGTTAGTGGCTTCTGAGGCTCCAACTAAAATGATCATCTCTGACGGGGTTTTTAGTATGGATGGTGATACTGCGCCCTTAAATGATTTACTGCATTTAGCAACAAAGCATCAAACTGAGTTAATGCTTGATGATGCTCATGGTTTTGGGGTTTTGGGTGAAAATGGCAAAGGAAGCCCTGAATATTATGGACTCAAACATCAAGATATAACGGTTTATATGGCAACTTTTGGCAAGGCAGTCGGAGTTGCTGGGGCATTTGTGACGGGCTCAGCTGCGTTGATTGAAAACCTTGTGCAGTTTTCTCGCACTTATACTTATACCACGGCAATGCCGGCAGCACAGGCAGAAGTGATCCGTGAAAGTCTAAAACTCATGCAAAAAGAAGCCTGGCGTAGAGAAAAGTTAAACACTTTGATCATCTACTTTAAGCAACTTGCAAAACAAGCCGGTTTAACAATTCAAGCCTCTGATACCGCCATTCAGCCACTTATGATTGGCAAAAATGAGGATGCAATAGCTTTATCTGAGCAATTATTAATACAAGGGTTTTTAGTCACTGCGATTCGCCCACCGACTGTCCCAGAAAACACAGCTCGCCTACGTATTACCCTTTCGGCAAACCACCAACCACAACATCTTGAACAATTGATTGAAAGCATCGTAAAAATAAAAGCGAGTATGAGTTGTGAATAAGCCGTTAATGGTGTTTTTACACGGTTGGGGAATGAATCGTGGTATTTGGCATGATGTCTGTGAGATCCTTAATCACGATTATGAAACCTTGTGCTTAGACTTGCCCGGTTATGGGGGCAGTGAAAAAGCCGGCGATAAGCTTGATTTAACTGAAATAACCGAGTTATTGTGCAAACAAATACCACAAAATCGAGAACTTATTTTAATTGGTTGGTCTTTGGGCGGCTTGCTTGCCATTGCATTAACAAAATTACTCAGCAAGCAAGTGACGCAACTGATTATGCTAACAGCAACGCCAAAATTTGT
>CAYMMQ010000120.1:5530-7310 GCA_964391585.1 uncultured Ectothiorhodospiraceae bacterium
TAGGAAAATGATGGGTAATATGCACTGACTACCTCCCCTTAGGAAAATGATGGATAATATGCACTGATTACCTCCCCCTTAGAAAAAGGGGGATTGAGGGGGATTTATTATTTTTATATTAATTCGGCAAGACTGCTAAGTCCTAACTATTTTATGAACGGCCGATGACAATGCTTGTTTGTATATTCAAAATGAATATTGAAGTAAGGGATACTTAAGCATAGAATATGACTATTATTTATAGGTGATTATTATGACAGATGATGAATTAAAAGAATTAGTCGCCAGTTTGGCAGTTGATAATAAAGAATTGAAAGGTTATCAAAAAGAAACCGATCGTAAAATCCAACGACTTAGTGAGTTATATGGAAATGTTGCTCAAAATCAAGGTGATGTTGCAGAGGATTTCTTTTTTAATAGCTTGATCGATGATCTTCATTTGGGGGAAATTAATTTTGATGATATCACTAAAGGTATGTTTAAACATCGCGGTAATATTCAAGAAGAATACGATTTATTTTTAACGAATGGAGATTGCGTTGCGATTATTGAAGTTAAGTATAAAGCACATTTAAAGGACGTGGATAAGTTAGATAGAAAGTTTAATAATTTTAAGAAATTGTATCCTATCTACAACGACTATAAACTTTATGGCGCAATGGCTTCATTTTATTTTAATGATGATGTTAAAAGCGAGCTATTAAGTCGTGGTTATTTTGTGTTGGAACGTAAAGGTGATCTTATTCATTCTGAAAATAGTGATTATTTAAAAGTGGCTTAATCAGCCGTTTGCCCATACATATTCTGGTATAATTAAGAACGTAGCCTGGATCAGCGAAGCGTAATCTGGGTAACAACATAAACTGCTAATGAACAAACAATTCGACAAACAAGCCATCACAGCATCATTTAATCAAGCAGCTACAAGTTATGATCAGGCCGCTTTTTTACAAAGAGAGGTTGCCACTCGCTTATTAGAACGCTTGCACTGGATCAAATCTGCGCCAAAAACGATTCTCGACTTAGGATCTGGAACAGGTTATAGCACCCCGTATTTAGCCAAAATGTATCCTGATGCAAAAATTATCTGCCTTGATATTGCCAAAGAAATGCTTCGTTTTGCCAAAAACAAAAATAATCCTACTCAAGAGCAGAGTATTAGTGCAAAAATTAAACAGTTTTTTTCAGCAAATAATACCAGCTCAAATATTAACTACCTTGGTGCCGATGCTGAGCAGTTACCATTAAAAAATAATAAAGTGGATATGATCTTTTCCAACCTCACGATTCAGTGGTGTGAAAACTATCCTTTATTATTTGCAGAACTTCAAAGAGTGCTTGCCCCACAGGGTTTTATATTATTTTCTACTTTTGGCGTTGAGACCTTAAAAGAATTAAAACAAAGCTGGGCACAAGTTTCTAACAGCAAACACGTCAATGAATTTATTGATATGCATGATATTGCTGATGCCATGCGTGCAAGTGGTTTAAGTGATTCAGTCACGGATACCGAAAAAATTATGATGGAATATAACAAAGTACAAACTCTCGTTCGGGATTTAAAAAATATCGGCGCACAAAACCACTTGAGCGACAGACAAAAAGGACTATTAGGCAAAAAAACCTTTTATGCGATGTTAGAAGCTTATGAGCAATTTAAACTTGAAGGTGATACCTATCCTGCGACGTATGAAATTGTTTATGGACATGCTTGGAAAGGTGATATTAGCAAACAACCCGTAACAAACACTGTACAGATAAATAGTGCAGATATTAAAAA
>CAYMMQ010000121.1:0-2912 GCA_964391585.1 uncultured Ectothiorhodospiraceae bacterium
GACCACCTATATGAAATTGACTGGTGCTGTGCACCATTCCACTAGAAGATCCACCCCCGTCATATTTTCCATTCACATACAAATTAATTGTTGAACCGTCATAAGTAGCAGATACATGAGTCCATTTATTTAAAGGAATTGTAGAACTACCTTTTCTATCAGTTCCTGAATGAGGTCTAAGTGCAAGTTTTCCTGTGTTACTGAGATAAAAAATCCAGTCTGTGCTACTTCCATAATTATCAGCAAGGATATAACCAACATTGGTGTTGGAGCTGTATTGGTCTGGTTTTATCCACATGCTGATTGAGAAATAATCTGGATGTAGGCTGTTGTTAGTTGCGGCGTAAACTGCTTCATCACTACCGTTGAAGTATAGACACTTTCCAGAAACACACATGCCTTCAGTTTTCCAAGTAGAGGTTTGGATGGTACCGTTATTATTATTTTGGGTTGAATCATTTGCGGTTGTTCCATACCCTTCATCAAACTTCCAATACGCCACTGGGCCGGGGGATTGTTCTTCGCTTCCTGTAGTCGGGCCTGAGGTAGGAGTAAAAGTCGCCTCGGAGAACTGGGAAGATTGGGTACCGTTTTGAGCGGAAGGATTACCATAATAATGATAGAGTACGGTTGTGCCGGCATAGATAGTTGGCACAAGGACATAATAATCAGTGCTGGCAGTGTTGCAGGCGCCACCGGCCGTATCAATATAGTAGTTGAGAGCACGTCCGTTAATATCAGTGAATCTGGAGTCACCGCAGTCTGACTGCATTTTGCCAGCAGAAATCAAAGTCGCCGTATCGATGTCAAATTTAACTTTTTTATTGCTGTCTGCGCTTCCTGTGTTGCCAATAGTTAACGTTGTTCGATAAAGCCAGTTATTATTCATCCACGCTGCCTCGGCCTTTTTTTGATAGCGAAAGGTGAGGTAGAGGATAGGTAGAACAATAATCATAACGAGCGTGGAAAACAAAAGAAGCTTACGCCGTTTAAGAGAAGAGAAGAATATGTTGATGAAGGATGAGAGATGATTGATGATTGATGAAGGATGAGAAACGAGGGATGAGGGATTATTGATGAAGGATGAAGGATGATTTGATTGACGATTAGATTCCATATTCATATAGTCAAAATTATTTACGTTTGATAAACGACTTAGTTTTATTGATTAAACCTTGCAATAACTGATCGGCGATGTTGGCCAGTTCAACCAATTCTTTAAAATATTTCTTTTCTAAATAACCGACATCTTTAGCGATTAATATCTGATTTTTAAGCTCAATTAGCGATCCTTTAGCTTGATAAAAGAAATGCGTTTTTTCTTTGTACGTTCGTCTTCCAAACCCTTCGGCAATATTGCTGGTAATTGATACTGCCGCCCGTCTCATTTGATCGGTTAGTGAATAAACCTCTTTTCTGGGGAAACTATCGGTAATTTTATAAATAGACACTACTAACCGGTGACCTTCTTGCCAGGCCTTTAAATCGGTAAATGTTTTTATTTTTTTATATTCGTTATTCATAATTCTTTATTCATAAATCTTCAATCTTTATTCGTTAATCGTTATTCTTCATTCTTTAATCATTATTCTTTAATCATCATTCATAATTCATCATTCATCAATCGTTATTCTTTATTCGTTAATCGTTAATCATCATTCATCAATCGTTAATTGTTAAATTCTTGCCCATCGGCGATTATGCCAAGCCTTATTCTCAGTTTGTTTTTGTGTTTTCTTTTCATTTTGTCTTATCCTGTATTCAGGATCATAGGGACTGCCTTCCAAGCTTGGGTCGAACCAATCCCTAAGTGTTGAGTATATTGATTTTAAAACCATCATAAGATTAATTATTAGAACTTATAACATTGAGAAACTCCTGTACGTCTGACAAATAATTCTTTATTGTGGCTTTACTAAAGCCTGAATTACAAAGATCACGTGAGAACTTATTTAACGTCTGTTTGTCTTTATCAGATTTTTGAAGGGTTGATGATATTTTTTGATTAAGTATTTTTTTGGCTGGATTTTCTTTCATCCAACCTTGATTAATACAGAATGAGCAAAATTTTCTTAATGTTGACAAGCGTCGATTAGCGGTTTTAATAGGAACATTATTTTGTAAAAGGTAAGATTTGTAGCCTTGAATAATATCAGGAGTAATAGTTGCTAAGTCAACCTCGAATTTTTTTGTAATAGCCTTAGTTTTTTCAGAGTGAGTTTTTAAATAAAATGTTAGCCAGCCTAAAAAATGGCGGAGATCAGAAAGATAATTCTTAATAGTGACATGACTCAATTTTTTTCGAAATCCAATTCCCGCAAGGAGGTATTTTTTAAATAAGGCTTCTAAATTATACAGATTATACTGGTTGTTCATATACTTTAATAATAATACTATAATAATAACTTTGTCAAGAGGTATTTTGATATATTTTGTGATATTAACTGACGTGAAATCAGGCTTAAGAGGGAATAGCTTCTTTAATCCTGTAATAATGTTTAATTGAATTTAATTTAATTACCGCAGTGTATTTTTAATTACTTTAATATATCAAACAGCAACAAGAGTCTTATAGTAAATAGTTGTTATAGTAAGATAAGAAGAGGGGATGATGAACATAAAACAGGTCTCTTTTTTATAAATCTTTAAAAATGAAAGAGAAATAGAATAAACTCTAAAAATTTATTAAGAAATTTTTAAAAAAATTAAATGGATAAAGTAGAGGTATTAAACTTAAATTAGCAACTATACCTAAAGTATGCTATATTTTTACAAATTTAAATTATGTTTATTCCTAAGCTCTAAACACTGTATTTAGTGTTAGGGTTGTTTTTAAAGCCATATTTTTGAGGCTAAGGATTGTTTTTATACTTTTTGGCGCAGACTAAAGTCTGCTACTACGTTGTTTCAGG
>CAYMMQ010000121.1:3012-7220 GCA_964391585.1 uncultured Ectothiorhodospiraceae bacterium
TTTGACATTTATATTTAATTTTATGTATACTTTTACTAACCTTTGCTTTTAAGAAACAAGACCAAGCTAAAATTTACAAAATTAAAGCAGAGGACAACAACATGAAAAGAGTCGTAGTGATTTTTTCAATATTCTTACTTATATTACTTCTTTTTTCTGTTTTCTTTTGGTTTTATGAAGCACGATATTTTGTTGGACGGGCCAGTGTTAGCAAACAATCTTTTTCCATAGATAATTCCTATTTATTTGTCTCTCCTTTAAGAGCAAATGCAAACGGGCGTGAAAAAATAAGGATTAGTGTCTTTATATTAAACAATCAAGGTTTAGGAGTTATGGGTAAAAAGGTTGTTTTAGGTAATAATCCTAATTTAAAAATTAATATTATTCAAGGTTTAACTGATAATTTTGGAAAAGCTGTTTTTGATGTTTCTTCAGGAAAAAAAGGAGAATATTACTTAGAGGTGAAAGTAAAAGAGACTGTTTTACCACAAAAGGCCCATCTGAGTTTTAATTAATGGCTGAAATTTAGCTTTCTTTGGAAATCATTAAGGAATTTTTCTTTCTCACCACCATAGCTTTATTTTTACTGATCGTGTATGGATGAAAGTACCGTCGATAAAGATAATAAGCAATAGCGACAAGTTCCCCTAAAATAATAATTTCAAACAAACGTGATTTTATCACTGACCAGAGTAAAAGAAACATTTTTATGATAATCATCCAGATAGGTAGAATTTTTAGACTAAGAGAGATGCTTTTTGGTGAAGCTTGGTTTTTATAATTGACATTTGTAAACAAACGAAATGTTTTTGAGTTAGAAGATGGAAGAGCAATTGAGAAGTTACCTTGATCATCGGATTTGGTTATTAGTTGAGGAAAAGTGAAAGCATTAACTGGTTTGACTAAACTGAAAAAGCTTTTGGCCATTATTGGGTTTTTTACGGCCTTATTTTTAGTAAACATTGATAAATCAACCTTTGTATTAGGTATTGTTTGGCCAGATAAGATAACTTCATCACCAATAAAATAATCTCCGCCAGCTGGTGGATCAAGAGACGCTGTTGGAGGCATAATTACTGGACCAATGCTAACATTATAAGAAGTTGGAAAAGGAGGTAAACAAACAGGTTTAGTTAATCTTCCAAATTGATCTTGAGAAGTTAAACAAGCTTCACGAGGAGAAAAAGGAGAGAATCGGTTTTTAAATTCAAAATAACCGGATTTATCAGAAAAAGTTTGGTCATAGATTCCTAATCCTTGGAAACTAACTAAGGAAGTAGGGGAAGTATATCCAAACAGAGTAAACCTATATTGACCAATAGAGGCAGAAACAGTAATTGGATCAGAAGATGATGTTTTTTGGCCTAAAACAGTTGATCCTGATGGTTGTTTTGGAGGTTGAAAGATAATTAAAGAAAAGAACAATGAAGTGAGAATGGCACTGGTAAGAGTAAAAATAGTGACAAATGGTTTTTTATTCATGCCTTTTCTTAAGTTCGGTTTTTAGCTTTTCTATTTCTTCTTGTTCCTTTCCCATTTCTTTTTCAAGTTCGGTTTGACGGCTACGAGTAACTTTATAAAAATGATAAAGCAGGTAGCTAATAATAATAATTGCTAAGATAACAGCTGTTGCTACTCTCCATGGAAAAACCCAAACATAAATAAATCTTTCTAAAGCTTTGCCTTGAGAGCCATAAGAAACAGCTAAATTAATTTTGTAACGACCCATCATCCATTTTTGACCCAGAGAGTTTTTATAAGTTCTGGAAACATCAGGGAAAATATTAACTCCCTTGATGGAGGATTGGTCAACAATGCCGTTAAACATATTGGTTAAGCTCATAACGCCTTTTGGTCTGATATGATAATCGCCACGATTTAAAATTTCGCTTTTAACATTAATCGGTCCATATTCATAAAAGCTAGGACTAAATAATTGGGAGATCAATGCTTTTTCAGCAATCGGACCAGCAACACGAATATAAATTAAAGAAGCTAATCGGTGGGTGATTGCGCTCCCTGCTTGTTGAGTTGTGTTGGCTGATTGAGGTAATGTACCAGTGGTTTCTAAGTAGACGGCAGCGTATCTTCCTCCTGGTCGGGCATTTGTCGGAACCTCGATCTTTGCTTGAAAAACAACTAGATCATTAGGGGCAATGGTAATTTGTTTATAAGGAATGGTTATCCAAGAAGCAGCTGAAAAACGGGGAAGAATTTGGGCTGATTGATCAATGATTCTTGGTGTTCCTTGATTATTGTCAACAATAAAATCAGCCACTTGAACAAAACCGCTGATTGGTGTTTTTCCTAAATTATAAAATTTTATATTTACAGCTGATTTTTCTCCAGGGTTTAAGGTTATTTGTTGTCTTGCAGGAGCAACTTGTAAAGGCAACTCTTGAGCATGAACATTATTGGTAAATAAGGAGGCAGTCGTCATGAAAAGAGCTATTAGGATAGATAATCCTTTAATAGAGGTGAAAAATGATTTCGTTTTTACTGTCGAATATAATTTATTCATAATTTGGGTAGGATATTATCCATTTTAAAATGATGCTACTGCTGTATATTTAATTTTATTAAAATAATAACCTGCTGGTTGTGTGGCTGAAAAAGCTAATCGATAACAGACAAAAGCGCCGGAACCGCTAACAGGTCCAGTATTAGACATAATTTGAACTGGTTGTTCACTGGCTTCAAGATCTGGAATTTGGCGAGTAGCAAAATTAGATGTATCTAGATAATCAAAAGTAGCATCAGTATCTGATGATTCGTTTTCAAGAGAGTATCCAAGACCATGACCGTCAGTGTCTGAAGGCGTGTTCCAATCAGCAACAGTGTTTTGATCAGCAGTGCCATCATCACCAGTCGTATCTTTAATACAGCTATCTGATTCTCCAGCACTTGCTCCAGTACAGGTAATTCCATCTTTACCCATTTGATCGTTTTCTTCAATTGTTACAGAGTATCCGCTAGGAGCATTAGTATTAATTTTTATAAATTGAGATGCATCATAAAAAGTATCAGAGGACATGTTAGAGCCAAAATCTACTCCGTATGGGTTGGTATTAACATCAAGGGTGGCATTACCGCAAATAGTGGCTGGCGGAGATGAATAGCAGTTTGAGGTGTCTCCAACTGCGGCGCGGGTAGACCCATTAACTCCGCAAACATACATTTGAAGAGATTCATCAACTGTTGCTGAAACTAAAACTCCTTCAACAGGTGCGACTTTAGTATTAATTACTGGAACAACTGGTTGATCGCCTGAATCATAACCACCAACAGTGATATTATAGACTTCAGCTACTCCTTGAAGAGAATCAGCTGTTGATGGGGCTGGATTAACCAAACCAGGATTGTTGTCAATAGTAACAATTACGGTTCCACCAGTACATGGAGTTGAGGTTACTTGTTTATAGATATGATCAGTACTATTGGTTCCAACAGTCCAAGTTTCTGATCCAGTCCAGGTACAGCCGGTTCCTCCTGAAGTGGCAATATCAGTGTCGGCTATTCCATTGGCATCAAAACCATTGGCAGCAACAGTCGCCGCTGTATCTGGTGAGCCATCATTTTGGCTGTTGCCAGTATTAACCGCTGGAATAGTAACTTGAATGTATCCGTTCGCTGGTATGGTCATATTGTTAAGGGTTAATTGAACAGTTAAGCTACCTGATTGAGTAGCATAAACAGGATCACCATCAGAAGCTCCTACAGTTAATCCGGATTGCAAAGCAAAATTAGTTGAATCAATTATAGAGCCAACAGTTAAGTCTGGATTAGGTCCGACAGAAACAGTATCATTTGGAAAAAGATGAGTTGTATCATTATCAGGATTGCTTGAGCTTTGAATAAGGATTGTTGTGTCATTTGCTGAGTGGGCGCCACTAACTTTAGCATAATAAGAGAAACGAGGATTTGAAAGAGTGGCTGAAACACTAGCTAAATTGGCTGTATTAACATCAAATGGTTTTAAAAACGAGAAAAAACCAGGGTTGATTTTAAAGTTAGTTTTTGGAATAGAAATAGGTTTTTTTTGAATAAAAGGCAAGACTTGAAATAGAATAAAAACAACAATAGTGAGGTTAATAATTCTTTTTTTTATCACAGTTATAAATATTAAATACAGTTAAAAATTAACTTATTTAAATATAATACAATTATAATCAGATTGTCAAGTGGAAAATAATTTGAACTTCTAATTT
>CAYMMQ010000122.1:0-7179 GCA_964391585.1 uncultured Ectothiorhodospiraceae bacterium
AGTTTCTGACTGGTTCTAAGCTTTTTAATATCAACAAGCTTTAAACTAAGCTGGTTAACAATATCCAGATTATCTGGTTCATCATATGTTTTTTGCTTAAGATATTCTGATACTTCACTTATTGAATCGATTAAAAGTTGTTGCTGAACGGCTTTTTTCAGGGCGGGATCATTTACCTCCCCCACACTTAACAGACGAGTTATGACAACAAGAACTGCAATAACAACTACGACAATTCCTGACAACCCTCTAAAATCAAATTTTATTTGCATATTTTTATCTGGAACTTATTATAAATTAAATTCTAATTATAGACGGGTATATTAAATTTTATAAGATAAAATTGTTCATTACTGTACTCAAAGCTTACTAAAATTATCCACCTATGTATACCTTCTCTGGAACTAGATTCAAAAAAACAAGAGTTGTATGGATCCATTGGAATAGTTAAAGGAACATCAAATAAAAAATCAAGACTAACTCCATCAATAGTTGGCTGAGCAGCAATGTTTTCAGTTATATTCCATCTTTTTTTATTATTATAGTGCAAACTTACTCTGTATTTTCCATCATGTGGAAACTCACCTGTCAATTTAATTTGTCCTCCAAGCTTAGCACCAATTTTTCCAGGGAAAGGCGTTAAAAGGCATTGACCATCACCAAAGCGTTTGTAATCAAATTTACTTTTGAGATAGTCATACCATGCATATAAAAAAGGAATAAATAATATGATGGCCACTAGCCATATACCGCTATTATGCCCCATTAACATAGCGTTTAAACTTGGTACAGCCGCTAAAAGAAATAGTATGCTAAAAAAAATAGTTATTTTTCTTTTTTGTCTTTGCAAATAAAGAGATAATGAACTAATGTTATTAGTTTGCCATTGTTTATTTTTAACCCAATCGAACTCTTGATAATCTTTATCTAATGATGTCAATGTAACTCACTCTCTTAATTGGATTCTTATGAAATTTCTTTTATACACATTTTATATTATTCCAACTTGTATTTTAGCTTTTATGACAATTTTTTTCTTACCCGTTATATGCTTGGATCTCTATCAGATGCTAGATGCAAAGACATGGCCAAATAAAGAAGCCATTATTAGCGAATCAAAACTTAAATCCATACATGAATATGGTAAAGATGATATGCGCTGGTATGCTGAAATTTATGCACAATATACTGAATCAAAGGCTGTTTTTAAAATTAACAGTCATTATTATGCGAAAAAAAGAGACTGGGATTATTTTTTGAGTGAACTTAGTAGCCATGGAAAGTTTAGGGCGCAACATCTTATTCAGCGTTACCCTGTAGGTAAAAAAGTAATCGTTTATACAAAACCAGATAAGCCTCAATATTCAGTATTAGAGCCTAATTCAGAAAATGCTTATACCAATATGACTAATCTAATTAAAACTTGTTTCGTTTTTATCGCAAACTTTTTCTTTTATTTTTTAGTCGTTAGAAAATGGTTAAAAAATCAAAAAAACACAAGTCTATCAATTAATACCATCGACTAAAGCCATTACAAACTATAAGGTTGCTCTTCCCAATGCCTGAGTACTTTTAGATCTTTAGCGGTTAAATAATCATAAGCCCCCATCTGATCTTTTAACACGGCTTGAGCAAGGCTATAATTACTTCCTTTACTGCTTAACATAATAAAAAACCAAGAAAAATTATAACCTAATAAGCGGTCATAATTGTTTACTGCGTTACAAAGCTCAGTGCCATGTAATGATTCACTTGGTGGTAATGATGGTAATTTTTCCGCATAACAACTGACAGGTTTGGCGATAATGCGTATATCATTGTCGCTATCTTGATAATCGCGTAATGCAAGGATCCAATAATGACAAAATGGTTTGTTTTCAGCCGCACTACTTTGCTGCCAGTCTGCGAAAAAACGTTGTAAATTTTTTGTAATTCGTTCGTATAACAAGCCACTTTCAAGTAAATTACTGATATCTGTGACTCGACGAAATTTATATTTAGGTTTAGATATAGCAATAGAATCTAGGCGTGTATAATCTAATGGATTAATAACTTCTTCAATGGAATCTGGAAAGTCATCTAGATCAATTAATACTCTATCAACCACTTCAACTAACTCTTCAACTTCAAACTGAATAAAATCAGTAATCTTATCACCATATGATGCGCTAAAATAATGAGTTTTTCCTGCCAAGTTAGTGACCAAATAATTAGCATCAAGGTATTTATCCATCAATACATTAACATCATTATCACACTCTAGTTCACACCAAATTGATAAGTTATCTGTTATTTTTTTATACTCATCATCAACCACACCACCAATGCGGTGCCAACCACCACGACTTAAAACCAACTCAAAGTTCAATTGTGGTATTTCTTGTTGCAAAGCCTCTAACAAGACATGATGCTCCGCCGTAACCACAGCCTCATCACAAAGCTGTTCAAAACTCACTTTATCAATTTGAGTTATATCCATAATGATAATTCCTAATTTTAATGAATTAATGTCATGTTTGAAGTCTTGTATGCCACCAGGTTTGTGCAAGTTTTTGTGCATCGTCAACTTTTATCTCAAGTTCTAATGCTCTAATTAAGATTGCTAAAGTCCCAATAACTGCATTTTCAGCATAATCATCTTTTTCTTTATTTTGCCATACCGCTTTAAAATACTCTAAATCAAGTTTGTCATCATTAATCGGCTCAATTGAAGTTGATTTATCCCAAGTTTCATGCCATAGAAGATCATTGTTTACACCATAAATATCCATTGACTTATCAGGGATTCTTTCAAACTCCCCTCCTGCACCTTCCATAATAACAGCCTTAGTTTGTTGTAATAATTGTGCTGCCTGTTGATGAATTTGAGCAAAAACTGTTGAAGCTCCGCCTATAACAGATAAAGTTGCTTCCATAGGATTTAGAGCCTTAGCAATGGAGCGCAATGGAGTTTTTAAAGAAAATAGTTGTTCTTTTTCAATAAGTTCCATTGTTAAACTAGAAATGCTATTAATATCAAGATAGCAAAAATTGGTATTTTTTAATTGAGCTTCAGCCTGTGATAAATTTTTTACAGGAATTATATCTAGTGCAAGCAAAGCTTGCTTGACATATAGCTTGCCATCATCGCAATTCATACCATGCATAAAAGTCGAATAACCTTGTTTGGCAAGTATTAAAGCCGCTAAAATAAACCAGGGTAATTGCTGTTTTTTACCTTCATAAGCTGCCCAGTCGATATCAGGATGAAAACTACCTGAACTAGGAATGCTGTCTCTTAATGCTTGTGTAAAGCCGGCTAATTCATCAGCACTTAGTTCTTTTAATCGAAGCAACATTAAAAAAGCCCCTACTTGTTCTGCTTCAACATCATAACAAGTGATCATTTTCATAGCTTGATAGGCTTGTTCTTGGCTCAATGAGTTTATACCATTGCCCCCTTTAGCAAGAATTTTTATATAGATAGAGAATGGGTGCATATGATACTATCACTTATTATCGTTTATTTAGTTTTATTTTGTTCAGCAGTATATTGCTCCAAACGCTCTAAAGCACAAGTTCTAACATCTTGATCTTCATCATCTAATAGTAGTGTTAGATCATCAATTAATGCACGTTGGCAAGCCGTAAATCGAACTAGCCAGTCTTGATCTTTAAGTAATGGTTTGAGTAATTCTGCATCAATTCGGTCTGCAACAACTCTTCGTACTTCTTCACTATCATCATAAAGCATTAAGCCTAGGCTTTCTGTTGGCAGTCTTGAAGCAACTGTGATCCGAACATGTCGATCTTTATCGGTTATCATGCGAAACAAACGACCGACACTCAATCGTTTTGCGACATATTGGCGCACCATATAGTCATCATCATCAACCATTTTTTCCAGCTGATGGGTAGGTAACCTATCCGCTACGGTAATTCGAACTTCCCTGTCTGGATCATGGATAAAAGGGGGTAATTCTTCAACATCCAAACGATAAGCTAAAACCCGCCTTACCACTTCATCTGGATCATTAATCATCTCCAACAGACGTTTTTGTGAGATATATCGTGCAGCAATTGCTCTGCGTTCCCAAAATCCATCTCCAGAGTAAAAGTCAGCTAAATCAGGATTAATGGAAAAAAAACGTGCAATTTGACGACCACTCATCGCTTTAACACAGGTATCACCTGGGGAGCATAAGCCGCGAGTTAGGCGATCCTTTCTATGAGGACAAGCACTGCAATCAGCCTTTGGAATGCTAATATCATTTTCTTCAACCATTTGCTTGTATTTAGTCTTCTTCTATTTCGGCAACAACAATACCACTAGCAATATTAATATCACTGGTAAAACAAAGGCAGTGTTCTCGACTATCAATGAGATATAAGTTAAATGAAGGTGATTCAACGACTGGATTAGCAGCGCAAACATCATCATCCATACAATAAGTAAAATGAATATTAAAAAAGGTCTGACGTAATTTATCTACAACAACTTCAGAGATAAGATCTTGCTGTTTAACAAAGTCTGTTACTTGTCTTAATTGCTCTGCAGTAATCATCAACCACCTCCTAATCAGCAATTTGTTGTTCAAAGCGTATGCGTTGTTCAGGACTATGTCCCATTATCTTAGCTAACCAAGGAGGAGGATTTTGTGAAATAATTTTTTGTAATGAACTAATTTCCTCAGAAGCTAAACATATTTGAGCTTTTTTAATGGGATGTATACCGGCTCTTATCACCTTTGCAGCAGCTGGACCACCAATAGAAACCACAAATAAAATCTGACAATCATTAATTAAACTGGTTCTAAAGACATTTTTATCTTCAGCAACCCCAGTATCGCTATTATTGGCAATATTTTTATCATTTGTATCGCGAATTGCAATTAGGCGCCTTTCATCTTTAGACACTTGATAAATTAAAAAACGTGAACATGAACCAAAATGCCCATCTAATTTTTCGCCATTATTTGAAGCAAAAGCCACCCGAATACTATTAGGCATTTCATTTTCCTGGTATGGAAAAATTTCAGGTAGCACTTCTTGTTCTGTCTCGTTCTCACCTTTTAAAATGCTTAATGCAGACTTGATATTAGCGACATCAATATCAGAAAATTCATCTTCTTTAGCTTTCATTAAACTTTTAACAGTTAAGCTTGATAATTTTTCAGTGGTGGGTGGTAACCCTATCGCATCATCTAATACAGCTAATAACTTAGCCGCATTTACATCGGGGAGTTCTCTAGCTGCAAGCGCAATGCGAAGAGCAATTTCATTAGATAAAGGTGAAGCACTCATATTTAATTCCCTGAAATTTACCAATTACCACTGTTTTACATACACTGTTTTACATAAGTGGTAATTGGAGTTTTATTTACATATCAACATACCAGTGAACTTAAATAAATTACTGATACATATACCAGTGATACTTGGAAAATTTTATGCGGCTATAATGCAGTCATCTTCCATACAAACTTCTAAACACTTAGGCACATCATGCTCACCTTCACATTCTGTACATGTATCAGCATCAATTGCATAAACACCTTTAAACGGTTTAATAGAATCTGTAGGACAAACAGGTTCACAATCTCCACAAGCCGTACAAATATCTCTTACAATTTTTAAAGCCATGATTTTCTCCTTAAAATTATTAAGCTCGTTTAAAACGTAATGTGGTTGGAAATGAAGGTCGAGGACTAATGGGAGCAATATA
The DNA here is from genome assembly GCA_964391585.1 of uncultured Ectothiorhodospiraceae bacterium. GTDB lineage: Bacteria > Pseudomonadota > Gammaproteobacteria > GRL18 > GRL18 > JADGAU01. Next base: position 5,705 of record CAYMMQ010000122.1, read on the forward strand.
ATATTTTTCCCCATCAGTGAGTTCTACTTCACCACCCCATTCATTTTCATTATCAATTTCAACCGAAGCAATAACATCTTCTTGATCTTTTTTGGCGATATAAAACAACAACTCGCCATTATCTTTAACTCGAATCATTACACTAGGCATAAGCACCTCTCTAATTAAACCTGAAGTAATATAGTATTTACTTCAGGTTTATATATTTAACTATCTTAGCGAACTAAATCGTAATTATAGTCAGTTGTGCCCATTCCACGAGTGTCTTCATCAAGACGCTCTAATACAGCATTTGTAAGCGTTTTAAGAATATGCATCGCACCTTCATAACCTAAAGTTGTATCACGGTGTAAGTGATGACGGTCAAAGATTGGGAAACCTAAACGGATTAATGGTACTTCAAACTCTTTGCCTTTATGTAAAGTATCACGTTGGATAAATTTACCATACGAGTTACCAATCATAAAGTCTGGCTTATTAGTGAACATTAATGAACGGAAGTGCCATAAGTCTTTACTAATATGAACTTCACCATCTTTTCCATATGGAGAGTCAGCTAGTAACTTTTCTACAGCTTTTCTCCAGCGCTTGTTAGCATGGCTACACATGATTGTAGTAGGTTCTGCTCCCATTTCAAGTAAGAAACGAGTCATACCTAATACATAATCGGCATCACCGTAGATAGCGAATTTTTTACCATGTAACCAAGTATGGCTATCCGTCATCATATCAACTAATACACCACGTTCACGCGTTAATGAGTCAGCAATAGGTTGACCAGTAAGTTTAGAAACAGTCATTAAAAACTCATCAGTTCCTGCTAGTCCCATAGGTATTGCGATATCTGTAGCTGGTTGGTGCCAAGTATTTTTAACTGTCTTACGTGACTTAACCGACTGCCAAGGTTGTAAAAATAAAGTATCAATCGAATTAGGAGCATCTTTCACTTCATCTAAAGACGTTCCACCATCATACATTCTGAACTTTCCATCTGCTGGAGTATCTAGCACATCAGAAGGGTCGCTTAATAAGCTGTATCCAACGCCCATTTCATTCATCATGCGTTTCATTACTCTAAAGTTACCAAGATAAGTCTCAAAACCAGGTACGATGTTGATTTTTTTGTTACTACCAACAACCTTATCTTCCATATGATTAAGAGTAAAATAACGCATAATACCTTCAAACATATTATCCCAACCTGTAGTATGAGACCCTACAAAGCTTGGGGTATGAGCAAAAGGTAGAGGGTAATCTTCTTCAATATGACCTTCTTTTTTAGTGTTACCAATAAAGGCATTTAAGTCATCACCAATGACTTCAGCCATACAAGTCGTTGAAACTGCAATCATTTCAGGCTTATATAGTGCTTTAGCATTTTCAAGTCCAGCATACATATTTTTCTGACCACCAAATACCGCAGCATCTTCAGTCATCGAGTCAGATACACAAGCAACTGGCTCTTTAAAGTGACG
>CAYMMQ010000123.1:0-5541 GCA_964391585.1 uncultured Ectothiorhodospiraceae bacterium
AAATTTCTAAGGGGGAAGTGGAATGCAAACTAATCCTCTTCCAATTCTAAGTTAACATTTACAACTTGGTAATATGTAGTAAATAAATACGTCTTCGATCTGACTTTAAAACCTTAAAATGAAATTGCTCAATGGTGATCTCTTCATTGCGCATAGGGAAATGACCAAATGCATTCATCACCACACCACCAATCGTGTCAAACTCTTCATCATTTAAGTGAACGGAAAAGTATTCATTGAACTCGTCAATCGGTGTTAATGAGTTTATCGTATATTGATTTTCACCCAGTTCAATGATCGAGTTTTCATCTTCAATATCATATTCATCTTCAATATCACCAACAATTTCCTCCAACACATCTTCAATTGTCACCATCCCAGAAACACCGCCGTATTCATCAACAATAATGGCGATATGGTTTTTAAATTCTCGAAAATCTTTTAATAAAACATTGAGGCGTTTACTTTCAGGAATAATAACAGCTGGGCGAAGAATATCTCTTATTTTAAGATCATCTTTTTGATTGGATAAGCAATAAGTTAAAACATCTTTTGCTAATAAGATCCCTTCGATATCATCCTTACTATCTCCAATCACGGGATAACGAGAGTGAGATGAGCTGACGATTTCATTTAATACATCTTCGATGGGATCATCAATTTTTAATACCATCATTTGTGAACGAGGGAGCATAATCTCTCGAACTTGTGTTTCTTTTACTTCTAAAACACCTTCGATCATAGAGAGTTCATCATTGCCAATAATATGCCGTTTTTTGGCATCTCTAAGCAATTCGAGAATTTGAACAGTACTACTTATTTCACCGATCAGGGCGTGGCCAATGCGTTCTAACCAAGACCTTCCTTCGTTTTCTTTTTCAGCCGGACTCCCACTGGGTGAAGTGGAAGTCTGACTAGATCGATCGTTCATGTAGTTACTCTGTAAAATTAGGAGCAAATATCCTACCATTTAATGTTTTTGAGTTCAAACTCAAAATTGATTTAAAATAGAATTAGTCGTTTCTTATCTACATGAGATGATTATTGAGGAGGGTAGCTATTTGTTTTTATTGATATGGATCATTAAACCCCAAAGCTAAAAGAAGCTTTATTTCCAAACTTTCCATTAGCTTGGCTTCATCATCTTTGACATGATCAAATCCCAGCAGGTGCAAAAAACCATGGATAATAATATGTGCCCAATGTGCCTCTAAGGACTTATGCTGTTCAATTGCTTCTTGTTCAACCACTGAATGGCAAATGACAAGATCACCTAACAGGTTGGAATCATTGATAAATTCGGGTAGCTCTGAAGGAAAAGATAAAATGTTTGTAGTTTTATCTTGTTGACGATAAGTAGCGTTTAAGTATTTAATTTCTTCTTCACCGCTAAAACGAATACAGATCTCGATTGCTTTTGCTTGACTATCATCTGCTCGTTTTTGAAGATATAAAGCATAACTATTCTCCAACCAATGTTGAATCTGTTCTATTTGGGGTAAACTTAGCTGCTCAGAGTTTAATTCATCTGAAATTTGTAATTCAATATCAATGGCTAGGGACATTTTTTTGCTGTTGCTCTCGTTCATATTTATCATAAGCATTTACAATACGTTGCACGATAGGGTGGCGAACCACATCTTTATTTTCAAATTGAGTAAAACTGATCCCTTTGATATTTTTAAGAATTTGTAGACTATGACTTAAGCCAGGAGTCATTTTATTGGGTAAATCAACCTGGGTTGGATCGCCTGTAATGATCACTTTTGAGCCAAAACCAATTCGGGTTAAAAACATTTTCATTTGAACGCTGGTGGTATTTTGTGCTTCATCTAAAATAATAAAGGACTCATTTAAGCTGCGACCTCGCATAAAAGCTAAAGGAGCTACTTCAATCACATGTCGTTCAATGAGGCGGTTGACTTTTTCAAATCCCATCATATCGTACAAGGCATCATATAAGGGGCGTAAATAAGGATCAATTTTTTGTGATAAATCACCGGGCAAAAAGCCCAAGTTTTCGCCTGCTTCAACGGCTGGTCGAGTAAGAATAAGACGGCGTATTTGATTTTCATTTAAGGCGGCAATAGCACAAGCAACCGCTAAGTAGGTTTTTCCTGTGCCTGCTGGGCCTAAGCCGAAGTTAATATCATGCTGTAAAATTCGGTTAATATAACGAGATTGATTTTCCCCTCTCGGTTTGATAACAGCTCTACCAGTATGAATGCTGATTTCATCATTAGCATGGTTATATACTTTGGTAATAATCTCAGAACTTTCTGCATTTAACAACAAAACAGCTTGCAGGGCTAGGTGAATTTTTTCGTTATCCAATATGCTGGTTGCAGTGTCGAGATACAATTGTTTCAACACCTTTTTACAACTGATTACATCAGCTTCGAGCCCGGAAATTTTAAATACTTCTCCACGATTTGAAATTGAAACAGCTAGGCTTTTTTCGATAGATTTTAGGTGTTGATCAAATTGACCTGATAAATTTGCCAAGCGTTCATTGTCGATGGGTTCAAAAGAAATTTGGCTGCTAAATGCTTTAGACAAGTTCACCTCGAAGCGAGTTTGGAAAAGCTTGAGTTATTTTGACATCGACCATTTCACCAATTAAGTCACGAGCTGCAACAAAGTTGACAGTCCGATTATTTTCCGTTTTACCCGAATACTCTAATTGATCTTTTTTGGCATGAGATAAGACTAAAACTTTTTGTACCGAGCCAATCATAGCCTGAGAGTATCCCATAGCATAGCCATTAATTTTTTCTTGTAATAGGCGCAGGCGTTCTTTTTTAACACTCATTGGCACATCATCAAGCATTGACTCTGCGGGTGTTCCCGGTCTTGGGCTATAGACAAAGCTAAAGCTATGATCAAAGCGAACTTGATCAATCAACTCCATAGTCGCTTGAAAATCCGTATCTGTTTCGCCAGGAAATCCAACAATAAAATCAGATGAAATTTGTATGTCAGGACGTTTTTCCCGAATGCGACGAATTTTACTTTTATATTCAAGTGCCGTATGACCACGTTTCATAAGACTTAAAATTCGATCAGAGCCACTTTGTACCGGAAGATGAAGGAAGCTTACCAATTTAGGAACTTCGGCATAAATTTCGATTAAATTATCTGAAAAAGCATTGGGGTGAGAAGTAGTAAAGCGAATACGTTTTATATTGTCAATTTTTTCAATATATTGGATTAATAAGGCAAGATCGGCAATTTGGCCATCAAACATTTCACCTTGATAGGCATTCACATTTTGCCCTAATAAATTAACTTCTTTAACCCCTTGGGCTGCTAAAACCGCAACTTCATTGATCACATCATCTAAGGGGCGAGAAATTTCTTCGCCTCGGGTGTAAGGAACCACGCAAAAAGTGCAGTATTTGCTACAGCCCTCCATAATCGAAACAAAGGCACTAGGCCCTTCGGCATGTGGCTCAGGCAGGCAATCAAACTTTTCAATTTCAGGAAATGAAATATCAATAACCGATTTATTGCCGTTATTTTTTTCGGCGATCAGTTGTGGCAAACGGTGCAAAGTTTGCGGACCAAAAATCACATCAACATAAGGGGCACGTTCACGAATAAATTCACCTTCTTGGGTAGCAACACAGCCACCTACACCAATGATCAAGCTGGGGTTTTGTGATTTTAGCTTTCTAAAACGCCCAAGCTGGGAGAAAACTTTTTCTTGAGCTTTTTCACGAATAGAACAGGTATTTAATAAAATAATATCGGCATTTTCAACATTTTCGGTTAATACGGTGCCATCATGGGCATTTAATACATCGGCCATCTTATTTGAGTCATACTCATTCATCTGACAGCCATAGGTTTGAATAAAAAGTTTTTTAGCTGTTTTAGTATTGCTTGTTGATGTCACATCATATTCCTTGTTAAAACCATTTTATATTCCTTTTACATACCTCGACATAAGGGAGAGGCACACTTGTTCTAGCTTCCCCCTTTGAAAAAGGGGGATTGAGGGGGATTTTGTCTAGATAGTCAACGATTGACATCATGCCTCTTAAAATACCAAATCTCCAGAAAATAGACATATTGAAGTTGTTTGAGTATAAGACTTTGCACTCACTACTTCCCCCTTTTGTAAAGGGGGATTGAGGGGGATTTTAGACTTGAGTATATATTAAAAGTCATAACCACGTTCATCATGTGAGACAATATCCAAGCCTTCAATTTCTTCTTCCCTGCCAACACGCAATGGAATAAAGCGTTCTACGAGCTTTAAAACTGCATAACTAACGACTGCGGTATAAATTAAGGTAGCCATCATGCCGACAAATTGTATCCAAATTTGTCCCATCATTGTCATGCTTTCAGCATAACCTTGACCACTAAAAACGCCTAAATCAGCAGAGGCAAAAAAGCCTACTAATAAAGTACCGATAATGCCACCAACACCATGAACTGGAAAAACATCTAAAGAATCATCTAGTTTGTATTTCCCTTTAATCAATTGGGTTGCAATATAACATATAATCCCAGCAAAAAATCCTATACATAATGCACCGGCTGGCCCTACAAATCCAGATGCTGGAGTAATTGTACCTAAGCCAGCAACCATACCAGTCACAATACCTAAAGCCGAAGGTTTTCCATGTTTTAGCCATTCGATGGCAGCCCAAGTGGCAGCACCAGTTGCAGCCGATATATGAGTGACCAACATTGCCATTGCAGCATTGCCATCCGCTGCTAAAGCACTGCCACCATTAAAACCAAACCAACCTACCCATAACATACCAGCACCTGTTACGGTCATGGTCATATTATGAGGAGGTAAGGCATGCTTGCCAAAATCTTTGCGGTTTCCCATCATAATGGCGCAAACTAAAGCAGCAATACCCGCTGTGACATGTACTACGGTGCCACCAGCAAAATCAAGTAACCCCATTTCAAATAACCATCCACCTTCTGCCCATACCCAGTGAGTCACAGGGATATAAACCGCAAATAACCAAATAGCACTAAATAATAACATGGCTGAAAAGCGAGCACGCTCGGCAAATGCACCAATGATTAAAGCGGGGGTAATAATTGCAAAGGTCATTTGAAATAAAGCAAAGCTACTTTCTGGAATGTTTCCAGCTAGAGAATCTTCAAGGATGCCATTAAATAAAATATGTTCAAAGCCACCAATGAATCCATTTAGACTGCCGCCATCTCCAAAAGCTAAAGAATAGCCACAGATTACCCAAAGTACGCTAACAATACTGGTGATGGCAAAGCATTGCATCATGATGGATAAAACATTTTTTGAACGAACTAAACCCGCATAAAATAGCGCTAATCCAGGTAAGGTCATAAATAACACTAAAGCAGTTGATACCATCACCCAAGCGGTATTTGCTTGATTGATGCCTTCGGCTGCGTAAAGATTGCTAGAACACAATAATAAAGCAAGAAAAGAAAGTTGTTTATTCATTTTTTTAATTTACTGGTTGATGATTGGTTTTTTAGGTTAGCTTAGGTTATTTAAGTATTTTTGGTTTTCACTTTTTTTCACTT
>CAYMMQ010000123.1:5641-7046 GCA_964391585.1 uncultured Ectothiorhodospiraceae bacterium
TTTTCACTTTTTTTCACTTAGTTTTCACTTGATAATACTATTGATCAGTTTATCTTCTAAAAGAACACGCTTCGCAATAACTTCACCGAGCTTATTAAGTTCAGCGGTTAGGTTTGCCATTTTAACCTCATCCAAGTCACTATTATAAGCATCCTGAAAATCAAGGATTTTTTGGGTGTTATCAATTAAAAATGGAGAGCTTTCTTTTAATACTGCCAAAGCAGTATCCTCTAAGAGAGGATTTTTCAATTGAGTATTAAGAAAGTTAAAATGAATATTTCCTGAATAATCAACCAATTGCTCACATAAATCTTCTAATACTTCTCGTAATAGCGAGGAGCTTTTAAAGGGTTTATAGGTCATAACTTCTTGATATATCGATAATGTTTTATTTCTTGATGCCAATACAGATTGTATGACGTCCTTTAAATCAGGGCTTGATTTATCAGGCATTTTTTTCTTCCTTCATAAATAGGCGTTTGATTAACGGTATTTAATCTAAACGATAACTTGATACAGTCCTTGGTAGTGTCAATGACAAGTCAGCTTTGGCTAAACATTTTTAGCGAAGTATATCACAGGATTAAAATAGGATTAAGTATAATAAATAACTAAAGTTTTTATTAATAGTGTCGTTATAGGAGTTAAATGAACTATACTTAACAGCTCAAAGCGTTTTATTTAGGAACTAACAAATGACAAACTTTATTCAATCAGTTGATGAACGAACAAATCTTGCAGGAACCAATAAGTTAGAAGTATTACTTTTTAGTTTAGGTAAAGATGTCAATACCGATAGACAAGAAGTTTTTGGTATCAATGTTTTTAAGGTCCGTGAAGTCATGCATGTGCCCGCTATTACACATGCGCCAGATATGCCTAAATCCGTGGTTGGAATGACAAGTTTGCGGGGGACTATGGTACCTGTGGTCGATTTGGCTCAATTTTGTGGGGTAGCAGCTGAAAAACCCGCTGAAATCTTAATTGTGACTGAATACAATAAACATATGCAGGGATTCTTAGTACATTCCGTTGAAAACATTTTACGCCTTCAATGGAGTGATATTAAAGTTCCTCCAGCCATGATGACTGATAACTTAGGTGGGTTGGTGACTGCAGTCACTGAACTGGCAGATGGTCGCATCGTAATGATTATGGATGTGGAAAAAGTATTAGCAGAAACGGCTCACTTTGGCTTAGAAGACAGCTATTTTGCCGAGGTGAAAAGTCTAGAGCAAGAATCATTTACCATTTTATTTGCAGATGACTCAACGGTTGCCCGTTCGCAAATTGAAAAAACACTAGAACATATGCATGTTGCTCATGTTAGTGCTATTAATGGTGCTGAAGCTTGGACTAAATTAAAAGGTATTGCTACCAAAGCAGAGGTAAATGGTTTGAAGGT
>CAYMMQ010000124.1:0-6866 GCA_964391585.1 uncultured Ectothiorhodospiraceae bacterium
CCAAGCATCATCCCAATTCATATTTTGCTCATCCATCAACAAACGCATTAGCTCGGCAACAGCAATCGTTGGATGGGTATCATTCATTTGAAAAACATTCTTTTGAGCAAAATTTGTAAAGTCATTTCCTTCGATTGCTTTCCACATTCTAAAAACATCTTGCAAACTTGCTGAGGCTAAAAAGTATTGTTGTCTTAAACGTAGTTCTTTACCATTTTCACTTGAGTCATTGGGATAAAGTACCATGCTAATATGTTCGGCTTCATTTTTTGCCCACACCGCTTCAGAGTAGCTTCCTGCATTAAAATCATCTAAGCTGAAAACTTCAGTCGCACCTGCTTTCCATAAACGCAAGGTATTTACCGTATCATTTTTAAAACCAGAAATTGGCACATCATAGGGTATTGCTAATATATTTATTGTATCCACCCAAGCAGTACGAATACTGCCATCATGTTCATGAACTTGCTCTACCCTACCACCAAATTTAATTTCTTGGGTATATTCAGGACGTTTTAGTTCCCAAGGATTACCATTAGCCAACCAGTGATCAGGCTCTTCTACTTGAGCACCATCACTAATTTGTTGACGAAACATACCATATTCATAACGAATACCATAACCAATAACAGGTAAAGCCAAAGTAGCACAACTATCCATAAAACAAGCGGCTAATCGACCTAAGCCACCATTGCCAAGACCCGCATCACGTTCTGTACTAACCACATCTTCTAATTGCATGGCATATTGATTAAAAACTTGCTTCAACTCATCATCGATATCCAAATTAAGAATATGATTACCCAATGAGCGACCAATTAAAAATTCCAAAGACATATAGTAGGCCTTTTTTACACCTTTTTGACAATAACTTTTCCAAGTATTACGCCAGTCTGTCATGATCCGATCTCGAACCGCAAAAGAAAGTGCCTCGTATATATAGTCTGGAGAGCAGCCAATAAAACGCCCTAAGTGGCGAGTAAGATATTTTTCAAAATCAGCTAAAAGCGCATCCGGATCATTAGGCAATTTTTCTAATACCGGGAAATTGCCAGCTATTAAAGCACTATTTGCTGACGCAGTTTTATCGTTTGACATCTTTTACCTCTGATATATATTAATAAATTGTGAAATTTTTTCTATGATTAGTGGATCGACCTGATCCCAGTCAAAACGCCAAAGCCAATTGTTACCAACTGTTCCAGGCATATTCATGCGAGCGGAGGAATCTAATAACAAAAGATCTTGCATTGGCAAAACAGCTAAAACGGATACCGAAGCAAGAGCCGTTCGGATCAAGGCTAAGGTTTTATCTTTATCTTGTTCTTTAGCTAAATCTAAATAATGTTCAAAATAAGATGTATTATAGTTATAACTATTTGAAACCCATCCTAAACTAGTGTCATTATCATGGGTGCCGGTATAAACCACATCATTTGCCTTATGTAAATGTGGTAAATGAGGATTGTTGTTATTACCATCAAAAGCAAACTGCAACACTTTCATCCCCGGCAAGTCGAAGTGTTCTTTTAAGGCAGTGACTTCATCTGTAATGATACCAAGATCTTCTGCAACCAAAGGAAGTTTTGGAAAAAAACGTAACAATTCTTCCAATAGTTCTTTGCCTGGAACTTCAACCCAGCTGCCATTCATCGCAGTTTCTTCATGCGCGGCTATCTGCCAACACGCCTGTAAACCACGAAAATGATCAATACGAATTAAGTCAAAAAGTTCCAGTTGCGTTTTAAAACGATTTTTCCACCACATAAAGTCGTTAGACTGCAGATATTCCCAATCGTAAAGAGGATTACCCCAACGCTGTCCAGTATCAGAGAACGCATCAGGAGGCACGCCAGAAACAACCGGCATATTACCTACTTCATCGACTAAGAAGTTTTCTTTTTCAGCCCATACATCAGCACTATCTAATCCCACAAAAATGGGAATATCGCCAAATAAGGTAATGGAGAACTTTTTAGCATAATCATGAATTTCTTGCCACTGGGTAAAAAAAACAAACTGCTCAAAGGTTTTAAGCTTAATGCTATCCTCAAGTTCAATTTTTGCTTGAGCTAAAGCATCTTTGTTTCTAGAGCGTATTTCAGTTGGCCATTGAAACCATGCTTTATTATCATACTTCTTTTTAAATGCCATATATAAAACATAGTCATCTAACCAGAATTTATGTTTGTCACAAAAATCATCTAGTTTTTCTAACCAAACAGCATCTGCATTACTATAGAAAGTTTCTGCCGCTAATTGCAAACAATTAAGTCGATAATGCTCATCATTTTCATTTGCTTCACGTTTAAAAACACCACGATCTAGCCAACTCTTATCTTCTAACCAGTCTAAACTGATTAATAAAGAATTACCCGCATGGGCAGACAAACATTGATAAGGCGATTTGTCTTCTAAGGTAGGTCCAAGAGGTAGCATTTGCCATACTTTAAACCCGGCTTTGCTTAAAAATTCTATAAAACGATAAGCTTGATGACCGATATCACCTTGCTCAAACTCTCCAGGAAAAGAGCTCGGGTGTAATAACACTCCTGCTCCACGTTGGGTAATACCATAAGAAGCCTGATCAGTCATTAGATTTTTTGCCTGGTAACATCGCTCCACCCATAACAGGTTCACCACTACCAAAAGAAAAGGCTTTATCCAGGTAGGCTGGAGGGGCGACTCCAAGCAAGTGATATAAATTCGTTAAATGTAAGCGATATTGTAAATCAAAAGCAGATACCGACTCTGCAGAGTTGTGCTCACCAAACCACCAGAACCAATCTGAACTTTCACAGGTTGCCAGCTGCATTTCAATTTCCTTGAGTTTTTTAGCCGTAAACTTTTTAGCTTTAGTCACTTGATCATACATTTTCTTAGCTTCAATCAACATATCCCAAGCACGATTTTTATCTTTTTCACCAATCCAAGTTGAGAAAGTCCCATAGACCCAACTTCCAGCTGCTATCTCAGGTAATTCTTTTCGCTCTGGCTTGGAGGCTAAATATTCACTATATGTAGTTAATTTTAAATGTGGGTTATTACTCAGTTTTTGGTACAAACCTTGGAGGAAATAGTAACCATTAAAAGGATAATATTCCCATGCGTTTTCACCATCAAGAATAATAGAAACGATTGCACTGGGGTTATCGGCACAATTATATGCAATGGTTTCCAAGTTTGAAACAAAATTATTAACAGCATCATCGGCATGCCAGTTTGAATATTTAAAGCCAATTAAGTCAGATAAGCCATCATCTCTAAAAAAACAACTAATATCATTGTTTTCTTTTTTAAACTGATAAGACTTTTGGCTACAGTTATTCACAACTTGCGAACTTTTATACAAAGAATTATTAAGTACCGTTTCTCCACTCGCTACCCAGTCCAAACCAAGATCTGATATTAGTTCAACGGTTTCCTCACTAATACTACCTTCTGAAGGCCAACACCCTTTTGGTTCAAAACCAAAATGTTGTTTAAATACCTCGATACCTTTTTTCATATGCCATAGACTACGAGTTTTACCGTCAGGATATTGCTCTGCTTCAGGTAAAAGAGCCCCTGGCATCGCTTCTTCCGTTGACTTTAGATCAAGTAATAAAGGCACAATCGGATGAGCATAAGGGGTCATTGTAAGCTCAATACGACCAGCCACTGCTAAAACACGATAACGTTCAATGACCCCGCTAATTAACTCAGCATAAACGTGTAATAAAGTTTGCTGATCTTGTTGATCAAAATATTTCGCCTTATCCATCAATGCAATGATACGCTTATCAGACATACGCACTGTTTCTGCAGTCCATGCCAAATGGTACCAAACAACTAAGTCCACAAAAAATTGCTCAGAATAGTAATTTAAAAACTCAGGTTCTTCCAATGAAGTCTCAGTTATTTCGTTCAATTGAGAAAAAGCGGGAAAGCGGTCAATGAGCTTTTCTTTATTAGCTCTTTTACAAGCCTTAACCAAAAAGGTTTTATGTTCAAAGCTTAATGGCTCTTTGCCAGCTAAAGATGATAATAGTTTATCTTTAAGACCTTTTCCCGATTTCAAATAACTCTGTAGCTGCTCTGCATAGTCATCAATTTGCTCTAATAAAACGGGAGCAAAGTTGACGACGGCTTTTGCATCAGAGTTATTCTCCAAATGCGCCACCATATCAACATAATCTTTAATGGTATGTAGATAAGTCCACGGTAAAATATACTCACCACTGTGTAGATCACGGTATTCCGGTTGATGCATGTGCCAATATAAAACAATATTTAAAGGCTTTTTTTTATTTTTAATAGTCATAGATTGCTTAAATGTTAATTAACATGAAGTGAAGTTTGTCCCAACATTTCAGGAGTTACCAGAACTACACCTTGTGGCGAAATATAATATTTTTTCTTATCGTCAGCCTTGTCAACACCAATCACCGTTCCATCAGGAATGATAGTACCTTTTTCAATAATTGCTTTTTTAATGACACAGTTTTCACCAATGGTCACATCTGGCAATACAACTGATGACTCAACCAAGCTATAGGCATTAACTTTCACATTTGAAAATAACAATGAATTTTTAACTTGAGCTCCTGAGATAATACAACCACCCGATACCATAGAATCCACAGCCATACCACGCCTGTCTTCATCATCAAAAATAAATTTTGCTGGTGGTAATTGCTCTTGATTAGTCCAAATTGGCCACTGATCATCATACAAATTCAATTCAGGAGTAACGCCAATTAACTCTATATTAGCACTCCAAAAGGCATCAATCGTACCAACATCACGCCAGTAGGCTTGAATACCACTCGTTGCATTAGTAAACGGATAAGCAAAAACGTTAAAGTTATCTATCGCATGAGGCAAAATATCTTTACCAAAATCATGACTTGAAATTGAAGATGCTGCATCCTTAATCAATAAGTCAAACAACAGCTCCTTATTAAAAACATAAATTCCCATTGAACAAAGCGATTCGCTATCACTACCTGGCATTGGTGCAGGATTTTCAGGTTTTTCAATAAAAGTTTCTATACGGTAGTTATCATCAACCCCCATCACCCCAAAACCGGTTGCTTCTTCTAAAGAAACGGTCACACAACCCACGGTAATATCAGCTCCATTTTCAACGTGTTGTGCTAACATTTCACCATAGTCCATTTTATAAATATGATCCCCTGCTAAAATCAACACATATTCAGGCCCATGTGCTCGAATAATATCTAAATTCTGATAAATACAATCTGCTGTTCCTGCATACCAAGATGACTCTACACGTTGTTGAGCGGGGAGTAACTCAACAAATTCGCCAAATTCACCACGAAAATGCCCCCAACCTTTTTGCATATGTAATATTAATGAATGGGATTTGTACTGCGTTAAAACGCCAATTCTACGGATCCCAGAGTTGATACAGTTTGATAAAGGAAAATCGATAATACGAAACTTGCCACCAAATGGTACTGCGGGTTTAGCTCTCCAGCCGGTAAGATGTTTTAAACGTTCCCCTCGACCTCCTGCCATAATTAAAGCAAGGGTTTTACGGGTCAGGTTACTGATGAAACGAGGTGATTTATTACTTTCCATCTTTATTCTCACTATGGTTAAATGTTGAATTAATGCACATTCTGATGCATTGATAACTTGTCTTTTTAAAATCTTAGCTATTATAACATTGCTAGAGCTGGTTATTATACTCTATTATCTTGGAAAATCTTGTTAACTTGTCAAATTGAGTGATGAAGAAAGAAGAAGGGCTTGATTAGTATTTGAAAATAAAGGATGAATCAAATCAATGAAGGGAGTAAAAACTGCTTATCAGCTAAAAGATAATAAGCAGTTTTTTATAGTTTAAGGCATATACATGCCACCATTAACATTCAGTGTTTCACCGGTAATATACGAAGCATCATCCGAAGCAAGAAAAGCAACAGCTGAAGCAATTTCATCAGCTTGACCTAAGCGCTCTAATGGAATTTGAGTTAATAAACCCGCTTTAGCTGCATCGGGTAAATTACGGGTCATATCAGTATCAATAAAACCAGGCGCAACAGCATTAACGGTAATATTTCTTGAGCCAATTTCCCTTGCCAACGATTTAGAAAAACCAATAATCCCCGCCTTCGCTGCAGAATAGTTTGACTGTCCTGCATTACCGGTTAGACCAACAACAGAGGCAATAGAGATAATTCTACCCCAACGCTTTTTCATCATCGGGCGTAAACAAGTTTTTGACAACTTGAAAATCGATGTTAAATTGGTTTGGATAATGGCATTCCATTCATCATCACTCATGCGCATTATTAAGTTATCACGTGTTATTCCTGCATTATTTACCAATACATCAGGCATGGCATAATCTGCTTTTATCATCGTCATTAACTGCTCAATACTCTCATTATCTGCAACATTTAAGACCACACCGGTACCCGCTATTTCATTTTCGTTAAGATAGCTAGAAATTGCATCAGCTCCTTTAGCAGAAGTAGCTGTACCTATAACCGTCATTCCAGCCTGACCTAATTTAATCGCTGTGGCACGACCAATCCCACGCGTTGCGCCAGTAACTAAAGCTATTTTTGTTTCTATTGTCATTTTACTTACCTCTTTTTATTAGTGGCACTTAAAACTTCCCCCTATGAAAAAGGGGGATTGAAGGGGATTTTATTGTATTATCTTTAAAAGACCAAGTCTCCCCTAACCCCTTTGCTATAGAGGGGAATGTATTAAGCAACAATTTCTTAAGAACTAATATGATTAATGCTTGCAAATATCTAGTGCTTTTTCCATTGACCCCAGATCTTCTATTGAGATCCCCGTTATAGTTTTATCAATTCTTTTACCTAATCCCGTCAATACTTTACCTG
>CAYMMQ010000125.1:0-6781 GCA_964391585.1 uncultured Ectothiorhodospiraceae bacterium
TTATTATTAATTCGATTTTCAGCTTTAGTTTGAGCTCCTTCTTTTTTACCTCGTTTTAAATTAATCATACCATTTAAAAACGTTGCCAACTGAAAATCTGAAATTTTTTGAAAATCCTCTTCAACATCTTTTTTCAACCAATTACAAACTTGCTCTCGGGTGACTTGCATTTCTGCCAAGGTAAAAATTTCCATCATTTTTTTATCATTAAATGAGAAAATATAGCGTACTCGGCGTAAAACATCATTATTATTCATAGGGTTTCCTTATTTAGTGTTATAGGGGCAAAATCAATTTGTTAGTAACAATAAATTAACACTTAGTTTCTATTTAACTTGATTCTGTAAACAGACTTTTTTAACTTCGCCCCCGAATGACGATTTAATTTATGCAATTTTTTGCTATACTCCAAGCAACCGTTTCTTTATCAGCGATATTGTACCTTTATCTAAAAAAATAGCGATAACTAACTGAAAATAAGCCCTAAAAACTCAAATATGTAAAGAAAAAAGTGAATACCTTTATTTCCCAAACCCAAAACTGGCTCGATCAATTCATTATCAAACATAATATATGTCCTTTTGCCCAAAAAGAGCGAGAAAAGAATAGTATTCGTTTTGTGGAAGATGCAGAAGTCAATATTGAGCAGCTGCTGGAAAATCTTATTAAAGAATGTGAATATTTAGATGAAAATAGTAACACCGAAACAACTTTAATTATTTTTTCTTCAGGCTTAATCGATTATGATGATTACCTTGATTTTGTCGGTATGGCCGAACGGTTATTAATCTCTTTAGACTATGAAGGCATATATCAGTTAGCCAGCTTTCACCCGGATTATTGCTTTGCAGATAGTGATGAAAATGATGCGGCTAATTACACCAATCGTTCGCCTTATCCGATGCTTCATATTATCAGAGAGAAAAGTTTACAAATAGCTTTAGATAGTTTTCCTAACCCAGAACAAATCCCAGAAAGAAATATTAACTATTGTCGTGATTTAGGGTTAAACTATGTACAGCAATTGCTGACTGGTATAAGTACCTCTAAACCATAATATTTAACCCGAGTATAAAAGATGATTTACACCATCGAAGCACAACCAATATTTTTTAATTTCTTAAGTAGTAGTATAGCTGAGCAACAAGAACTTAAAAATTTAGCTTCTATCGCAGATTTAAACCTTGCATTAAAACAATCAACACCCAAAGCAATTATTATATCAGAGCAGTTAGTATTCACCTTGGATGCTGAACAGCAACAACAACTATTTGATCAAGTTGCCTTATTAGGGATTAGCAATCTATTACTGATAAACCCTGACAGTAAACTCAATCGAAATTATGAGCAATTATTTGTTTATCATGATGATTATGTCTCAATGGATGAAAGCCCTATTTATTGCTTAAAAAAGATACAGCGTATCATCGAAAGTAAAAAACAAACAGATAAAATCGCTGAATTAAGCCAATTAGTTCACAATAGCCTACAACTCACATCTGAGTTGGGTGATATTCTGCACTTTTCTTTAGAAAACACAAAAACCGACAGCCTTGAAAATTTATCACTGGATCTCAATTACATTTTTAATGATTTAAAATTAAAAGTCGTTTATATGATTTATAGCACTGGGGAGACATATTTTTTCTCTAATAATGAAAGAATTTTAGAGCTTGATAAACAAGTCCTTGCAGATAAAAAAAGTGAAGAAAGGTTTATCGACTTTGGAACCAGAACCCAAGTAAATTTTCCACTTATATCGATATTGATCAAAAATATGCCGACTAAGAATAAATCTGAATATACTCGTATTCATGATTATATGGTTTATTTGTTATCAACTACTAATAGTATTATTTCATTGTCAAACGCCAGACGAGGCTCTCAACAATTAATGAAAAAAGTAAGTGTATCTATTGATTTACTAGATGAGATGTCAAACAGTTCCTACGATGGCCATATGAAAAATATTGCTGATACCGTCCATAAAATGGAAGATATTTTTATGGCACTCGGCTTAACCGAAGAACAGGAGCAAGAAATATTAGAAATTATAACTCAAGCTGAAGACACTGCTGAAAAAATGCTAGAATTCACCAACGTTATGTCAAAAATCCTGGCCGAAATTCGTGAAGAAATTTGCCTTTTTGAAAATATTTAATTCGCATAATAAGCACTTTTTTAATAGTATTTATTATGCTTTTATCTGCTTCTTCTTATTTGCACCTAGCTCCTCTGTTGTCGCCACAGAAAAACTCAATATTCACTGGACTGGACTGGAAGACAAGCTAAATATTGAACTACTCACTAATGTCAAACAATATGTTGCTCTAGCACAAGAACCTACAGATAAGCTCAGTAGCAAACGGATTGATTATTTATTTAAGCAAGCCAAGCAACAAATTAGTAACGCATTAAAACCATTTGGCTATTATCATGTTCAAGTTAAATCACAATTAATCCCTCCTGACATAAATTCAGATTCCTGGGAAGTTCACTTTGATATCCAATTAAATCAGCCAATACGCATTCATCAGCTTAATATACATATCAGTGGAGATGCCAGACAGGATAAAAGATTTAACCAGTTTCTTGAAAACATTCCTCTAAAAGTTGGTGCAGCCTTAAATCATCCCGCTTATGAAAAAGCCAAACAAGGCTTGCTAGAATTAGCACATCAACGTGGTTATAGCGATGCAAAAATTAATAAACATGAAATAAGGATTCATAAAAAAAAGCAACAAGCCACTATTAATATCATTTTTGACAGTGGTGTGCGCTACCATATTTGCACGCTTGATTTTGATCAAAACTATTTTAATCCCCAAATTATTCAACGCCTGATCCCCTTTCAGTTAAACAGTCCCTATGAACGCAGTAAAATTTTAGACTTACGTCATGCGCTCATGGATAGTCAGTATTTTGATGATATCTCTATTCAAGAAGAAACATTAGGGAATAGTCCAACACACTGTATTGCCTTAAAAATCAAGGGGAAATTAAAAGGCAAAGATCAGTATCGTGGTAGGATTGGATTTGGAACTGATACTGGAGTGCGCCTAGGTCTGGATACTCGGTTTAATTATCTCAATCGCTTTGGACATAGTTTTCAGGGCAATGTCGGTTATACGGTTAAGCGTAAACGACACTTGTTAAAAGGTCAGTATTTGCTCCCTATGGGTAATGATGTTGATCGTTATTTAAAACTGTCTATGGGCTACAAAGCGGAAGATTTTAGCTCACAAGACGTCGATATTAGTGATATCAATGGGCTTACCCGAGTTAAAGATATCTCTTTAGCCGCCAGTTGGCATCAATCTCGAACCTTATTTCAACAATTCAAATTACACGAAGTTTTGAGTTTGGAGTATCTGAGTGAAAGTTATAATTTAATCCCCTTATTATTTTCCCCTGAAGATCAACCCGTTTTAGATATCATTGCCAGCGATCCCGAACTTGCTGGTGAGTTTTTTCCCGTAGAAGGAATCAAAGTTTTAACTCCGCAACTTAAGGTATTTTCTTTGGGACTTAATTGGAGCTATGAAAATGCCGATGAGCAGCTTTTTACCAATCAAGGCTATCGACTTGATGGGACGTTTAAAACGGCAGCAAAAAGTTTAGGCTCGGATGTGAGTTATTGGCAAGCACATATCAAAAGTAAATATATTCAACGCCTTAATCGAAAAAGTCGTTTATTACTTCGAGGGGAAGTGGCCTATACCCACGCCAAGGAAGTTTTATTTTTTGGTACCCCGATTATCCAGCTTCCAAGAGATTTACTTTTTGCCACTGGCGGTAGCAGTAGTATTCGAGGTTATTCCTTTGAGGAGCTTAATGATAAAGATACCCTGCCAAGAGCTCGTCATCTCTTGGTTGCCAGTCTTGAGTACGAATATGAAATTTTACCGCAATGGAGTTTAGCGGCTTTTTGTGATGTCGGAAATGCCTTTAATAATTTTTCCAGTTTTGTACCAAAAACGGGGCTTGGTTTGGGGCTGCGTTGGCACTCACCCGTTGGCATGATCCGGCTGGATGTCGCTTATGCTAAGGATCGTCGCGGTTCGCCAATTCGACTTCACTTTACTATTGGACCTGATTTTTAATGGCTAAATCACTTAAATCAGCACTTAAAATTATCTGCTTAATCTTGTTATTACTGCTGGCAAGCACTGGTTGCATTATTTATTATTTGGGCAATAGCACAAACGGTCTGAACTGGTTATTAACTCAAACAAAAAATATCGCACCAGGGAAGCTCACTTATTCAGCAGTAACGGGTAGTTTATTTGGAAAAATACAGCTAAGCGATGTTTTTTATCAACAAGATGATGGCTTAAAATTACAGATTAATAAATTGTTTTTTTCCTGGCAGTTTAGTGAATTATTGAAGCAAAAAATCACTGTGAGACAATTGCAAGTAAGTGGCGTAAATATCAGCAGCAAAATGCACGCTGCAAAACAGGAAAAAAAAAATACCACAACTCCAGCGTCTTTAGTCTTACCATTTGAGGTTAGTGTCCAACAGCTTGGAGTTAATGATGTCAGTATTGAACTAATGACTGGCCAAAGTGTTGCCAAAAATCAAAACAGTCATGCAAAAACAGAAAAATACCTTATTGAACAATTGCAACTACAAAATATCACGCTCAATCAGCAATTAAGCATTGAAAAAGGGCGCCTTATTTTGCCTAGTAGCAAAGAACTCCCTGCCCTTGATTTACAATGGTCAAATACTATGGTGTTATCGCCTCCATACCAAAGTGAGTTAGCACTAAACTGGCAGTTTGCTTATAAAGAACCATCTAAAGCAATATTAGAGGGCTTTAACTCACAAGGACAGTTAAATATAAAGGGTAATGCTGATGCTTATTTTTTAAAAATACAGGCAAAAGTCAGTGGTAATGCAATTCCAAAAACAGATGTCTTATTAGTTGGCAATGGTAATCAAAAACAACTTGAGATCGAAAACTTAAAGGCTCATTTACTCGATGGTGATATCAAAAGCCATGCTCTTATCAGTTGGGAACCTGATTTAATTTTACAATTACACGCTGATACTCAAACGATTAATATTCAAAAATGGCAAGCATCTTTTCCGATTGACTCACTTGTTAATAGTAAAGTTGATCTAAATTATCAGCAACAAAAACTGATAATAAAAACCCTAAATATTCATTTGCCACAATTTAATTCTTCAATTGATATTGTCGGACAGGTTGAACACGTCATAACTCAACCACAGGCCGATTTACAACTGAAATGGCAAAATCTGCAATGGCCGATGAAGAAAAAGGAAATCGCCCCGTCAGCTATTATTGCTCAAACTAAACAAGGCTCAGCAACATTAAAGGGTAATAGCAATGATTATCAATTAGACTTTAATGCCTTATTACAAGGAAAAGATATTCCTGCCGCTTTATGGCAAGGCAAGCTTAGTGGGAATAATAAACAGTTAACAAGTTTTCAGCTAGATTCGAATATTTTAGCAGGTGAAACAAAAATAACGGGAAAGGCAAATTGGCTGCCTCAGATTTCATGGCAAATGGATATCAACGCAAAGGAGCTTAAACCACAACAACATTGGCCTGAATTGAAAGGTAAATTAGCACTTGAGCTTCATAATCAAGGAGCATGGCAAAACGATCAACTTATAACGGATGTCGATTTACAACAATTACAAGGGACCTTACAAGGCTATCCTTTAAAGCTGAGCGCTCAACTTCATAGTAATGGTGACAAACATCATTTAAAGCATTTTGACTTTTATTCTGCTAACAATCATATCAGTGCTGATGCCAATATCCTACTGAAAAAATCTCCCGCTTCGCCCAAAATAGCAGTAAACTTTAAAATTGATGCACCAGATATTGCCACATTTTTACCGAATGCGAGTGGTTTAATAAAAGGCAACGGCAGTATTGGTGGTAGCAGTATTGAACCAAAAATTAAAGCAGAAGTCACTGCCAATAAAATCAAGTTTCATGAATTTCGACTAGCACAACTAGATGCTTTTATTGACTATCAAACACAAAAAAGCCAAGCGTTAAATATAAAAATAAAACTTAAACAACTTAAAAAACTTCAACAAGATATATTTCAAAAATTAGTACTGTCCTCTCAAGGAAGCTTAAGCAAACAACAAACAACACTAAGCATTAATAATAAAAAAGACAGTCTTCAACTACGCTTAGTAGGAGGTTATCAAGAACAACAATGGAGAGGACTATTAAAACAACTCAATATCCAATCCAACGATATTGGCAATTGGGGGCTAACCCAAGCAACAAAGTTAAAACTGTCAGCACAGCAGGCACAATTACAACAAAGTTGTATTAAGAGTTTAAGCTATGCGGATCAAATATGCACGACGGCAAATTGGCAAAAAGATCAGCGACTAAACTTTCATACCGATATCAGTCAAATCAATTTAGCTCGGCTTGCCCAGCCATTTTTAGCTAAAAATTTACAACTAGAGGGCTTATTACTGAATGGCAAAATCAGCTCTAAGCTAAGCAGTTCCACTACAACTATAGATAGCATGGATATTAATGCATTGATGCAGCTCAATTTATCTCCCGGTAGTATTAGCAGTCAAGAGCAAGGGCAAAGCTATAAACTTCCGTTTAAAGGTTTAAATCTCGAGGCGACAATTAATCAGTCCGGGTTAACCGGTCAAATAAATAGTGAGTTTTTTGAACAAAGTTCGTTCTCAGGAAAGTTTCAACTGGCTAATTTAAAACAATTCCCTATTGCTAAAGAGCAAACTATTCAAGCTAATTTT
>CAYMMQ010000126.1:0-4551 GCA_964391585.1 uncultured Ectothiorhodospiraceae bacterium
TATGGCTCCCCCAGTATGATTCGAACATACGACCAAGTGATTAACAGTCACCTACTCTACCGCTGAGCTATGGGGGAATAATTTTCAGCTACGCTTAAAAAAGCAAGTGGGTATTCTATTGAGATTTCCTGTTTAGGTCAAGATGTTTTTTTAGTTTTTTACAAAAGGAAGGCATTTTCTTTGCATTGCCGGTGTTGATTGTTCTTCTGAACGAATCCTTCCTGTTTGTGAAATTACAACTGATTTTGCTTGATCTGTCCCATAAGCACTACAAATTACAAATGTTCCATTGGTATGACTAAAGCCTGCTTGATAGAATTTTACATAATCACTGCCACCTGAAAAACTGGCATAAATAATTTTAGTCACATGGCTTAATTTTCCATGAGAGAAGTATATGCTTTCATTAGTATTTCGTTGATGATCGTTATTTTCATCTGCGAAAATAATCCAACCTTGTTCCCAATCACTTTGAGGGTCGCATGAGATTAAGTCAGAACTTTTACACATTAACATGGTTTTATTTTGAAAAATCGCTTCAGTTCGAGTTAATTGTAAATAACTCATTATGGTGCTCAAATGACCATTTTGTCGAGTTTGGTTAAGTGTTTGCGTCATCGCTGGCACAGCCATTGATGTCATGATAAATAAAATACTTAGTGAAATTAATAACTCAATGAAGGTAAATCCTTTTTCGGCATTATTGCTGAGCAATGTAGCTCTAAAGCGAGTAAAAATACTTGATTGGCTTAATAATATTGACATATTCCTTCTCCTTATTCATTTCTTATGGGAAAAGTATAAGGAAAAGAAAAAATTTAAACTGTCAGTTGATGATGAGAATTAGCTAGGATTTTTCTGATTTTCATGTCCAATCACCTCCGGATTACGCTTCGCTCATCCAGGGGAAACAAAGCTATTAAGAAAAAAGTTTTTTAATACGAGATAAGGACTCTTCTAATAACTCCATGCTAGTGGCAAAAGATAAGCGTAAATACCCCGGAGCTCCAAAAGCAGTACCGGGAACCAATGCAACTTCAACTTTGTCTAATATGTAGTCTGCCAATTCAACATCATCTTTGATACTATCGATGGTAGCAATTGCACCCTCTACATTCATAAAACAATAAAAAGCCCCTTGCGATTCAACGGCTGAAAAACCTTTAATGGTATTTACCGTTTTTACCACATAATCATGGCGTTGTTTAAATGAAACTAACATCCGAGCAATACATGATTGATTGCCATTTAAGGCTTCCATTGCTGCAATTTGAGAAACAGAACAAGGGTTTGAGGTACTTTGAGATTGAATTTTACTCATGGCTTTAATTAATGCCAATGGGCCTGCAGCATAACCAATACGCCACCCCGTCATTGCATAAGCTTTACTCACTCCATTCATTGTTACAGTGCGTTCGTACAGGTCAGGGCATACCTGAGCCAAGGTTACAAAAGGCTCTTCTGACCATATAATGTGCTCATACATATCATCAGAAGCAATAATAATCTTGGGGTGTTTTCTTAATACCTCACCAATGGCTAATAAATCATCTCGGGTATAACACACACCTGTTGGATTAGAGGGGCTATTAATCACTAACAACCGGGTTTTATCGGTAATTGCAGCTTCAAGTTGTTGGGCAGATACTTTAAAGTTATCTTCAATACCCGCATGAATAATAATTGGCGTGGCTTCTGCCAAAATAGCCATATCAGGATAAGAAACCCAATACGG
The DNA here is from genome assembly GCA_964391585.1 of uncultured Ectothiorhodospiraceae bacterium. Classification (GTDB taxonomy): domain Bacteria; phylum Pseudomonadota; class Gammaproteobacteria; order GRL18; family GRL18; genus JADGAU01. The sequence continues at coordinate 1,736 of CAYMMQ010000126.1, forward strand.
TGCAGGAATAATGACTTCATCCCCTTTGTTTAATAAGGCTTGACACAAATTATAAAAACTCTGTTTACCCCCACCAGATACTAATATTTGATCGGTAGAATAGGATAAGTCATTATCTCGTTGAAACTTATCAACTATCGCTTGGCGTAATTCGATCGTACCAGAAACATCTGTATATTTAGTATGATTATTTGTGATAGCATCAAAAGCAGCTTGTTTAATATGATCGGGGGTATGAAAGTCAGGCTCGCCAGCGGCTAAACCGATAACATTTTTCCCTTGAGCCTTTAACTGCTTTGCTTTAGCTGTCACAACCAAAGTTGCTGAAGGTTTTACTGCCATAACACGTTGAGATAAAGTAATAGCCAAGTTTACTACTCCTGTCGTAAAATAAGTGGTAAAAGTTCTAAATTAGAAATACGTTAAGATAATATCATAAAAATACCCTTTTTTTACTGCAAAACCAAATATTGATAACAACAAATGAAAGATGCTTACCAACTCGTTTCCCAATTTAAACCACAAGGTGATCAGCCAGCGGCTATAAAAGCTTTAGTTGACGGTATTAATGACGGCGAAGTTGCGATGACGTTATTAGGCGTGACGGGCTCGGGAAAAACCTTTACCATGGCGAATATAATAGCTCAACTACATCGTCCTGCTTTAATTTTAGCTCCTAACAAAACCCTTGCCGCTCAATTATATGGAGAAATGAAGGAGTTTTTCCCCTATAACTCGGTAGAGTATTTTGTTTCTTATTATGACTATTACCAGCCTGAGGCTTATGTACCATCATCCGATACCTTTATTGAAAAAGATGCCTCAATAAATGAACATATTGAACAAATGCGCTTATCGGCAACTAAAGCACTATTAGAGCGTAATGATACTATTATTGTTGCTTCCGTTTCCTGTATTTATGGTCTGGGCGATCCCGAGTCTTATATGCAGATGTTATTACATTTAGTTAGAGGTGAAAAAATTGATCAACGTGCCATTCTAAGACGCTTAGCTGAAATGCAATATAGTCGAAATGATATGGTGTTTCAGCGAGCAACCTACCGAGTTCGAGGAGATGTGATTGATATATATCCCGCTGACTCGGCGCAAGAAGCTGTTAGAGTGGAGTTATTTGATGATGAAGTTGACTCATTAAGCTTTTTTGACCCATTAACTGGAGAAGTACTGCGTCAAGTAGTCCGTTTGACTATCTATCCAAAAACCCATTATGTAACACCGCGCGATAAAATCCTCTATGCCATAGAACAAATCAAAGATGAGTTAAAACAACAATTACAATATTTACAAAAAAATAATAAACTAGTCGAAGCACAACGATTGGAACAACGCACCTTGCTGGATATCGAAATGTTACAAGAACTAGGATATTGTTCTGGCATTGAAAATTATTCTCGTTATTTATCCGGCAGAAATCCAGGGGAAGCACCACCCACTTTTTTAGACTATTTACCAGCTGATGCGGTCATTTTTGTGGATGAAAGCCATGTGACTATTCCTCAGATCGGCGCAATGTATAAAGGAGATCGTGCGCGTAAGGAAAACCTTGTTAATTATGGTTTTCGCTTGCCCTCTGCCTTAGATAACCGCCCCTTAATGTTTGAAGAATATGAACGTCTGGTTTCTCAGTCAATCTTTATCTCGGCAACTCCTTCAAATTATGAAAAAGACCATGCAAGTTTTATTGCTGAGCAAGTCGTGCGCCCAACTGCTTTATTAGATCCCGAAGTTTTTATCTTACCTGCTACTCATCAAGTGGATGATTTACTATCACAAATCCATCAAGTCGTTGATAAAGGGGACCGTGTATTAGTGACCACCTTAACCAAACGCATGGCGGAAGATTTGACTGATTATTTATCTGAGCATGGGGTGAGAGTCCGTTATTTACACTCAGATATTGATACGGTTGAGCGTATTGAAATTATTCGTGACTTACGCTTAGGCTCATTTGATGTCTTAGTTGGAATCAACTTATTGCGAGAAGGGCTGGATATTCCTGAAGTGGCCTTAGTGGCGATTTTAGATGCTGATAAGGAAGGATTTTTACGTTCAGAACGCTCCTTAATCCAAACCATGGGACGTGCAGCAAGAAATGTAAATGGCAAGGTCATTCTTTATGCCGATAAAGTTACGGGATCTATGCAGCGAGCAATTGATGAAACACAAAGGCGTAGGCAAAAACAAATACTTTATAATGAGCAACACAATATCCAACCCATCGGAATTAAAAAGTCGGTTCAAGATATTATGGACAGCGTTATCCCAGGTAAGGGATTAAATCGTGAACAATTTAATAAAAGTCGTGTTGCAGAGCAACATGCAGAATATGCGATTCTCAACCAAAGCCAATTGACGAAAAAAATGGCAGAGATGGAGAAAAAAATGCTGGATCATGCTCAAAATATGGAGTTTGAACTGGCTGCAAAAATTCGTGATGAAATTAAATTATTGCGAGATAATTTTTTAAGGCTTTGAGTTTTTTACTCTTTAAAACCCTTAAAGCTGTTCAACCAATACGCTTTGCTCACTTGTCTGACATCTAAAAAGTTAAAACTATAAATACCCAGTAAATAAAGCATCATAAACAATATCAATTGTAGAAAAAAACCTAATACAAAAAATTGCTGCGATAAATATAGGCACAAAAAGCAACATAAAAACAGCAATACAACTTGAAACAATTGTTTAAAAGGCAATGGCAGTTGATAGAAGTTTTTGCCCCAGAGCAGGCTTAAGCACAAAATAAAGAAATAACTTAAACAAGTCGCGTAAGCAGCACCAATAATTCCCCAATA
>CAYMMQ010000126.1:4651-6752 GCA_964391585.1 uncultured Ectothiorhodospiraceae bacterium
TTACTTAAATCATAAGCGGCAGAATATAAACCTGAACTTTTTTCATCCAACAACCACGCTAACATTAAACGGTCACTATTAGCCATAATATAGTTCATTACAAACGTACCTGATAAGGGCAAACCATATAACACCATAGAATTTAAAAGCTTTTTATCGATTAATTTCCATGAAATGTTGCGCCAATACTTTTTTATTAATACCAAAGACAATAAAGTATAAGCAATCACTAACCCCATCAAAGGAGCTTGTAACTGATAGCCTAAATAAATAAACAATATGGCTAATAATAAAGCAAGAGATGACTTAGCAATCAGTAACAGTCCATAAAAACCGGGTTCTCCTTTACTTACGGGAATTTGAATGCTGAGATCAAAAAAACCATGACTAAGTGTTAGTAATACAATCAGACAGCTAATGCTTATGGTGAGATAATCAAATGAATAGCTTAAAAACAAAATAAAAACAGGTACTATCGCAATACTCAATGCGGTAAAAGAGAAGAAAAGGTTGCTGTTAATTTTTTGTATATCGATACCTGCTTTAGGGTAATAACGAAGCAAGGAAAATTGTAACCATTGAAAACATACGGTAGCCACTAGACCTGCTAAACTAAAGGCAATAGCAAATTGTCCATAAACTTCTGGACTTAATAGACGAGTATAGACCATGATGCTGATTAAGCTAATTACACCTGGAAGCCCTCTTGCTAAAATATAAGCGATGCTTTTTTGAATCATCATTATTTATAAATTACCCATAAACGGCATATTATTTGCTGTGTATTATGAAGTGATAAAAAGTTATCAACTATGGTTTTAATAAAAACAAACTTACAACGCTAAATTAAGGCAGCAACATGTTTACTATATCAATTGTTAATCGAAAAGGTGGCAGTGGAAAAACCACGACTGCTGTGAACCTAGCTTGCCAACTTGCAATGCATTATAGCAACAAACAGGTTTTATTAATTGATTTGGATCCGCAAAATCATGCAAAAGTCGGTTTAGGAGAAATAAAAAAAACCACCAGCCTTGGCATTCATAAGATTTTCTCTCATGCTCACAACACACATACCGGCTTGATACAGAAAACCCGTTGGCCCAATCTTTCGTTTATTCCTGCTGATGAAGAAGCAATGGAAAATAATAATGGCGCTACTTTTCACCTACTTAAGCACTTTATCAATAGTGCTTTTATTAAAAAGCAGTTTGACTTTGTTATTTTAGACACCCCTCCAAATCATGGTATGTTTTTAATTAATGCAATTGTGGCATCAGATGCTATGGTCGTCAGTTTTATCCCTCAAACATTGGATCACCTAGGTGTTACACAAGTCATGAAGCTAATTTTGCGTCATAGCTTTAAAAATATAAAAGTTGCCTTCCTACCGACTATGGTCAAATCTCGTGTTCGTCATCATAATAAAATTTTATCTCAATTAGTGCGAGAATATGGTAATACAAGCTTATTAAAAGGAATTCATACCAATATTCAACTCACAGAGGCATTTCAAAAGGGAGTTCCCATACAGTATTATGCTCCCAAAAGTCGTGGTGCTTTTGATTATCACATGTTACTTAATGAGTTAAAGCTCATTTGGCCAGAAGACTTACCCGAAGCAACAGAGCAAAAATCACTTATCAGGCCTAAAAAAACATCCCTACATTTATCAACATCCAATAGGAAAAAAAATGTCATCCCTTTTAAAGAGAAGCAATGTTATAATTAAAGGACAAAAACTTATACAAATATTCCAATTAATTCTGAGAAATAAACCACGTGTCTGAAGAACGCATCACCGAAATAGAAATCAAGCTAGCTCACCAAGAAGTGACAATAGATGAATTAAATCAGGTTGTCACTCGACAACAGTCTGAAATTAGCCAGCTATATGACTTTATTAAATTATTAAAATCAAAAATTGACAACTTTCAAACAAACGAAAAAGCTTCTCAAGAATCACCACCTCCTCATTATTAATATAACTTACTGTATAAGAAATAACGGCCTTTTACTTTTCGCCTAAATTAGTAGTAAAATAATGTCTTTTCAACTACTATTATTAAGCTTACAAAAAGGCTTTGATTTGGTTTTAGCT
>CAYMMQ010000127.1:0-6712 GCA_964391585.1 uncultured Ectothiorhodospiraceae bacterium
CATAAGGTGTTGTCATCATGTCAGGTATACAGCAAGCAGTGGTAAAAAAAAGAAATCTTGTGTGGAAAATTTTGCTTTTTATTTTCAGTTTAATTGCTTTACTGCTAATTTCTTTACCTTATGTCATTGAAAAATCTGCCATAAGCTGGTTCACAAATCAGGGGGTAAAACATGTAGAGATAAGGAATATTGATGTTAATTTATTTGAAGCTAGTTTTGCCTTAGAAGGCTTGGTATTAGATGACGCTCTGAAGTTGGGTGATTTGAGCGTTAAATTGGATGTATCAGCATTATTCAAAAAGACTATTGTGATCCAGTCTTTTCGCTTAGATAATGTCACGATCAACTTATCTCAAAACCCGCAACAAGTTTGGCAATTAGCTGGAATACCTTTATCTACCACATCTGCTACGCCTAATACAAATTCTGTTAAAAAAAACAAATCTAAAGATTTGTGGCCTGTGTATATTAATGATGTGCAACTATCACAGGTTTTACTAACAGCCAAAGGACAAATAAAGCAAAATGCGATTGATTTGATTCTACCCTTAAACTCTTTACAAATCAGTGGTCTGAAGAGAGAACAAAATGGTGCCCAGCAATTAAAAACAAGGTTAAAACTGGGAGAGTTAACCTTTAAAGGTTTTGCTTATCAAATAAACCAGCAAAACCTACAACTTGATAGCAAAATTTCACTTCCCGCAATGGGGCATGATTTTGCTACGGGCACAAAAATACAAGATATTAATCTAGTTGCGAAACGTCTTGCGATTAAAGCAATAGCTAAAAATCTGACCTTAAGTATTATTGATAAATTAACGCTTAAAAATGCTTCATTGATAAGTGCAAACAAAGTAAGCTTTGAGCAATTGTTACTGCAATCGGTGACTTTACCTAAAGTCGGCAAAGAAACCTTAGGAAAAATTGCTAAAGTTATTATCAGTCATGCAGATTTGGACTTATCTGGAGCTTATCATCTTGATAAATTATTGCTTGCAGATCTACAGTTGAAACTCATTAAGCAAAAAGAGGGTAAATTGAGTGTTATTAACCACTTTCAACAACAAACTATAGCATTAGAATCCGAAGCAAATAAACCAAGTAAAACAGCCGTAGTAAATAAAGCTAAAAGATCATCTGCCAACACAGATAGAGTTGCCCAAGCTAATAGTAATATTTATATTAAGACATTTACAATTAGCAAAGGAAGTCGTATTTTTATTCAAGATAAAACATTTACACCGGTATTATCTAATACTTTATACGTAGAAAAATTTAACTTTTCTCCTATTGACTTATCGGGAGCAAAAAAAGCAAAGTTAGATGTTTTATTCAAATTGGATAAAAATGCTTCATTAAAAATTAATGGTGACACTTCAATGAATACTGAAGTATTGGAAGCCGATATCAAGGTTTTATTAAAAAACTTCGATATGTTGGTGTTAAGCAGTTTTGTTGAAAGTGATTATGGACACTCGATTGTTGCAGGACAAGTAGACTTAGATACTCAGTTTAAGTTAAACAAGGATCAAATAGATGCCAATAATAAATTGATCCTCCGTAAGCTAAGCTTAGAAAAAGCTCAACATATTAGCAAGCCCAATAAAAAGTTACCCATGCCATTGGATACAGCTTTAGATATGCTCAGAGATGATCGTGGCGATATTACTATGAATGTTCCGGTGACTGGCAATATTAATGATCCCAATATTAATATTGATGACGTGATCAATAAAGCGTTAAGTTCTGCAATAAGTTCTAGTGTAACCACTTATGCAAAACTTGCTTTGCAACCTTATGGCGCAATTTTCATGTTGGGTGAATTTGCTATGGGCTTAGCGAAAGAAGCGGCTAAACCGAGATTAACAGCGATTACTTTTGATTTAGACTCTAACAAGTTATCTGCCGATATGAAAAACTATACGGGTAAAATTGCTGAACTAATGCAAAGCAAATCCTTTCGATTACAATTATGCGGTGTGGCAACACTTGAAGAAAAAACCACTTTAGTTAAAGAAAAACCCAAAACTAAAACTGATGAGCAATTATTAGCTTTGGCTCAAGCTCGTGCGGATAAAGTATTAAAAGCAATTGAAAGTAAGGGTGTTAATGCCGATCGCTTGTTTTATTGTAAAGCAAAAATTGATACTACAAGTACTGAAATCAGTAGCGAAACAAATAAAACAGTTCAAGTTTTGCCTAGGGTAGAATTAATTATAGATTAAGATTGTTTTTGCTGTGCTTTTACGTTTAACATGATGGTTATTTACTGATATTAAATCTCTGATAATAGGAAGGAAAGAATTATGGCTCATATCGTTATATTAGGAGCAGGAATTGGTGGTATGCCATGTGCGTACGAAATGAAAGATAAATTAGGTGATGCTCATGAGGTGACAGTGGTTAATGCAAATGAGTATTTTCAATTTGTTCCATCGAATCCATGGGCTGCAGTGGGTTGGCGAAAACGTGAAGAAATTACAATTCCTATTGAGCCATACTTAAAAAAGAAAAAAATTAACTTTGTACATGCATCGTGTAGCAAAATTGATGCTGAAAACAACACATTGCAAGTGAATCAAGGTGATGATATTCACTATGACTTTTTAGTTATTGCCACAGGGCCTAAGCTGTCTTTTGATGAAGTCGAAGGTGCAGGTCCAGATGGTTTTACTCATTCTATTTGCACTATTGATCATGCCGAAAAAGCTTGGGAAAAATATCAAGCCTGTTTAGATAAACCAGGTCCTATTGTGATTGGGGCTATGCCAATGGCTTCATGTTTTGGACCTGCTTATGAATTTGCCTTTATTGTGGATGCCGATCTGCGTAAACGAAAAATTCGTCATAAATTTCCGATTACTTATGTCACTTCAGAGCCTTATATTGGACATTTAGGTTTAGGTGGTGTGGGTGACTCTAAAACCATGATGGAAAGTGAGTTTAGAAATCATCATATAAAATGGATCACCAATGCTAAAACAACCAAAGTTGAAGAAGGTAAGTTGCATTGTGAAGAACTAGACGAACATGGTGCTACCATTAAAACTCATACGGTAGACTTTGATTTTGCGATGATGTTACCGGCATTTAAAGGCATTGATGCTGTTGCTGAAGTCGAAGGTTTATGCAATCCGCGAGGGTTTGTACTTGTGGATGAATTTCAACGTAATCCCAAATATAACAATATTTACTCTGCAGGCGTTTGTATTGCTATTCCTCCTGTAGAAGTGACACCTGTGCCAACAGGTACCCCTAAAACGGGTTATATGATTGAGTCGATGGTGTCATCGATTGTGCATAATATTGAAGCAGAACTTAATGGTAAACAGCCTGATCAAAGCGCAACATGGAATGCAATATGTTTGGCTGATATGGGTGATACAGGTGCTGCATTTGTCGCTTTACCACAAATTCCACCTCGAAATGTCGCTTGGATGAAAAAAGGAAAGTGGGTCCATGTGGCTAAAATTGCTTTTGAAAAATATTTTATCAGTAAAATGAAAAAAGGGGTTTCTGATCCAAAAGTTGAAAAGTCTATTTTAAAAATGTTGGGTATTGAGAAACTTGTTTAGTTATACTGGTGCTTAAGTTTAATTGAGTTGAACTGAGTTGTTTAACGGGAAGCTATGTCTGTAAATCCAGTCCAATACCAATATGGGGAAAACTCGATGCCAGTTAACGTTGTTACAGGCTCTTGTGCTACACCATCAGATAGTTCGGCTTATCATCAATTGCTAAATGGTTTGACCTATAGTTATAATCCAAAGTAGTATCAATCAGTATTAGAATTAATAATAAGGATTAAGGAGTTAAGGTGACAGGGGGCATATTTGCTATTTTAGATGACATTGCGATGTTATTAGATGATGCTGCGATGGTGACTAAGGCATCGATTAAACAAACCGCTCCAATTCTCGGAGATGATCTGGCGGTGAATGCAGAAAAAGCAGCCGGTTTTCACGCTTCAAGAGAATTACCGGTATTATGGGCAATCACTAAAGGTTCTTTGATTAATAAATTAATTATCCTACCCATTGCTTTTATTTTAAGTGCAATTGCTCCTTGGCTTATTTCTCCCATTTTAATTTTAGGTGGTTTATATTTGGCTTTTGAAGGGGCTGAAAAAGTACATGAGTTTATTTTGTTTAAACTTTTTAAAAAAGCACAAGCTGAAAACAAAGTTGTTATGTCAGAAGAGGCTAAAATTAAATCAGCCATTATGACCGATTTTGTGTTGTCTATTGAGATTATAGTGATAGCACTGGGGACTGTAATGGAAGAGTCTTTTCAAGTACAAATTATTGCCGTTAGTATTGTCGCTCTTCTCGCAACAGTCGGTGTATATGGAATTGTGGCATTTATTGTACGCTTAGATGATATGGGGTTTCACCTGATTAAAAATAGCTCTGATGGGGGATTAAAAGCCAAACTGGGCGAATTACTGGTGGCATCGCTTCCTAAAGTTGTTAAATTTTTAACCGTGATTGGCACTATTGCAATGTTACTGGTTGCCGGAGGTATTTTAAATCATCACATCCCGTTTTTTCATCATTTTTATGTGGATAATTTAAGCTTATTACCCACACTTGTGTATGAAATGTTTTTAGGATTTATTACCGGATATATTTTATTTATGTTAGCAGAGCCAGTCTTGCATCAACTATCTACCTGGAAACTACATGGAAAAAATAAAACGGATGAAAAATAAGCGACTCAAATTACTTCTTTTATTACTTAGTTTTATCTGCGCAGGATTAATGAGTGCTTGCTCTGAGAAAAGACAACAATTGACGGTTGGAATTTCTCCGTGGCCTGGTTATGAGGCAGTTCTTTTAGGGGTTGAAAACGGTTTATTTGAACCTTTAGACGTTAAAGTCATTCGCTTTGCTACCCCTACCGAGTCTTTTAAAGCATTGCGTAATGGGGTAGTCGATATTGCTTCTTTTACTGTAGATGAAGTTTTTCGTTTTGCAGAAACTGAAACACTTCCCCAAATTTTTATGGTCATAGATGTATCTAATGGTGGTGATGCTGTTGTTGCTAAAAAAAATATTAGCTCATTAGCTGACTTAAAAGGTAAAAGAGTTGTCACAGAAACCAGTGCTTTAGGTGATTATATGTTTCAGCGGATGCTAGATTTTTCTACATCACTGACTAAAAATGATATCTTTTTGAGTTCCAGTGATATTGGTGAGCAATTAAAGCTTTTTGTAGAAGACAAAGTTGATGCTGCGGTAACTTATGAGCCTTTTAAAAGTCAAATGATTAAAGCAGGAGGGCATGTTGTTTTTGATAGCACTCAAATTCCCTATGAAATAGTTGATGTGTTTGTCACCAATCAGCAACAAATTGAAGAAAAATATTCTAGTTATCAATTATTTGTTTCCGGTTGGTTTCGTACACTGGATTATATTAATGAGCATTACGATCAGGCGATGCAAAAAATGGCCAGTTATGAAAGAGTTGATGTGAAAACTTTTCAATCCGCCTATGAACAACTGATTATTCCAGATCTGCAACAAAATAAAACCTTATTTGGAAACTCAGAAAAATCGCTGGAAAAACCATTAAGGCGACTTTCAAGCATTATGTTGGCAAAAGGAAATATTAAAAAGCAAGTGAATATTAAAGAAATTATTGCTCCAAAACTCGTAATGGAACATAACAGTGCGCCTGTCGATTAAGTACTGGGTTTCTTCATTATTAGTATTATTAGCGTTTATTTTGATAGCCGTTAATACATTTAATTTATGGTTTTTTACTTCCACGAGAATGAAAGAAAAAACCACTGCCGATGCCTTAAATGTTGCTACACAAATTACTAATCAACTTGAACATAATGATGTTTTTTCTGAGTTTTCAACCAGCAAATTGGAACGCCTTTTCTCTCAGCAGTTCTTGAGTAATCTTGTGTCTGCTAAGATATATAATGAGAATGATATAGAAATATATCGTACGCATTATAATAGCTATTTATCACACCACCATGAAGTTTCTACTAAAGTCATCAAATGGGTAAGAACTAATATGCATGAAAGTCATCGTTATGATGAAGATTATGATGATATTGCAGTTACTATTCCTTTAATTCTCCCTAAACAAAAGGATGAAATTTATGCACAACGAGTAGGATTATTACACTTAATTTTTGATGTGCGTACAATAAAGCTTGAGATGAATAATTTCATATTAAAACAAGTATTGATTAATGCTTTATTAGTACTAGTTATTGTTATTATTTTTATTTTGATTCTGCATTTGAAATTGACCAAACGACTGTTGGAAATTATTAAAGCGGTAAATCAAATCACTAAGGGGGATTATAGCCACAAAGTTTTACCCCAGGGTAATGATGAAATTTTAACGGTCATGCAAGTGATTAATACCATGGCACTTAAAATTGATAATAATGAAAAAGAGCTTAATGAAAAGGTTCAAAAAGCGCTAGATGAAAGTACTCAAAAGCAGCATATTTTAATCCAACAAAGTAAACAAGCATCAATGGGTGAGATGATCAGTAATATTGCTCATCAATGGCGACAACCTCTTAATGTGCTCGCCTTATTATTACAGAAAATTAGTTTTCTCGTAGTGCAAGAAAAAATAGATGAGCAACTTATCAAAAAAAGTGTCCAGCAAAGTCTGCTACAAGTGGAAAAAATGTCACAAACCATTGATGATTTTCGAGACTTTTTTAAACCGGAACGCA
>CAYMMQ010000128.1:0-6669 GCA_964391585.1 uncultured Ectothiorhodospiraceae bacterium
TATGATTTAGTGAATAGATATTGAGTTCATAGTTATTATACCAGATTTTGCCGATTAATAACTAAAAAAAAGGCACAGTAATCTGCACCTTTTTTCGACATTCTGTTGCCGGGCCCTGTCATTGCCCCGAATCCGATTCGGCCCACCGTGGTTCAAACAGTGGGTTGATTCTTTTAAAATACAGGAAGGGGCGCTCAGGCAAGCAATACATCAAACACTTATTCAGCGTAGGAATGTAAAACCCCTTCCATTAATTCACTCCTTTATCTTCCACTTGCCAAGAAGAGTATACTTGCCATCAGGGTGCTTTATACAAAAGACCTCATGATCGTCCTCAGTGCGATAGTGCACAAAAGCAGCCTTGGGAGTATACACTTCAAGTGGGCCAAACTTCTCTTCGAGAGCAATCCTGTCATCGAAAAGATTCTTCTGGTCAACAGCAACGATTACCGCCCCAGCTATCATTATCATACCGACAATGAGTATAATCCAGCGCAGTTTCACAACTCCTCCTCGGTTAATGGTTATTGAGTTCATAATAATTATACCAGATTTCGATAAATAATAACTAAAAAAAAGCAGCGATGTCATTGAGACACCGCCGCTTAACTGAAGCACCACTTTATTTATTATCCTGCTTATCCTTCTTCTTTGCCGCTTTCTCCTCAGCCTTCAGGCGCTTTTTCTCCTCAGCAGCCTTTTTCTTCTCTGCCTTTTTCTTATCAGCGGACCTCTTCTTTTTAGCCAGATTTTGATCCTTCGCCACCTTCTTCAATGCTTTCACACTTTCACGTTTCGACTTGGCAGCTTTCATTGCCACTTTCTTTTTGTCCTTGTCAACGCGCTTCTTAGTCTTTGCCAAACGCTTCTCGTCACGCTTCTCATCACGCTTCTCATGGAGCTTATCCATAAAGTCAGAGTACGCTACAAGTGTGAAATTCTCCTTCTTCTCGAGGCAGAGGTCCTTCCACTGATTAAACTCTCTTGTGGTCGGGTCGGTAGGATAATTGCCGTTTTCGAGGATATCAAGCTTCACTGTCATAACCGGGTCTTTACGGTCTTTACCGTATGCGTCTTCGTGATTATTCCAGTAACCAAATATGTGGCAATCACGCCCATCATCGCTATCCTTCCACATGTCGATTGCAGGGCCTTCACGCTTTGCGAGCTTTACCATTGCTTTGGCAATCGGCGTCGATTCATAACTCTGAGTATATATTGACGCCCGCTTTCTTGCGGCAATCGGATTAAGACCGCGGCTGAAGATGAAAAACTTATACAATATATTACGGGCCTCAGCACGATTGGACAGTGTCATCGTATGAACCACATCACCATCCATGACAGGAAACGGTGCCGGCTTTCCGTAAGAAAGCATTACAAGAGCATCCATCACATCAGAAGTAATCAGGTTGAAGATACCTGATTCAGGTAAAAGCCTGATGTGTGTTATCTCTTTATTACCCTTCTCAGCCTGATGAAAGCAGAACCGTTGTGCGTATATCTCATGGCTCTTTTCATCAACTTCTCTTACAACACGAAGCCAGTCGGTTATAACAAATACACGACCGTCATTATCGTATCCCCAGTGATAGCCATCAGGATAATGGTCCCACTGGTCGAATCGTCCTTCTTTACCCAAGACGATTTTTTCGATTTCCGGAAGCTCGCGTACTTTAGCAAACTCTACCAGGTCGGTTGTGTCGGCAATCTTGGCTACCGCCTTATTGCCCTTGGTTATTGTAAACATTTGTCCTCCTTATGAGGGTGAATAGTATAAAAATTATTTGAATGAATAGTTATTTACTACTTTACAAAACAGTTATACCATATATTTTACGTTTATAACTAAAAAAAAGCATGGCCAGTAAAGGCCATACTTCTGTATTTTCTGAGTCATTAATATTTTATTCAGCCAACCCTTCCTGAATCTTTTTCTCCCTTAAGCCAAAAGCTTCCAGTTCGGTAAGGCCGATGAGCTCTTCCTTTGTGAGGGACATCTCATCCGTATAGAATTTGAATAACCGTTTTTCATGACCGTTGCTGAATGCAACCATCACATTTGCCTCATAATAACCCTCATCCGTCCTTTCTTCCGGTTCGCTAACACGCGCAGCAACAATAGTCGGGGTATCTTCATCACGCCGTTCTTCAATCATTATATATTCTCCTCATTGTTAATTGTTTTAAACATTTTATTCACACACTCTATCAATAGATATGATGTTTATATTCGGCCACCTCTTACTAAGCTTATCATACATCGCATCACCGTTAGGTGCAAAATCACTTTCTCTAACCTCATGTACCATGTCGGGCATATTTAACCAGTAGGTATAATGTAGAGCGTATTCTCTCTGTGGCGGGCCCTTTTGCCCGTCATCATAACGACCAACCGGCTCGCCCTCCCTGGTCGACCTTGGGTCTACTGCCCAGTATGTATGACCTATCCTTGGGAGGCCTTTACTTACCATGCATTTATTAATATAAGTAATCCTTCTTTCCCAACTTATACACTCTGAGCACCCACAGTAATAATGGCTCGGCGGGCCAGACTCGTATAATAAAACATTTCGGTCCCAAGCGTCAGTGTCCCAATCATTAGCCTTTGCGCTCCTGCCAGGACACCCGAACACATTGCAATAAGCACACGAAGTATTTCCGGTAAAATTGTCTACATAATAACCATTGTCCCTAAACCCCATTATACGGGAACCTCCTCCCCTTTTAATACTTCATATTCAATAATATTTGTTTTATAGTGCATCGCCCTGACCTTTATAACAGCGTCTTCAGGGTACACCGCATCCTTAATCGCAACTTTATCATACCATGTTCCTGGCGGCGAATTCATATGCCTCCATTTGTAGGTAATCTTCCATTGCTTTACCGAATTTTGGGCCTCAGTCTCCGCCTCCATTTTATCAACGCATCTCTGAATCCCTTCAAGGCGTTGGCGCTCAAATATGCACACCCAGCACGAACATCCCTCTTTCGGAGGAGGCCGTTTGTAATTTCGTGTAATAGACCTTTCACAATAATCGCGCTGCTCTTCACATCTTGTCCACCCGATAAACGGTGTGTTATCACGACGCGAAGCGCATCCGAACACATCACAATTCTCACAATCATACGACATTAATCCCTCCAATGTAATTTATTGTTCTACTATAATTCCCCCTGATTCTTTTATCATCGCTTGTAAATCCTCAATGAACAAGGGTGTGTCTGCCTTCTTGGATGGGCCGTTTACCACATCAGCGAAGGAGTTTGCATTGTAGCAAAAATCTTTAATATCTTCGACATCAACACGATACCAGCTAATTTCCTTTATCATATCAGAAGAAAGAAATGTCTTTGCAACAAACACGTCACCAAGGTCTTCAAGAACAAGTATACCAGTCGGTAAAGCAAGGTGGATATACTTATCAATCCTGCCGTAAACAAATGCGCATGTAAAAATCAATCCGCACAGAATGTCTATACTCGTTACCTCTAAATTGTTTTTATGAGTAAATATGCTGGTCAAGGCTTTATGCACATTCTTCTCAGTCCTTTCCTCGAAACGCTCCAGTGAGTGTGAAGTAAAAAAGATGTTACCACACGCGGTCTTATAATAAGCTCCATACAAAGCTCCGTACCCCGGAACCTTAAACACTTTGTCAAGGTTGGTCTGGAACGCGATAGTATCGACGTTCTTGATTTTAAATGCTGATAAGCTCACCCATTTACCATATTTTCGCTTTAGCCTGTTTGATATCTCCTCCTTAATTTTAGTCGCTTTACGTCTACTTATACGTTGTTTTTGGAAATTCTTACCGAGCACTTTGAGTCGCGCATCCGTGAAGATTACATTCATCATAGCGTCGGTATGTTTTTCGTAATTGACGGTTTTAAAGTGACTGTTCAGGAGAGAGAGGTAGACTTGCTCATTCTCCTTGTCTCGAACAATCTCCGTTCTAAAATCCATAGGCATCCCCTTTATTACTTTGTTTTGTTAACCTCTTTCCTCAAATGCGTTGCTATCCAGACACGTTTGTCGTTTGGAAGCGGTATGCCGTTTCTATACCTTCTCCAGTGGCCGCGAACTCTAATATATCCCTTTTTATACTTTTCAACATATTTCATAGATGTCTCCTTAATCTACTTTATGTGGATTGGATACAATCTCAGCAGTTGATGGGCCCTTCCAGAACGGTGGTACCCAAATAAGCCTTCTTTCAGACCAGTTCTTTCCGCAAGCTTGATTTTTCCAATGTCCTCGAACGATAAATCTTTTATCCAATTTGCGTAACGATGGTGTGCGTAATGTTTCAAACCTCTGTCTACGAAGGTATATTTGATGAGTCTGCTGATACCCACCACCAGGCTTCTTTACCCTTTTTCTAACAACGCTCTCAGTCTCAGGGTGGCGTGATTTATCATTTATGTATAACACCGTGTTGCAAAACAGTTTAAATGCCTCTTTGAAAATTTCAATTGTATAAGAGGCGTCTTCTTCACTATCACTAAGGAATTCATCATTAAACACATTGTTTAAATATTTACCAAACGTTGTGTCGTATGGTAAAAATATTTGGTTAGATGTTAACGTTCCATCAGTCACTCTGAAAATAATTGATAAAATTGAAGATATATCATTACGATTATAACCACATGATTTCATAGTTTCATCCATAGCCTCAGATTCTATTTTACCACAAACATCATGATAAAAATCAAAACTGAGACATAATAAGTAACGCAAACGCATACTGTCAAGCTCCTTGCAAGAACTAATATCAATCAGTGGGTTTTCAGATGTAATAATAAATGAATCAAACGGTAATGGGACATGGTCAATTGTAACATCAGTTGGGATGTCGGTGTTTCTCATACATCCTAACATCTCTTCTGTTAAATTAAAAGCCTTGCAACCATAAGCTTCCCAATGTTTAAATAATTCGTTTGTTGACTTCCTCTTCCCCATCTCCTCATAAAATGAATCTAAATCATTATGTCTTCCACTTTGTATTAAGTTATTAGCCATCCTAAGGATGTTCTTTTCTTTAACCACAGCCCTTGTCCGTTGTAAATCTTTTAGTATGTTCATAATTACCTCACTTTACTTTATATTTACGACTTGCCACCTCACCTATTTCAGGTCCCTTCCAGAATGGCATGATCCATATCTTTCTCGACTGTTCCCTTCCCTTCCCGAACTTCTGATTCCTCCAGTGACCTCGAACGATAAACCGCACATCGATCTTCCTTCCTGTTCCGGTTCCGGAAAGTGACTTGTATGAAACCGGCGGACGCAGGTAGATATAACCTTTCTTATGCCGCTTCTTACCGGTCTCATTCTTCATCCTACGGGTCTTCTGTACCTCAGTAGCCCCAACATCCCTCGTTTCATCATGGATATACATGAGGGTGTTATAGAACATATTAATTGTCAATTGAGCTTCAGACTTTTGCACCGGGTTGCGTCCAAGAGCGGTTAACGATGGGACGTGGTACAATTCTTCGACGGTCTTCTCGTTAGACAGGTTCAACCACATATGGTCAAGACCCATACCTGGCCCGGTATCATGCAGAGCTGATATGGAGATGTCCCATTCTAACTTCTCGCGCGTCTTACCACCAGGTTCTGCTATAACAGCACCACTGCTATATGCCAGGCGGCTGTGCGTGAACAGTATTGACTGAACATCAATCATTCCGTTGTCAGTCTGAAATAGTGGAACCTCTCCTTCTATAACGAATGTGTCAAACGGATATTTAAAATCAGCCGGGCTAACGCTCAATGGTATATCTGTATGTTTAAAAGCTTCAATTAGCTCCTTTGACAGGATAAATGTTTTCTCACCGTTATTAATCCATAACATTATTTTAGACCGCAACGTCTTCATATTCAATGCGATATTCATCGCGTTGTCGCTTATGTTTTTATCATCCAACAAACAGGTAAGGAAATTAATACTCTGCTGCATTTTTCTTCTGATATTCATATGACACCTCCGGAATTAAAAAAAAACCCGAACACCTCGCAGGGAGTGTCCGGGTTCCATGTACAATGAGAACACAAATGGCCCTCAATGTCAGTAGTCAAATAAGTATTCGATACCCTCGGGATCATCTTGGCCATGATTACGAGACTGTGCGTCTTTATCAACATCCTGGCCAGTGTTTATATTGAAGGCATAATCGAACTCATCTTCCTTGACAATCTCATCATCGTCATTGTTAAAAAAGCTCATACATTCCTGGTTTAGAAAACTTATAAAAATTTATAAATTTTCAAGGAAGCCTTTCTTTTTCCTAAAAAGAGTAAATTAAACCGTTAAATCGCTGTAATAATTTGGTTTTATTATAAGATACCGGGAAATTATCACACCATTTTGTCCTTAAGGTAATACAATCCCTCTTTAAACTTCTAACCGATCCTATCACAATACCTCTTGTTCTATGCAATGCCTTTACCAAATCATAATGCTTAAACCCGCATTTTTCATCACACGTTTTTGTCGGGTTTGATTCCCACGTTTTTTGTCTTTTTGGCTTTATGTTATATTCTATACTATTAATAATATTACTTTTAATGCACCTCCTAATTCTGCTGTTTATTATCATAAAGATTTGAAACATCCTTATATTATTCCTCATAAGGGTGATGAGTTAAGTAAAGAA
>CAYMMQ010000129.1:0-6612 GCA_964391585.1 uncultured Ectothiorhodospiraceae bacterium
CGTGCGAAAAATACTTGGAATTAGGTCAAAATCTATACACGCTGAATAGTTACTCTTTTCTTAAGGATTTCTTAAAAAAAACAACAAGAGAGAATATACCGTTATTTGCAACAGATTTCTAGGATTAAAGAAATTTTTTTTATTCTATTTCAAATATTGTGAGATAATACAGAATATTTTGTTAAGAATTATCCCTATTTTCCTATGTAAACTAAATATGCAAATTAAAGCACTTAACGGGTTTATCTTTTTTATTTTTCTATTGTTGATGATCCGACTTGTCACCTTGGGCTTGTATCCGCTCATGGATACAACAGAAGCTCGTTATGCAGAAATTGCACGTCTCATGCTTGAATCCGGAGATTGGATCACGCCACACTTTGATAAAGAAACCCCTTTTTGGGGCAAACCTCCCTTATCCTTTTGGCTAACGGCTTTATCCTTTAAGTTTTTTGGCGTCAGTGAATTTACGGCAAGATTACCTTCTTTATTATTAGGTTGTTTAAGTTTATGTTTAGTTTATTTTGCCAGCAAAGCACTTGAGATAAAAAATCGTTTATTACCGGTGTTGATGTTATTGTCCACAGCAGTGTTTTTTGTGGCGATTGCGGCGGTGATGACCGAAGCCAGTTTATTGTTTGGACTTGTTCTGAGTACGGTTGCAGCACTTTTTATTTTAAATCAGCAGCAACAATCCATTTTTTGGATTTTTGTTTTTTTTCTTGGTTTAGCGATTGGTATGCTGGCCAAAGGCCCCATTATCTTGATTTTTGTGGTATTGCCTTTATGTTTATGGGCAATTATTCATGGACAGATTAAGCTTGTTTGGCAAAAATTTCACTGGTTAGCAGGGATTTTGATTTTTCTACTAATTTGTGCCCCATGGTATTATTTGGCGGAACAAAAAACCCCAGGTTTTATTAACTATTTTATAGTCGGTGAGCATTTTAAACGCTTTTTAGTGTCGGGGTGGCAAGGTGATTTATATGGTACGGCACATAGAAAACCTTATGGCACGATTTGGTTATTTTGGATAATGGCATTTTTCCCTTGGAGTTTGAGTATTTATTATTTACTCAAATCTTTTGTTGTTAAGTTGTTGAAAAAAAACACTAAGCTTCACTTTTCATTAGATAAAATTGATTATTTACTTTTATATTGGGCATTTTTCCCCGTACTATTTTTTACCTTTGCCGGCAATATTTTGTGGACTTATGTGCTTCCTGGTTTACCTGCTTTTGTATTATTGTTAGCACGCAAAATTGAACAGTGCTATGCAAATCCCGATAACTCTAATATGCAGGAAGCTAATACATACCTAAATAGTGATGTTGAAAATAGTGATGTTGAAAATAAAAAGCAAGGTGATAGTGGGCTGTTAATTGTTAAACGATTAAAACAGTTAAGTTTGTTGACTCCGTTAATAACTATCATTGCTTTATTTGCAGTTAATATTTTTGCTGAGAAAATGAATTCTGAAAAATATTTGATCCAGCAAATTGTGGAACAACAAGCGAATACAAAACTCTATTTCTTACCCAGAGATACTTTTTCTGCACGCTTTTATGCGAAGGGGAAAATAGAAACGATTGAAGCTGAGCAACTTGTGCAAATACAATATGATAATAGCTATTTGGCCGTACATAAAGAATATATTGCAATAGATGAATTAAAAAAACTTAACAAAGAACAAGTTAACGAAAATAAACATTATGTTTTATATAAGATTGCTCCTTTTATTAATAAGTAAAATCACGGTTAAAGTTTAAAATGGTATTTGTAGAATCAATCGCAGAAGATCATGATACGCCTGGAACACGTTTTCTGGCGTTATTAAGTCAATTTCATCAAGAGCATTATTCTGAAGAAGAATTAAATTTATTAAGAAAAGCCTTTGAGTTTGCTAATGTTTCTCATCATGGGCAAAAGCGTTTTTCTGGTGAACCTTATGTTTTTCATGTTATTTCAGTGGCAGAAATTCTGGTTAGCTTGAAAATGGATATTGAATCTATTATTGCGGCTTTATTGCATGATGTGGTTGAAGATACTGAAGTCAGTATTGAAGATGTGGAAACAACTTTTGGCCAAGAAATCGCTGAATTAGTTAATAGCGTGACCAAGATGAAGTCGGTGACGATCTTTACCCCGACAGAAAAAGATATTGAAAGCACTAAAAGTAAAACGGCTA
The DNA here is from genome assembly GCA_964391585.1 of uncultured Ectothiorhodospiraceae bacterium. Classification (GTDB taxonomy): domain Bacteria; phylum Pseudomonadota; class Gammaproteobacteria; order GRL18; family GRL18; genus JADGAU01. The sequence continues at coordinate 2,189 of CAYMMQ010000129.1, forward strand.
ATAAAAGTGAATTACGTGCTGAGAATTTGCGCAAGCTGATTTTAGCGATGGCCAAAGATGTTCGGGTGGTGATGATTAAACTGGCTGATCGTTTACATAATATGCGTACTTTATATCATCTGCCAAGAGATAGGCAGTTAGCAATAGCACAAGAAACCTTTGATATTTATGCTCCTTTAGCAAATCGTTTGGGAATTTGGCAGTTAAAATGGGAATTGGAAGACTTATCTTTTCGTTATATTGAAGCAGAGCAGTATAAGTTAGTTGCCAGTCATTTGGATCAACGAAAAGTTGATCGTGATAAAGATATTAAACATGTATTGCAAGTGATCCGTGATGAGCTAGAAAAAAATAATATTGATGGTGAAGTGACTGGGCGTTCCAAGCATATTTATAGTATTTGGAAAAAAATGCAACGCAAAAACTTAGGTTTTCACCAGTTGTATGATTTAAGTGCAGTACGGATAAAAGTGAATACCATCCGAGATTGTTATCATGTATTAGGGATTATTCATACCTTGTGGAAACATATTGCGATGGAGTTTGATGATTATATTGCTACTCCGAAGGGAAATAATTACCAATCGATTCATACTGCTGTTATTGGTCCAAAAGAAAAAACACTAGAAGTGCAAATCCGTACTTATGAGATGCACCAGCACGCTGAATATGGTGTAGCTGCTCATTGGCGTTATAAAGAGGGCGGCGAGCAAAGCCAGCAATATGAGCAAAAAATTGCTTGGTTACGGCAAGTGCTTGACTGGAAAGAGGAAGAACAAAACGCTGGCGATTTTATTGATCGCTTTAAATCGGAAGTTTTTCAAGACAGAGTTTATATTTTAACTCCAGCTCATGAGTTAATTGATTTGCCTAAAGGTGCAACAGCGTTGGACTTTGCTTTTTATGTGCATACCGAAATTGGTGCAAGTTGTGTTGGCTGTAAGGTTAATGGTCGAATTGTTCCTCTGACCTATGAGCTGAGTAATGGCGAACAAGTTGAAGTTTTAACTAAGAAAAATAGGGTACCCAGTCGAGATTGGTTGAATCCTAATTTGGGTTATTTAAAGACACCAAGGGCGAGATCAAAAGTAAAAGATTGGTTTAAAAGACAAAATCATGATCAAAATATTCATGATGGACGTGAAATTTTGGAACGTGATTTACATCGCTTAGCCGTGACTAATATTTCGCTTGAAAAAATTATGCATCAATTTCATTTGCAAAATTTATCAGAATTATATGTAAATATTGGTCGTGGTGATATTACTTCCAGTCAAATTGCTCGGGTCATTGAGCTTATGGGCTTAAAGTCAACCCATGATGGATTAGTTGCAAAAAATAATGTTAATCCACCCGTGCAACAAAGCATTGACTTTAGTCATAAAAATGATAAAAACCCTGATAAAGATTTAAATGGTGAAATTAATATTGAAGGCATTGATAATGTGATGTCTCAAGTAGCACATTGCTGCTCGCCTGTACCGGGTGATGATATTATCGGTTATATCACCAAGTCACGCGGGGTGAGCATACATCGAGTTGATTGTATTAATGTTACTAATTTGACTAAGGAACAGAGTCAGCGCTTGATTAATGTGCAGTGGAATGTGCGTCATCAAAAAGGTTATAACGTCAATATTGAGGTATTAGCCATGGATCGACAAGGTTTACTGCGTGATGTGACCATTGTTTTAGCGAATGCTGATATTAATTTATTAGGAGTGACGTCGGCAACGAATATCGACGATTTATCGGCAAGGCTGCGCATTACTATTGAAATTACCGGCATTGAGCAATTAAGTAGTGCCTTAAATAAATTAGCACAAATTCCCAATGTAATTGAAACATATCGAATTCATGACTAAGGTTTAATAAATGCAAAAAGGTAAATTTATTACATTAGAAGGTTCAGAAGGTTCGGGGAAAACCACCAGTATCGCTTTGATTAAACATGTGTTGCAAGGTCATAATATTGATGTGATCGTGACTCGTGAACCCGGCGGTACAGCAGTATCGGAAAAAATCCGTGATGTTTTATTGGATAAAAATAATAAAAGTATCTGCTCTGATGCAGAATTATTATTGATGTTTGCTGCCAGAAGTCAGCACTTGAACGAGCTTATTATTCCTGCATTAGCTACAGGTAAATGGGTGATTTGTGACCGTTTTACCGATGCGAGCTTTGCTTATCAAGGATATGCAAGAGGCATTGAGCTTCAACGCATAGAACAATTACAACAATGGGCACAAGGTGAGCTAAGACCTTATAAAACGTTGTTGTTTGATTTACCGGTTGAAATTGGTATGGCAAGAGCGAATAAACGAGGCCCTAGCGATCGTTTTGAACAGGAACAGTTAGATTTTTTTGAGAAAGTCCGTCAAGGTTATTTAAGCTTAGCGAAAAATGAACCTCAACGCTTTGTGTTGATTGATGCAACGCAATCTTTAATAGAAGTTGGGGAGAAGGTAACGGAAATTATTGAGCAATTAATTTCGTAACTACTCAGCGTATTCATCTTTTACCCTATTTCTACGTTATTTTCGTACTCAAGTGCTCATATATTGGTATATACTCGCACTTTCCGTGCGAAAAATGCCTTGAACTAGGTCAAAATCTAAACATGCTGAACAGTTACTTAATTTCTTTATCAAGGTAAATAATACATGGCCGAGTTATCTTTGCAAGACAATGAAAGCGCTTTTTCAAACGGACAGGAAATATTGCCTTGGCTTGAAACAAATTGGCAACAATTACAGCTAGAGAATAAAGCGATACTGCCTCATGCTTTGTTATTCAGTGGTGTAAAAGGTATTGGTAAAAGCCTTTATATACAAACGATTATTCAGGCCTTATTATGCCAAAATCAACAGCATGGATTAGGCTGTGGTGTATGTGCTGCGTGTTTGCTGTATGAAGCAAACAATCATCCGGATTTTCGTGACTTACATATTTTAGAAGATAAAAAAGCCATTGGCATTGATCAGGTTAGAGAGGTGATCAATTGGTTTAGTTTGAGTCATCATTATCAGCAGAAAAAAGTACTCTATATTGCCAATCCAGAAACGTTAACAGAAAATGCTAGTAATGCTATATTAAAAACACTTGAAGAACCGAGTGCTGAAACGGTTATTATTTTACAAACAGAATATCCACAACAACTATTGGCAACTATAAGAAGTCGTTGTGTACAATATAAATTGCCTAAACCATCTTTTGAGCAGGCTTTAACATGGTTAAAACAGCATCCTGCCATCGAGCAACAAACACAAGATTTAGATGTAAAATTATTATTAAATTTAAGTTTTGGTGCACCATTTGAGGCGTTACGGTTATTAGAAGACAAGTTGATGCAGCAACGCTTAGAAATTTTCGAGCAATTAAAAAGTGTTATTTTAACGAATAACTCACCATTAATGGTGGCGAAAAAATTAGAAAAAATCCCATTAAACACCTTAATATATTGGATGAGTTTGATGGTGCAAGACATGATTCGGATCAACAAAGGTTTGGAATTACGCTTTGTGAACAACCAAGATTTATTAGATGATTTAACGAAATTAAGCCAGAATTGTGATATTGTAAAGTTATTTAATTTTTATGATGAGATTACCGCTTTTTTTAAATCTTCACTTAATTCTCTAAATCCACTTAGTATATTGACAAGTTATTTGATTCAATGGCAAAAGTGTTGTTTAATAGCTGCTCCCACCCTGAAGCATGGAAACTAGGCATAAACTCGTTGCATGGGAACATTAATGGGATTGAAAGAAGAGGTAGACGGGGGATTTTTTGAGAATGCATAGTAATTAGGAGCAGAAACATTATGATGAAATCAAATAAAGCAAGGCAGAGTATTTTATCCTTATCTATTAAGGATAAGTCTGCACTTTATTCGGCATATATGTCTTTTGTTAAAGGTGGTGGATTATTTATTCCAACCAATAAAAATTATAATCTTGGCGATGAAGTTTTTATGTTGTTGACACTATTAGATGAAAAAGACAAAATCCCTGTTGCAGGAAAAATCGTTTGGATTACTCCGATAGGTAGCCAAGGAAATAAAACCATTGGTGTTGGGGTGCAATTTGGCGATCAAGATAAAGGTCAGGCGCGAAATAAAATTGAAACACATTTGGCGGGTATTCCTATGGAGCGGGTAACTCATACCATGTAGTTTAGCCACATATAAATTAATACTTAAAGTAGAAACTTACGTATTTAACTCTCCCCCTTAGGAAAAGGGGGATTGAGGGGGATTTTATAAATTTGGCGCTAAACACTTGAACTGATAGACTTTTATATAAAAGAATAAATCTCCCCTAACCCCTCCATGTTTTTAATATACAAGGGGAACAGTTTCAATCTATACTCCACAGCTTAAAAATCAAAAACTATGCAATTAATCGATTCACATTGTCATTTA
>CAYMMQ010000130.1:0-6575 GCA_964391585.1 uncultured Ectothiorhodospiraceae bacterium
TATAAATTACAAGGCTATCAAGTAGATCCGACTACCAACGTTATTGATACGGGTACAATTGGCAACTTACAATTAACGACCGCACAAATTGATCCGTTACAAACATCAACCACTGATTTATTTGCTAATCTTGACTCGGCAGGAACTATTAATGGAGCGATTCTTGATCCTACTGTGCCAACTTCTTATACACATACTACCTCATATACAAGTTATGACTCGTTGGGTAATCCGATGTTGACGTCAATGTATTTTCAAAAAAATGCAGCAAACTCTTGGACCGTAGGGGTAAGAACGGTTGATGCTTCAGGAGTGGCAATGCCCGCTGATACGGTTGGTCCGCCTTTGGTAAAAAATACCGATAAATTCTTAGTTACTTTTGATACTGCTGGTAAGGTTGCTACGATTGATCCGGGTCCTGTTGGAAATGTAGCTCCAACAATACCTCCTGCGGCAGCAGCAGGTACAACTTATAACAACACGGTGGTACCCGCAACGGGTGTGGCATCTCTAAGTCTTGATTATGGTTTAGATGCTGCGGGAGCGGCATCTGCAAACCCTCCTCCTACTGGTGGGGCTGCACAAAACATTGCTTTGAACATTGCAAATATGACTCAATTTGGTGCCAATTTTTCTGTTAGTAATTTAACTCAAAATGGTTTTGCTACTGGTAATCTTTCAGGTATTGAAGTGGATCAATCGGGGGTTATCTTAGCCAGATTTACCAATGGTGAAGCCAAAAATATGGGGCAGTTAGTATTATCAAGTTTTGCTAATGAACAAGGCTTGGGTCAAGTCGGTAATAACGGCTGGGTACAAAGTTTTAGCTCGGGTGCGCCTGTGGATAATGTTCCAGGTGGTGGAAGTATTGGTTTAATACAGTCTGGTGCATTAGAAGAAGCGAATATTAATTTAACCGAAGAGTTAATTCGTTTGATTACCGCACAACGTAATTTCCAAGCCAATGCAAAAACCATTACTACAGCTGATCAAATTGCTCAAACAATTATTCAAATTTAATAAATTGGTGGCGAAGTAATCTTTTCATGATAACTTCGCCACTGTAAGCTCTCCATCTTTATTCATTTCCTCGCTATACACTTCCTCTTTTTATAATTTTTCAAAATTAATTCAATCCATCTATTTTTTTGGCTTGCTTTATGCATTATTAAATATATAAAAACATATAGCTGTTATAGGTTGGTACTTAAAATAGAAACTGATATGTTTTAGCCTCCCCCTCGCCTAAAAGCGCCTACTCTTGGTAGAAAAAGGGGGATTGAGGGGGATTTTATTTAAAAGAACAAATCTCCCCTAACCCCTCTTTGCTAAAGAGGGGAACAGTTTCGAACAATATTTATCTTAAGAACTAAGTTATGTATGGCTGTTATTTAAGCAACATAAGGAAAAATTATGGATCACTTTCTTTTTACCGCTATGTCTGGTGCCAAGCAGATTGTCTATGCACAGCAAAGTAATGCCAATAATTTAGCAAATTCACAAACGGTTGGTTTTAAACAAGATTTTGCCGAAGCGAGGGCGATGCCCGTATTTGGACCTGGTATGCCAACACGAGTTTATTCGATGACGGAGCGCCCAAGTAGTGACTTTGCTCCAGGTGGCTTTGTATCAACTGGCAGAGATTTAGATGTGGCACTGAAAACAAAAAATGGGTTTTTGTCAGTATTAGATAAAAACGGCGTTGAGTCTTATACACGAGCGGGTGAGTTACAAATTGATGCAACAGGCATGTTGACCACAAATAGTGGTTTACCTGTTTTAGGCGATGGAGGGCCGATTAATATTCCTCCAGCCAATAAAATCGATATTGGCTCTGATGGCACTATTTCAATTGTACCGGCCGGTCAGCCGGATTCGGTCACAGCAGTAGTGGGAAGATTAAAATTGGTGAAACCTGAATTATCACAAATTCATAAAAATGAACAAGGGCTTTTTGTTGCTAATAATGGTGAAGCATTGGAGCCGGCAGCAGATGCTTTTTTAGTTACAGGCATGGTTGAGGGTTCAAATGTTAACGTGATTGCAGCGATGACCAGTATGATTGACTTATCAAGACAGTATGAAATGCAGGTAAAAATGCTAAAAACGGCTAAAGAGTTAGATGATTCGAGCTCGCAATTATTGCGAGCGACAGGTTAATTATTAAGAAATTGAGGTGAGATTATGAATCCAGCATTATGGGTAGCAAAAACAGGTTTAGATGCACAACAAACACGATTGCAAGTAGTTGCCAATAATTTGGCGAATGCCAATACTACGGGGTTTAAAAAGGATAGGGCAGTATTTGAAGATCTCATGTATCAAAACTACCGCCAACCAGGAGCGCAATCAACACAAGATACTACCCTTCCTTCTGGTTTGATGTTAGGAACCGGTGTGCGTGTGGCTGGAACGCAGAAAATGCATACCCAAGGTGGTTTTCAACAAACAGGTAACTCTTTAGATGTGTCGATTCAAGGACATGGTTTTTTTCAGGTATTACGCCCCGATGGGAATTTGGCTTATACCAGAGATGGCTCTTTTCAAATGAATGAGCAAGGTCAAATGGTGACTAATGATGGTTATCTTGTTCAGCCAACCATAGCCATTCCTGCCAATGCAACGAGTATAACGATTGGAACAGATGGCACTGTTTCAGCCTTAGAACCCGGTAATACTGCTCCGACTAATTTAGGAACGATTGAAATTGCACAGTTTGTTAACCCATCAGGTTTAATGCCCATTGGAGAGAATCAATTTGCAGAAACCCCCTCTAGTGGCACACCAACAGTGGGTGTTGCTGGCTTGGAAGGAAGAGGGCCGTTAAGACAAGGTACGCTAGAAAGCTCTAATGTTAATTCAGTAGAAGAGTTAGTGAATTTGATTGAAACGCAACGAACTTTTGAGATGAACTCTAAATCTGTTTCAACTGCCGATCAAATGATGCAATACTTTTCTAATAATGTTTAATAAAACTTGGAATACACTCATGAAAAAAAGCATGAAAGCAAGCATGAAAATAAGCATAAATACTTTGAAAAAAATATTGTTAATGATGTTACTGGCACCTCTATTTTCCGGGTGTGCCTATCAATCAATACAGCCTAACCCAGCTTTTGCACCCGTAAGGCCACAGGCACAAATGGATCCGCCTAATGATAGTGGTTCATTATTTCAAAACAGCACCAACATTGCTTTTTTTGAAAGCAATAAAGCCCGTCGAGTGGGTGATATTTTAACGGTTATTTTTGATGAAAATCATGCGGCTAAAAAAGAAACAAAAACAGATGATAATCGTAGCTCAAGCAATACTTTATTAAACCCAACTGTTTTTGGGGTGGCTGCAAATGCGGTTACTGGGGCACAACCTGGCTTATTAAAGGCCTTAAATATGAATGTTTCTTCCACAGGGACTTTTAAAGCAAATGGCAAGTCTGAACAAAAAGACTCTTTAACCGGCAGCATTACGGTCAGTGTGGTTGAAGTGTTAGCTAATAATAACTTAGTTGTTCGTGGGGAGAAATTATTAACCCTAAACCAGGGGGATGAATATGTTCAACTTTCAGGTATTATTCGTAGTACCGATGTTGGTCCCGATAATAAAATTGTTTCTTCAAAAATTGCTAATGCTCGCATTGTTTATAGTGGGCAAGGAACCACGCATGATTCTAATAAGGAAGGTTGGTTAACGCGATTTTTAATGAGTGATAAAAACCCATTTTAGATATTTTTTCCTGCTGCTTAATATCTGTTCTATGAATCAGGATAATGATTTATTGCCTGAAGAAATAAAAAAACTTGACAATAGCGAGTGCTTGTCTCAAAATTTTTGACACTCATTTAAGTGTTATAGATAAATTTCATATGCCCATATTGTTATTATTACTTTTTATTATTGCATTTCCCTTAGTGGAAATTTACTTTTTAATTGAAGTTGGCTCCGTTATTGGTGCTATCCCCACTATTGCCATCACTTTATTTACCGCTGTTTTTGGTATCTATTTTATCCGCTTGCAAGGTTTAAAAACTATTTTAAAAGCCCAAGAATCGTTAAAAAAGGCTGAAGTGCCGATGGTTAGTCTTTACGAAGGTGTTTTATTATTCGTGGCTGCTATTTTTTTGCTGATCCCAGGATTAGTATCGGATTCTCTTGGTGCTATCTTGCTGATCCCTCCTGCTCGCCATTTCCTTGCATCTTCTATACATAAATATCGTCAACTGCATCCGACTAGCAGTAGTGCTCAATATTTTCATCACTCAACATCATCAAAAGACTATATTGATGGGGAATATGAGGATGTTAGCAAAGGTGATCCACTTAAAATCGAAAAAGATCATAAATTGTAATTTTTCTACTTGAAATTAAATAATCTAACCTCACTTATTGAGGTATCTTTTGTTATCCCATTTTGATTGATTCAGTCTTAAAATAAGATAATCTCAAATTGAGATTTTAATGACTCAAACTACATTGAGTTTATGCAAAACCAGTTAGCAGTCTAAAGCCTGCTGGCTATATTTATCTATGTTAATTAAGGAGAAAAAATCTGTGAATATTCGTCCACTAGGAGATCGTGTTATCGTTCGCCGTGAAGAAGAAGAAACAAAATCGGCAGGAGGTATTTACATTCCTGATTCAGCTACTGAAAAACCATCTGAAGGTGAAGTTCTAGCTGTGGGTAAAGGTAAAATCTCTGATAATGGAGATCTTATTGCAATGAATGTGAGTGTTGGAGATAAAGTTATTTTTGGTAAATATGCTGGAAGTGAGGTTAAAGTGGATGGTGAAACTTACCTTATTATGAAAGAAGACGATATTTTAGGTGTTTACGCATAAGCTTTGCACTTCAGCAGAAATTATTATTAAATTTATTTAAAACTATAAGGAAAAAGAAATGCCAGCTAAAGAAGTATTATTTGGAGACGACGCACGTCATCGTATGGTTGCCGGTGTAAATACATTGGCAAATGCAGTTAAAGTAACTTTAGGCCCTAAAGGTCGTAATGTTGTATTAGATAAATCGTTTGGTGCGCCAACGATTACAAAAGATGGTGTATCGGTTGCTAAAGAAGTTGAGCTTGAAGGCAAGTTCGAAAACATGGGTGCTCAAATGGTAAAAGAAGTTGCTTCGCAAACTTCTGATATTGCCGGTGATGGAACAACTACTGCAACAGTTTTAGCACAATCTATTTTAAATGAAGGTTTAAAAGCGGTTGCTGCTGGTATGAATCCAATGGATCTAAAACGTGGAATTGATAAAGCGGTTAAAGCAGCTGTAGAAGCTATTTCTGCTAGTTCTATCCCTTGTACTGACTCTGCTGCAATTGCACAAGTTGGTTCAATTTCAGCCAACTCGGATAAGAGTGTTGGTGACATTATTTCTAGCGCCATGGATAAAGTGGGCAAAGAAGGTGTTATCACGGTTGAAGAAGGTAAAAGCTTAGAAAACGAATTGGACGTAGTAGAAGGTATGCAGTTTGATCGCGGTTATTTATCACCATATTTTGTGAACGATCAAGAAAGCATGAGTGCTGATCTTGATTCACCTCTAATCTTATTACACGATAAAAAAATCTCTAACATTCGTGAAATGTTACCCATATTAGAAGCTGTTGCAAAAGCAGGACAACCTCTTTTAATTATTGCTGAAGATATTGAAGGCGAAGCATTAGCTACCTTAGTTGTCAATAATATGCGTGGTGTGGTAAAAGTTGCTGCGGTTAAAGCGCCAGGATTTGGCGATCGTCGAAAAGCAATGCTACAAGACATTGCTATTTTAACTGGCGGAACCGTGATTTCAGATGAAGTTGGTTTGAACCTTGAAGGTGCAACCATTGAAGATTTAGGTAATGCAAAGCGTGTACAAATCAGCAAAGAAAACACAGTGATTATTGATGGTGCAGGACCTTCTGCAGATATTGAAACACGTGTTGAACAAATCAGACGTCAAATTGAAGACACTACTTCAGATTATGATAAAGAAAAACTTCAAGAACGTGTTGCTAAACTTTCTGGTGGTGTAGCTGTAATCAAAGTAGGTGCTGCTACTGAAGTTGAAATGAAAGAGAAAAAAGCTCGTGTTGAAGATGCGCTTCATGCTACTCGTGCAGCGGTTGAAGAAGGTATTGTTGCAGGTGGTGGTGTTGCGTTAATGCGTGCTAAAGTTGCCATCGGTGAAATTGCTACAGATAACCATGATCAAGCGGTAGGTGTTGATATTGCTAAACGTGCAATGGAAGAACCTTTACGTCAAATCTCTAGCAATGCTGGTGATGAAGCTTCTGTTATTGCCAATAAAGTTGCAGAAGGAACAGCTAACTTTGGTTATAATGCTGCAACGAGTGAATTTGGTGACATGATTGCAATGGGTATTATGGATCCAACCAAAGTAACGCGCACTGCATTACAAAATGCAGCATCTGTTTCTGGCTTGATGCTTACGACAGAAGCAATGATTGCTGAATTACCTAGCCAAGATGCTGCTGGTGGTGCTCCTGATATGGGTGGCATGGGCGGTATGGGAGGCATGGGTGGTATGGGAGGCATGGGTGGTATGATGTAACTACCCACCATC
>CAYMMQ010000131.1:0-6505 GCA_964391585.1 uncultured Ectothiorhodospiraceae bacterium
TGTGGGTCCCCTGAAAAAATCTCCCTAATACTGGTAATGATTTTAAAGTAGGGTTGGTTGGGATGCAGAAAGAGGCGCAAAAAGCCGGTAAAAGTTATCTAATTAAGCACACATCTAGCATGATCCCGGGTGTCTTATCTGACATCCGCTATAAAGTGGATGTCAATACCATGAAGCGGGAGAAAAATGCTGGAGAAGAAAATGTGTCAATTAATAACCTTAATTTAAATGAGATTGGTCGCTGTCACATTACCTTACATAGACCTATAGCTTTTGACCCTTATGAGCGTAATCGTACTACGGGAGCTTTTATCGTTGTAGATCGCCTAACTAATATTACTATTGGTGCCGGCATGATTGTCGATCGTGTTGTTTCCAAACCTGAACATAAGAGAACTCCTGTTAGTCAGAATATTGTAAAAAGTGTCAGCCTAGTAAGTAGTGAAGATCGTCAGAAACTGCTTGATCAAAAGGCTATTACAATCTGGCTAACCGGTCTAAGTGGCTCTGGTAAATCCACAATTGCTAAACAACTTGAAAAAGAACTGATTGCTCAAAGCCATCTATGTTACATTTTAGATGGCGATAATATTCGTCATGGACTTAATCAGGATCTGGGGTTTTCGAGAGATGACCGCAAGGAAAATATTCGCCGTGTCACCGAAGTGGCAGCACTGATGAATGATGCTGGTGTTATTGTGATCTCCTCGTTTATTTCTCCGTATATTTCTGATCGAGCAGCAGCGCGTGAAGTTATCGGTGATGAAAAGTTTGTTGAAGTTTTTGTTGATACGCCAATTGAAGTGTGTGAACAACGAGATCCAAAGGGGTTAAGCAAGAAGGCTCGCTCGGGTGAAATTCAGGATTTCACAGGAATTAGCGCCCCTTATGAAGCTCCTCAAGATGCAGAAATTATTATTACAACAGAAAATATGCAACCAGAGGAATCCGTTAGTTTGATTATTGAAGATCTGAAAGCAAGGGGAATTATTCATTAGATGTTTAAATAATACCAGTGTTAGCTAGCTCCTAACGCTGGTGTATTAAATATTCAACCCTGCCACTTCTCTCACTGGACAATGCTGAGAGTCGTATTAGATAAAAATGACTATTACTATAACATGACAGTTTACAGATAATCTGCTAGAATCCCTCTCTTTAAATTCCCTCATAAAACATATTACCCCTAAGATAAGCGGTTATGGGTAGCGTAACTAAAATACCATCTTATTTTTTGCCTATTGGTGCTTTTTTAGCAATGCTTGCTGTTGCCTTGGGGGCGATGGGTGCTCATTTATTAAAAGATTTAATTGATGAGCACGCTATGGCAGTTTATAAAACGGCTGTTGATTATCAAATGTACCATGCCTTAGCTATGATTATGAGTGTATTGGCTTTACCCCAATGTCCAAGAGAAAAGTACTTAGTTAGAGCAAGCTGGTTATTTTTTATCGGCATTATTTTATTTTCAGGTAGTTTGTTTTTGCTTAGTATTTGGCAGATAAAACAAGTGGGATTTATTACGCCTATTGGAGGCCTATGTTTTATTATTGCCTGGTGTTTGTTTGCTTTTTCTTTTATTCCTAAAAATTACGAGTAAGTAAGATGTTTTTTCAACAAGTGTTTGACGTTATTGTGGTTGGTGGTGGTCATGCAGGTACAGAAGCTGCAATGGCTGCAAGTCGAATGGGTGTTTCGACCTTATTACTGACACATAATGTAGAAACATTGGGACAAATGTCGTGTAATCCTGCTATTGGTGGAATTGGTAAAGGTCATCTGGTGAAAGAGATTGATGCATTAGGCGGTTTAATGGGGCAAGCAGCAGACACAGCAGGCATACAATTTAGACGTTTAAATGCATCCAAAGGTGCTGCGGTAAGAGCAACACGCGCTCAAGCAGATCGCTTATTATACAAAAGTTGTGTCAGAACAGCGTTAGAAAACCAACGAAACTTATCTATTTTTCAACAGGCGGTAACCGATTTAGTGATAGAAAATGATAGGCTTGTTGGAGTTGAAACCGAAATGGGTTTAAAGTTTAAAGCCAAAAAAGTGATTTTAACTGTAGGAACTTTTCTTGCCGGGAAAATTCATATTGGCTTGGATAATTATCCAGGTGGACGGGCTGGCGATCCGCCTTCAAATAAGCTATCACAACGATTACGTCAATTACCTTTTGATGTGAAACGTTTAAAAACAGGAACACCCGCAAGATTAGATGCTAGAAGTATCGACTTTTCAGTGATGCAAGAACAGCCGGGAGATGATCCAATTCCGTCTTTTTCTTTTATGGCAAAAAAAGAAGATCATCCACAGCAAATATCCTGTTATATCACCCATACCAATGAAAATACCCATGATATTATTCGAACTGGATTAGACCGCTCTCCAATGTACACGGGTGTTATAGAAGGTGTAGGTCCAAGATATTGTCCTTCCATTGAAGATAAAATTCACCGATTTGCAGATAAATCATCACATCAGATTTTTGTAGAACCAGAAGGTTTAACTACTCATGAAATCTATCCTAATGGAATTTCAACCAGTTTGCCTTTTGATACTCAACAAGCGTTTATCCATTCAATTAAAGGGTTTGAAAATGCTTGGATTATCAGGCCCGGTTATGCAATTGAGTATGATTTTTTTGATCCCCGCGGTTTATTATCAAGCTTAGAAACCAAGTCAATTTCTGGTTTGTTTTTTGCCGGACAAATAAATGGTACAACCGGTTATGAAGAAGCGGCAGCACAAGGTTTGATTGCAGGTTTAAATGCTGCTTTAAGTGTACAAGAAAAGCCGACATGGTCTCCGAGCCGCAGTGAAGCCTATATTGGCGTGATGATAGATGATCTGATCACCAAGGGAACAGCAGAGCCTTATCGGATGTTTACTTCTAGAGCAGAATATCGTTTATTACTGCGAGAAGATAATGCTGATTTGCGTTTAACGGAAAAAGGGCGTGAACTTGGGTTAGTCGATGATAAGCGTTGGGCTAGTTTTAGTGATAAAAAAGAAGCTATTGAAAAAGAATTACATCACTTAGAAAGCTGCTCTCTTAGTGCGGAAAAGCTGAGTAAACATTGCGATGAGCAAGATATTCGTGCCGTTTTGAAACAACCTTTTAATAAACACTCCAGCTTATTTGGTTTGCTACAACGATCCGATGTTGGCTATGAGGATTTAATGCGTTTGTATCAACAAACTCAAGCAGGTGTTGAAAATAGTGCACAAATAAAGACGCCATTAGCAAAAGAGGTGATTGAACAGATCGAAATACAGTGTAAGTATTCAGGTTATATTAAGCGTCAGCAAGAAGAAATAGATAAGCAGAAAAGCTATGAAAACAAAATTATTCCAAGCTCGTTTGATTATAAGCTTATCTCTGGACTATCCGCTGAAGTTATTGAAAAACTAATTTATACTCAACCTGAAACCGTTGGCCAAGCAAGGCGTATTCCTGGCGTGACACCTGCTGCCATTTCTCTACTCTTGGTATTTTTAAAAAAGAGTTCTTCTAATGATACAACGATAGAGTGAAACAAAATAACTATGGAAAATTTTTTTTGCATCGCATTAGAACAGCAGCAGCTGTATTTATCGAAAAAGCAACTTCAGCTCTGTCTGGACTTTATTGTGTTGTTGAAGAAGTGGAACAAAGTTTATAATATTACCTCGATTACCGACGAGCAAGAAATGATCAAACTACATTTATTAGATAGCTTATCTTTAGTGCCTTTAGTGAACAAATTAATTGAGCAGCAGAGTTTAGTAAATCAGCCTATTAGTTTTATTGATGTTGGTACAGGTGGTGGTTTACCCGGTGTTCCCTTAGCTATTTTTTTTCCACAATATCAATTTACATTATTAGATGCGCGTTCTAAAAAAATTCAATTTCTACAACAACTCAAGCAAGAACTGGCTTTATCTAATATTAACCCCATGCATAAAAGAGTTGAAGAATATCAACCAGAAAATCCTTATCATTTTGTTTTAAGCAGAGCATTTGCTTCTTTGGAAGATATGTTGAGCTTATGCTCGCACTTATGTCATACTAATGGATTATTTATTGCTATGAAAGGTCAAGAGCCATTGTTGGAAATGGAGGCATTAAAAGGTGAATTTCAGTTAATTCTAGAACCGTTATCGGTACCTTCGCTTGCTGCAAAACGCTGTGCTGTCGTTATTAGAAGCAAGAAATAAATAGCGAATCTAATATGAATAACCCTTAAATCAAAAAGAACATGACTAAAATTATTGCGATTGCTAACCAGAAAGGTGGGGTAGGTAAAACAACAACTTGTATCAACCTTGCAGCATCACTAGCAGCTACCAAACGCCGGGTGCTGTTATTTGACTTAGATCCTCAAGGAAACGCCACTACAGGTAGTGGTATTCATAGTGACGATATAGAAAAAAATAGTTATGATGTGTTGATTGATGAGGTGGAGATTGCCGAGGTAAGAAAAACGATCTCAGCTGATCCCAGTGCTGTTTATGATTTGGTGCCAACAAATGGCGATTTAACAGCTGCCGAAGTGGAACTAATCAGTAAATTAGATAGAGAAAGACAATTATTATATCGTATCCAAAAAGTAAAAAATGATTATGATTATATTTTAATAGATTGTCCGCCATCATTAAGTATGCTAACCATCAATGCCTTGGTAGCAGCACAGAGTATTTTAATCCCAATGCAGTGTGAGTATTATGCGCTAGAAGGATTAACCGCTTTACAAAAAACTATTGCCAGTGTGCAACAAACACTGAATCCAGCATTGAAAATAGCTGGTTTGTTACGCACTATGTATGATCCTAGAAACCGTCTTGCTACAGAGGTTTCAAGGCAACTGGTTAAATTTTTCGGTGATAAAGTATTTCGTACTGTTATTCCAAGGAATGTTCGTTTAGCAGAAGCCCCTAGTCATGGTATGCCTGTTATTAGTTATGATAAAAACTCAAAAGGTTCAAAATCCTATTTGGCTTTGGCAGGAGAGATATTAAGAAGAGAAGATGATGAACAGTCAAATGCGACTCAATAATAAAATGTGGCTAGTCTCAGTAGGGGGATTTTAGGTGGCGGTTAAAAAAAGAGGTCTAGGACGTGGCCTAGAAGCATTACTTGGAGCGGCTAATCAGCAAAAACAAACTGAATCTCCTAAGCTTATTGAAGAAGAGATAGTACCTGCAAAATTAAAAGATGGTGAACTAAGACATATTTCAATTGATTTAATTCAACCGGGTGTTTATCAACCTCGCAAAGACATGCATCCAACGGCTTTGGAAGAATTGGCTGATTCTATTAAAGCTCAAGGGATAGTGCAACCGATAGTAATCAGGCCATTATTAAAAAACGTAAATGAAGAACAAATATATGAAATAATTGCGGGTGAGCGACGTTGGCGTGCCTCACAGATGGCGGGTTTAGATAAAATACCGGCAGTAATTCGAGAAATTTCCGATAAAGCAACTATTGCCATGGCTTTGATAGAAAATATTCAACGAGAAGATCTGAATCCCATTGAAGAAGCCGGAGCGATTAGAAGACTAATTACTGAGTTTAACATGACTCACCAATTGGCAGCGGAAGCTGTAGGACGCTCCAGAACGGCAGTATCCAATATGCTAAGATTGCTGGAGCTTGGAAAAGAAACAAGAGTCTTGCTGGAAAATGGTGATTTAGAAATGGGGCATGCCAGGGCATTATTATCATTAGAAGCTGGTCAACAATACGAATTAGCACAACAGGTCATCAGTAAAGAGTTATCAGTGCGAGATACTGAAAAGCTAGTTAAGCGTAGTCAGCAACAAAAAACGACTAAGCCAGTCTACGAAGTCGAGCCTAATATTGAGTCGATACAAAATAATTTATCTGAAAAGTTAGGTGCAAAAGTTTTATTTAAACATACAGCAAAGGGTAAAGGAAAAATGACAGTTGAGTATAATAGCTTAGATGAGTTAGAAGGTATTCTGGCAAGAATCAAATAATATTTATTTCCCTATTACCCATTGTAAACATTGATTAACCATTGATTAAGCAAAGAAAATTTAAGCTTTAGCTAAAAACCCAAGAAGATAAATAGTTGAGAATAAGAAAAAGTTACAAGCAGTGATTGATTTAGCAATTAAATAACTATATAATCTCCGCCGTACTTTTGCTGGAGGTGAACTGAGGTGAAAAAGACCTTTGGTAAACAAAAGCTAATTAATTATTTATAAAATAATCACTAGCCGAATTTGAAGATGAATTTTGCTTCATTAGTTTTATTTAATACGGTTAAGGGATTAATCAAGAAGCAAGTATTGCTAAGTTCAGCCTTTGCAGTAATTATGTTTTTGTTTTTTGATATTTCTACTTTTGTGGCTGCCTTATATGGTGGTTTTATTAGTATCGTAGGAACGACAATTATCGCATGGCGAATTCGTCGATCAGCGACTGAAGCCGCAAAAAGAAAATCAGAAGGTTATATTCAAATAGCATTAGGCGTGGTACAGAAGTTTGTCA
>CAYMMQ010000132.1:0-6430 GCA_964391585.1 uncultured Ectothiorhodospiraceae bacterium
AATGGTAGCGGGAAGTGGGATCGAACCACTGACCTCGGGCTTATGAGTCCCGCGCCTTGACCGTGGGAGCTCAAGTCCTCAAAAAAATATTAAGCTCAAACTCGCTACTTTGCTCACTATCCTTTCTTATAGAATCCTACATTACACGGGAATCTGCGTCAAGATTTAATTGGAGCATTGGAGCACCAGTGGAGCAATTTTGACTCGGTACACGGGAACGCAAAAATAATTCCCGCGGAATCTACTGCGCTCGTCCAGCAGAGCTGGACTCGCGCGGACACCAATAGTGGTGCCATTGCAAACTTCGTTTTTAATGGAGCAAACAGGTGGGCACCCACCCAAATTAAAAAAGGAGTCTCTATATGATGACTAAAGTCAAAGATAGAGACGTTTAGAGACCTAAAAAACTTTTTTAGAGTCTAGGAGTCCCAACCTCAAAAAATTTTAAAAATTTTGGTATGTATGGACTCGCAATCGTTATCTTTTATACGAGCGACCAGCGGCTAGGGTGAACCAGTTAAATAATTGCGTAACGCGTTGTTTTGACTCACTATTTTAAAAATCCGGTGGTTAAGATCAGTTCACTTTCGCCGATAACATTAGATAACATTATGCCCATATTAGCCCACATTAATTACCTCAAAAAATTATAAAAAATTTTAATAGGTTCCTCCGTAAATTAGAGTTACTCCAGCACCGGTTACCTCCATTACAATATTCATAAAACCCGCAACAAGACTCACTAAACATGGATTTAGTGTCGGTAACATCAGGTAACATGTACTGTGAATTCGGGGGTACGTGGGGGAACAAATTCAGAGTATGCAAAGGTAATAAAACCTTAATAAGCCGCCTCCCAGAGACGTCTCAAAACTTTTTCAAATTGTCAGCTATGTCAGCTAAAATGCAAAGTGATAAAAAAAATTTAATTATATCCTGTGCAATAATAAATTTAGCGAAGATAGCATCAGCTGACTTACGTGTTATCCCTTTTCCATTTCTTAATATTTACACCCAGATACTGAAAATTATTTTGTATAATTCTACGTATCTCTTCATAGTCAACCATTGGAAATTTAGGCAATTCTTTTGTGATTGCGTAAGTTTCTTTTGATCTTCTTAAGTGCGTACTCAAATCCGTCATTATACGTTTTAAAACTTTATCTGGATTCTTTGGCACCATATGTGTCTTAAGATTGATGCGTGTTGCATCTTTATAGCTCTTTGGCATTAGTTACCTCCTGTTCTTTTATCAGTGTAAAAACCTACATAAATTTTACCTAGGTCCTTATTAGTATGATTCTTGTACTTGGTATGGTTTCTAATTACCCAGAGATTGATTGCTTTACCTAGATGCTCTACTGGGCAACCTCTGGTCCTTACTCCACCAATTAATTTAAGTGCTTCGGTAACGTCCCTTTCACGTGTAACTCTCATACGTTTTTCTGTCTTTAAATAATCAAACAGTTCAGTCGTTGAAATAATATCTCTATCAAAAGGATATATACCTTGCTTATAAGACTCCTTAACATACTCATTAAGCGGTCTATCAGCTAGTGATGACATTTCATCACGATATGGTGTCCATGGCGCAAGACCTAAAGGATTAAATTTAACTTTGCGATCAAGTAACTCTGCCATTACTCCAGCGGCAAGTTTTCCATGCAAACGTTGATTATGAAATTCATCAAGCATTTTCTGGTTTCTTTTTGCATCACTGAAATACACCCAGTATCTAACTTCATTAGCTGGAAGTGCAAACGCGTCTCTGTAATTAGTATTAATCCAGTAGTTAGTATTTGTGTCTTGCTCTCTGTAATCTTTATAGAGCTGACGAATACCAGCGGTTCCCTCCGTAATAATTGTTTTGAGTGTATTAATTAGTTTTGTTTTTTCACTCCAGCTGCCACTAGATTTAGCTTCATCAATTAGTACAGTTATTGCATTAATTAAATAACCTTTACCTTTATCAAGCGCCTCCTCCAGCTCAATCTTACGAGTGTTATGGTTACCAAGTATATCTCTGTGAATATCAAACAAACTCCCTTTGCCTAATTGGTATTCATCTGACTGTAAAATTATTGCGTGTCTAATTTTACCTCCGGGATTTTGTACTTGATGAGCGCACCAGTCCAAGAAGTGATTACGATATTCTTCATGCGGGATTACGTGTTCAACTAAAGCCCAGTAAATATCTGTGTCAGCTTTTGGGTCCGGTTCAAGCTCATTTTTCTCATAAACATTTATCATTAATTTTTTATTAACTGATACGAACCTATTCACGTCCTGTGGTTTATAAGTGAAGTCCACACATATTTTGCTATCTTTGTGCTGTTTCCAATATTTCAGCGGAGTATATTTACCGCTAAAATGTTTTGAATATTTTACATCAATAGCTTCTGCGTCGTACATTTCCTTATCTTCAAGGTCATAATACTTTTTATGTTTCATTATATACGCGATACGTTGAACGAAAGTATTAGTGTACTCCGGCAATAAGTCTCGTCCTGTAATCTTATACAGTAACTTTTTAAAGTCCTTTACCTCATCAACAGTCCAATTAAATTGCTCTGCTAATATAGGTAATCCCTGTATTTGATCTGAACGTTCTTTTGCATATGTAGTCTTAACTTTAGCTAACTTACTCTCATTGCAATCATCACATTTAGCACAAGCTATAACTGCTTTAATTATTTTTTCGCAATCTTCTTGCTCTACTTTGTGATGCCATAATGTATTTACCATTAGCCGCAAGTATTCGTCATGCGTTCCAGCACTAGAATATTTACGTAGTATAACTGTTGCTACACTCAATAATGCACAAGATTTGTTTAATGAGTCCCAGTGTACCTCAACTGGTTCACCTACTTTAGACCACACGACTTTTTCTTCATTGTCGTATTGTCCTAAACACATTGTGTAATGATTGTTAGCTCTGATCTCAACTAACATAGATTTAGTTTCACCTTTAAAATCAAAAAACTTTCGTGTGTGTTTTTTATTTAGGTCTATAACTTTAACCAACCTATGTGCTCTTGGTGTAGATGCTCTGCCAAATTCTAAATTAGTTTCTGGCAAAAAGTGATCTGCTAATAGATTTGCCTCTGGACAATCAAGGTCCACATCAACCACTAGACTATCACCACCAGTTTTTATGTTGTAGTTCTCATAATCCTTGAATTGATCGAGTTTTTTGACCTGTTTTGACAGTCTAACGGTCCAAGATTCAGCTATTGCTTTCTTACCGTAATCACTTCCAAATACTATTAGTTCGTTCTTGAGTAAATAATTTCTTACTTGTTGTACGTCAATCATTTGCCGTCCTTATCTGCGGACGTTTCAGTTCCAACTTTTAACATTTGATCTACAAGATCATCTATTGTGCGTAACTCTTCTGGCGACAATCTTGATCTTATTTCTAAAAGTTTTATCCAGTTCTGATACATGTCATCAGCTGGTCCACCGTCTTTAAGCATTGAGCGCAACTCATCACGACTCAAGCTATCCAGAAACTGTTTATAACTTCCACCGAAGCCAGCATCTTTTGCTTCTTCGTATGCTTGTTTAAGATTAGATATTAATTCCATATCTATATCTTTAAAATCATTTTCTATTGGCATTAGTCTAAACCTCCTTTCTTTTTTAATCTCTGTGTTAGTAGTGTGATTATTTTGTTGCGTTCTTGTATATGTTTATCTGCGTTACTATAAATGTAATCCACAGTTTCTTTTACGGTATCAAACTTTTTTTCCATTTTGACAACCGCACTTGCAAGACGTCCGCATATTATTATTGACCTATCAAAAAGATTTACAATATCCTTATAGCCAACGTAGTCATGTTCACATACAACTGGCTTACGATATTTCTTTTTACCGGCACGCGTTACTTCCTGTATTATTTTTGATTTAGGATATTTAACATGCAGTGGTGGTCCATACTTATTTTTTTCGGAAGTTTTATTTGTCATTTAATGCACCTCCTAAAACCAAAATATTAGATAGACCTTTATTCATATCTGGGTCCACTGGTTTTTTAATTATCTGCTTATACTGTGCATCTAACTTTTTCCCGTCCTCTATGAATTGTCTATGTGCTTTATTAAACTCTTCATAGCCACGTAGTGATGTAAATAAATCATCTGTCTTATCGTCATTAGATGTTTTTAATGCAATATAACTTTTAACAGGTGATGCTCTTCCTTTTTTACGTACAGGTTTTGCACCCACCGCTTTTTGCGGTGGAAATGCAAGTTTAAGTTCCGCATCAATTTTATCATTGATAGCGACTGCCTCTTTCATTGATTTAACTTCTTCGCCTCTGCCATTAACGAAAGTGCCAGTAGCTGACTCATACGCAAAGTATCTAGGGTCCTCGTCTTGAACCAACTTACGTACATAGTTCGGATTAACTCCGGTAAGATAACCTTTGTATCTACTCATTAGTTACCTCCGCATCTGTTACGGCTTTTTCAATAGTTTCTATGAGTGGTTTCTCATAATCACCTCTACTGCCGCCAGTATTATTAACAATCCAGTTACCGAAATTGTTATCGCATATATCTAACTTTGCAGATTTGTGCGGTGCTCTATGTATATTTTCGTTGTTAGCAATCGGAGTTAAAACCTTTTTAAATGGTTCAACTTCTTTAGCATTAGCTTTACCTATTGCCATTGCATTAGCTAAATGTACTCCAGCAATCTTATTATTTCTTGCATAGACTGCTTTATTCAGCTCAACGTTTTGTTTTTGATTTCTGATTATTAACTTCTGAATAAATGCTACTGCTACATGCAGTGCATCTGATGTGTATTCATAAATTAATTTATGATCAGCATTTGTCGGTGATTTTATAAGGTTATCACCTATTCCCCTGTTACCAGTCTTATCGGTCATACGACCTCCTCATTGTTACGAGCTCTGCCGCTGGTAAAGCGGCAAGAACCCTCTGGTAAATCATCACAGGTTTTATTGGGAAATGCTTATGATGAAACTTTGAAACTTAATTATGAAAAAAATACTAGCTAGTATTATAAAGTTAAATTCCGTAATGATTAAATCTGACTTATCTTTCAAGATATTTCTCAATCTATTCATCATCATATGGTTATTCCCAGTACCTATAATTTACCAATTATGTTGTGAAGATTTGAGTGATAAGCTCACCGACTTCTTTAACGTTCAGTGTGTAATTGCTTTCTGTCGTACACTGATAAAACTCTTTCTTATCGATAGACTCTTTTTAACATTTGCCGATATATAGTCAAGCCGATTGCCTAAAACAATATTGTCAAGTTCTAGGCAAAATCAGCTTAATTTGACTCTTTTAACTTCTTTGCAAGATATTCTGGTGCCAAGTGTGTGTAACGTTTTAAAACTCTTAAATCGCGCCACCCACCTTGTGCTGATATCTCTGCAATAGACCAACCTTTCATTGCGCATCTTGACGCAAACGTATGCCGCGTACTGTGAAATGGTTTTTTAACACCGGTCCATTTTTGTAATTGTCCGTAGAAGTGTGCAAAATTATCTCTATGTGGACAATTAATTAACTTACCGTCAAAGGTCGGTGGTAACTTTCTTATTTCCGCAATAGCTCTAGTGCTCAAGCCAACTGATCTACTAGAACCATTTTTTGTGTTGCGTAGAAATACAGTGCCTTTCATAAAATCTATATCTTCTCTTCGTATCTTTAAGATTTCACCCTGTCTCATACCGCAATCTATTCCTAGAATAATTGATAACTTTAACCAGTTAGCTTTTGAGTGTTCAGCTTGAGATAATAATAATTCTTCCTCATGTTCTTCAATTACCACACCTTTAAATTCCGGCTCTTTTAATCTAGGCACAAAGTCCGCTGGATTATTTGGCAAATAAATTCCCAGCATCTGTCGTGCGTGTTTTATTGCTACTGATATTAATGTTAAGTATTTATTGCATGTGCTGGGATTATGATTAACTGCCCACTGTTCTTGAAACTTCCTTAATTTCAATGGTGTTACTCTTGCTAATTTATATTTAGCAATAGAGTCTCTGCATAACTTATTGATCTTATACCTTTCCTCTTTATGACCTAACTTATTTGCAGTTACTTCATCACGGTACACTTGAAGTAATTCTTTAAGTGTGATTGCATTAGCGGCACTTAAATCTTCAAACAAACCTTTCTCAACTTTTGCCTCGTATTCCCTTGCCCATTTTTTTGCATCTTCATTTTCAATAAATGTTTTGCAAATAGATTTATTTCCTAGACGACGAATACGTACTTCCCATTTGCCCTTTCGCTTTCTTATACTAGCCATTTGACTTACCTCATTGGAGCATGAGTGGAGCACAAATAACTTTTTATTTTTGGACCGCGAATAAGCCGCCATTAATGGTAGCGGGAAGTGGGATCGAACCACTGACCTCGGGCTTATGAGTCCCGCGC
>CAYMMQ010000133.1:0-6407 GCA_964391585.1 uncultured Ectothiorhodospiraceae bacterium
CAGAGGGGAAAATCCTTAAAAAGCGATTAGATTAAACAAAGAGTGTTTTAAATTAACAAGTTCAGGTACAATTAAGTGTTAGTTCACTTGCGATAAGCAGGCAAGGAAAGAATACTGATATTTGAATGAAAAGCCCAGCAAGCTTGATTTATGAAGGAACAGTAAAATTATGAGTAATGACGTCAGTAACGAAGAAAGCGTAGCACAATACATTTTAGAAAAAAAACAAAAAAATCATCAACCTATTGATTCACTAAACAGCTCAATTGAGGGCAAAAAAAGGTTAAAAGCTGAACGCTCTACTATTGCTTATTTAAATGCTAACCCTGACTTTTTTTTAGATAAAGAGGATTTGTTAACTGTTTTACAACTTCCGCATGTTAAAGGCAATGCCGTTTCGCTGATAGAAAAACAAGTTAATGTATTACGCCAAAGCAATACTACCTTAAAAAAACAACTCAGTGATTTGTTTTGTATCGCTAAAGAAAATGAAAGCTCGGCTAGTAAGTTACACAAACTGACTTTATCTTTGTTATCTGCTAACTCTATCACCACCATTTCACAGTCGATACAATCACAAATCAGCCAACAATTTGCTATTGAAGCGGTCATGTTAAAAGTATTTTCAGAAAGCGAACAACTGCTGAGTATGAATCCCGATATATATATAAATTCAGCTTCAAAAGAAGGGAAAAACCTGCTCAAACTCGTTCATAAAAGAAAACCCGTTTGTGGTCACTTCCCTGAGATTGAGTTTATCCAAAACTGCAAAAACAACAGTTTACAAGTGGGTTCAATGGCTGTTTTACCACTTTTTATTGATAAAAATGCTTGTTTAGGTGCTGTTATCCTAGGCAGTTCAAATACTCAACACTTTAGCCCCGATACCGGAACGTTATTTTTGCAAAATATTGCTGAAGTGATTAGTCATGCTTTAGTTAGGCATTTAAACCCATGATAATTAAAAGCCTTGACTTCATTACTTTTACAGCCCCCTCAAAGACATAAGTCGACATGCAACAAAGCATTTTAGATTTTATTAAGCACCTACGCATTGAAAAAAATCTAGCACTTAATACCCAAACCAATTATCAACGTGATCTGATGCAAGCGTTTGATTTTTTTTCAGATGGATTTACAGCTTGGGATCAACTTGATGCAAAGCATATCCGAGATTTTATCGCATATAGCAAACAAAAAGGCAAGTCTAATACCTCATTAGCACGCTCTATTTCAGTGCTTAGATGTTTTTTTACCTTTTTACAACGCGAAAAAAAATTAAAAACAAACCCTGTCTTAGGCATTAAGTCTCCTAAAAAAGGACGAAAACTTCCTCAAGTTCCAGGAATTGAACAAATGGAAACACTGTTAAACAATCACGAGGATGATATCTTATTACTTCGAGATAAAGCCATGTTTGAGTTGTTTTACTCTTCAGGATTACGTTTATCCGAGTTAACCTCACTAAATATCCATGATATTTATTGGCAAGATGCCTTAGTTCGTGTGTTGGGAAAAGGAAATAAAGAAAGAGAAGTTCCAATTGGCACTCAGGCGATAAAAGCTTTAGAAAAATGGCTTTCTGTTCGCGATCAACTGGCTAAGCCTGATGAGTCTGGCATTTTTGTTTCTCAACGAGGAACTCGAATTTCACAGCGCATGGTTGAATACCGCTTAAAAAAATGGTCACAAGAAATGGGCTTACCGATGAACTTGCATCCACATATGTTACGCCATGCCTTTGCCAGTCATATGTTAGAGTCCAGTAGTGACTTACGCGCTGTACAAGAGTTATTGGGGCATGCGGATATTTCAACCACGCAAATCTACACACATTTAGACTTTCAACACCTAGCATCGGTATATGATACCGCTCATCCTAGAGCAAAAAAGAAATAAATCCAGTTCAATAACTTTTATATTTTAGCTGGGTTATGTTCTAAGTCTGTAATCCAAAAAATCTTTCTCCGGTAATGGCTTTGAATAAAAGTACCCTTGCACATATTGGCAATTATTATCTTTTAGAAAAGAAATTTGCTCTGCCGTTTCAGCTCCTTCAGCTAGCACATCTAAACCCAAGCCTTTTGCCAATTGAATAATCGATATGGTGAGGATATCATCATCTTTATCTTTTGTTAGATCTTTAATAAACTCCCTATCAATTTTTAATTTGCTAATTGGAAACCTCTTTAAGTAAGCCAATGAAGAATACCCCGTACCAAAATCATCTATTGATAAAGTTAGTCCTAAATCTTTTAAATTTTGAAGAATCTTTATGGTTTTTTCAGCATCATCCATAATTACACTTTCGGTAATTTCCAGCTCAATCCATTTGGATTCAAGATGATATGTATTTAAAGCGTCTTCAATCATTTCAATAAGGCCTGCATCTTTAAATTGTACTGCCGATAAATTCACTGCAATCTTTACTGGTTCAATATCACTGTCAAGCTGACGATGAATCAATGAGCAAGCCTGATTAAACACCCACTTTCCTATCTCTATAATCATGCCATTTTCTTCTGCAATAGGTATAAAACTCAATGGAGAGATAAGTCCTCGTTCTGGGTGATTCCAGCGGATTAATGCTTCTGCACCCGTGAGTTTATTTGATGCAATGTCTACCTGAGGTTGATAATATACTTCAAACTGTTGCTCTTTTATGGCATTTCGCAAATCGTTTTCAATCAGGTTTCTATCTTGATTAATCCGTTCTAATTCTTCACTAAAAAACTTATAATTGCCCCTGCCTTGCTCCTTGGCATGATACATGGCTGTATCAGCATGACGAAGCAATGTTTCTTTATTACCTGAATCATCCGGATAAATACTAATGCCGATACTTGTCCCCACAAACAGCTCATATTGTTGTACTAAAATTGGCTTAGATATTTCTTCAATAATTTTTTCGGCCAAAATTGCCGCACTACTTGCATCACTCAAATCTGTTAAGATGATAGTAAATTCATCCCCTCCCAGTCTGGCAACGGTATCATTTTCTCTCACACATAGCAGAAGCCTATGCGCAACTTCTCTTAATAACTCATCTCCAATGTGGTGACCATGAACATCATTTACCCGTTTAAATTGATCTAAATCAAGAAACATCAGTGCAAGCTTCTCTTTATGACGATGAGCATGTGTTATTTCTTGCTCCACTCGGTCATTGAAGAGTTGTCTATTAGGTAGTGAGGTTAGTGCATCTTTAAAGGCTAAGTTTTCTAATTTTTTTTCTGTTGCTTTAAGCTCGCTAATATCACTAAAAACGCCCACATAATGACTCACTTCATTATTCTCATTTATGACCGCATTAACTGATAAGCGCTTCGGATACACTTCTCCATTTTTTCGTCTATCCAAAATTTCTCCCACCCAACAACCTGTTTTATTTATTGACTCCCACATAGCAGTATAAAAATCTTTATCATGCAAGCCAGAGCTAACCTTACCAGGGTTTTGACCCATCATTTCTTGAGCAGAATAACCGGTTATCCGACAATAGGCTTGATTACAATCAATAATATTTGACTTTGCATCAGTAATGATAATTCCTTCACTACTATGCTCAAATACACTAGAGGACAAACGTAGACTCTGTTCGGCTTTTTTACGCTGCTCTATCTCAGCAGCTAAAGATTTATTAACCTGCTCTAGTACAGTAGTTCTATCTTTTACTTGTTCCTCTAGTGAGTCATGTGAATTCTGAACTTTATCGGCCATCATATTAAACGAAATGGCCAATATAGCAATTTCATCTTCACCATCATTTTTTACTCGCTTAGTAATATTCCCCTTTGCAATATCAGAGCAAGCCTCGGTAAGTTCTTCAATGGGACGTACTATCGAACGAGTAGTACGCCAAGATGCAAACAACAACAGCAATAAAAATAAAGCTAAGATAAGCATACTTGAGTTACGCAGTAGGTAAAAACCTTCATAAGCCTCATTCATATCTTGCTTGACTACCAGTCCCCAATTGAGTGCGGGCAAATAGCGCCATGCAGCAATAACGTCTTTGTTTCTATAATCTAATGCAATACCACTGCCTCTTTTCCCAATTAATGCATTCTGCATAGGGCCTGCTGTAGCCACACCTAAAGATACTTTATAGGAAAGCTCAGCAGCAGGTTGATACTTTAGTGGAGCCATAAACACAATATTATTTTTTTCTTTTCTGCCGACAACAACCTCTCCTGAACGACCTAAACCAGTATCATCATTAATCACGCTATACAATTTATGGGTATTAATCTGTAAAGCCACGGCTCCTAGCAATTGACCATTTTTTAAAACGGGTGAAGCTAAGAATGAAGCTTTATCATTAGAAGGTTCATAATAATTAAACTTTGAAATACTTTCGCCTAATGTTAGCATTGACTCATTAACAACTTTAGCTAAAGCAGAGTCTTTGTACTCCCCTGTAAATAGATTGCTTGCAAAATCAGCTTCATGCAAGCTAGAATAAACAATATCTCCACGCATACTGACAAATAGCACATCATAATAACCTTCCTCTAGTAGTCTGTTATATTGGTTTCTAGTTTGCACATCTAATTGCTTATATACTTCATCATTTACCCCTGATTGGTAATAGGAAGTGATGATTTTTTCAAAGTTATTATTCGATTGCTGATCCTTAGCTAACAAGCGGATATCAACTAAACGTTCCTCAATATAAGTATTAATTTGGTTTAGCTTCATATCTGCTGCTTGGGAAAGATACTTTTTTGACAAGTCGGTTTGCGCTTTTTCAAAAGAGTTTAATAAAAAGCTGAATATGAGTAATAATGGAACAATGGATACTCCGCCAATCCACAATAGTAAGCGAAAAGATATTTTTTTAAACGTCATTGCGATATCTCACCTTTCACAAAGTTCCTCAATAACCGTTCCCACTCAGCTTTACTTCGATAACTAGGAAAGGGGTGAGCTCTAACTGGCTTTTCAGATTGCCAAACAATCTCGAACTGTCCATTATCTTTAGCTCGGGCAATGCGTACAGTTTTCCATAAATGTCGTGTTTTCGCATCAAAGGAAACCACCCCTTCAGGAGCGTTAAAACTTTGCATTTTTAAACCTTTGTTTACTTTTTCTGGATTATCGGAATTGGCCTCTTTCACCGCTAAAGCCCATAAATGGATATTAATATAGGTAGCTTCCATAGGATCTCCTATCACACGCTCCTCACCATAGATTTGTTTAAAGCGTTTAATGAATTGCGTATTGACATCGTTTTCTATACTTTGAAAGTAGTTCCAAACGGTATAATGATTATCTCTTTGCGCTGATTTTATAACTTTTAGTTCGCTCTCAGAAATACTAAATGAAATAATAGGGATGTTAGTAAGGCCAGCATCTTTTAAAGCAGTAAAAAAAGCTTCATTGCTTGAACCATTAATGGTATTAAAAATAACATCTGGCTTCAGCTGTTTGATCTCTGTTACAAATTCAGCTACAGCCGATGAACCTAAATCGAGGTAACGCTCCCTAATAATACGAACCTTGTGTGTCAAGGTTATATCTTTAATGATTTGATTTGCCGCATAAGGGAAAATGTATTTTGACCCCATGAGATAAAACCTTTTCCCTAGATTATTCAGAGCCCAATTAACACCTGGGATGATTTGTTGGTTTGGAGCAGCTCCTGAATAAATAATATTAGGAGACTGTTCTAAACCTTCATACTGAACAGGATAAAATAATAAATTTTGATGTTTTTCAATAATAGGTCTAATTGCTTTACGACAAGCAGAACTCCAACAACCAAAAATAGCGGACACTTTTTGTTTTTTAATTAAGTACTCAGCCTGCTTAACAAATTCATCTGAGTCAGACTTGCCGTTAACAATAATAGGCTCGATTTTTTTTCCTAAAAGCCCACCATTATTATTTATTTCAGCAATAGCCATTTTTGCCATATCGATCAATGGTTTTTCACTCATAGCAAGTGTTCCACTCAAAGAGTGTAACAAGCCAATCTTAATTTTGCCCTCATCTGCCAAGATAAACGATGCGTTAAATAATACCCCCCACAAAAATAAGCTTAGTGTTAAAAAAGCCTTTAGCTGTCTGGGCTGTGGAGTATTATCATGTTCAACAAGCATTTCACTTACCTCTTAACTTCATTTATTTTTTAGCTTTGTTAGTTAGCATTTTTAATTAGCTTTGTAGTACTTAGACCTAATAAATCTTACAGGGTATTTTTTAGCTCATTATTGCTTCTATATAAAACTTAGCTACTATTATTAAACAGTCTTGTAAATATATTATAGATATCACTACTATTGATAGGCAATAGCTTGAGAACAATTAGCAGCTTGGGAAGATTTTTGGAGATTATCCTCTAATCCTATTGTATTCTAAGACTTTCACCCCATGTTAACAACTTTATTTATCTAAAGAACTTA
>CAYMMQ010000134.1:0-6327 GCA_964391585.1 uncultured Ectothiorhodospiraceae bacterium
TGCTAAAAGTGATATATACTGAAAAAGTTTTAAAAAATTTTTAGTGTTTAATAATTCACAATAATGATTTTCATGGAGAGTAAAGAATGTCTAAAAGAATTTTAGCGGTAGATGACTCTGCTTCGATGCGCCAAATGGTTTTTTTTACTCTAGAAGGCGCCGGTTTTGAGGTAACTTCTGCAGAAGATGGGCAACAAGCATTGTCGATTGCACAAAAAGAAAGTTTTGACTTGGTATTATCTGATGTCAATATGCCGATTATGAATGGCATTCAGTTAATTAAAGAATTAAGAAAACTAGCCACATATAAATTTACCCCAATTTTAATGTTAACAACAGAGTCTGGTACCACTAAAAAAATGGAAGGTAAACAAGCTGGAGCAACGGGTTGGATAGTAAAACCTTTTAATCCTGAACAGCTAATCAAAACGGTCAATAGGGTTATTGGTTAAGCTGTTTTAGGGCGAAGTAAAAAAGTTCGGGATCTGGAGATTGAAGAATGAGTATTGATTTATCGCAATTTAAGCAGACATTTTTAGAGGAAAGTGACGAAGGGCTTGATGTATTAGAGTCAGGTTTACTTGCGCTTGATAATGGCTCTGCAGATGATGAAGTGATTCATTCCGTTTTTAGAGCTGCACATTCGATTAAAGGTGGCGCAGGTACATTTGGTTTATCAGAGATCGCCTCTTTTACTCATGTAATGGAAACGTTACTTGATGAAATGCGTGACGGACGAAGAGAAATTAGCAAAAGAGCAATTTCAGCCTTATTAAGCTCAGTTGATGTTTTACGAGAAATGTTAGAAGCAGCAGCCGATGATAATAGTCCTGATATGGCTCGGGCAACGCAAGCTAGTGGAGAACTTGAGGCTATTTTAGCAAATTCCGAAGAAGGTGCAGAAGAAGATGTAGAGGTTAAACCTGACGTAATGTTAGCTCAAGATCAGCAGGGCGAAGGTGAAATAGGGCCATCAACAGGGTGGAAAATTTATTTCAAACCTATGGAACATATGCTTAGAACAGGCAATGATACCGTTAGAATTTTAAGGGAACTCTCTTTATTAGGAGAGTTAAACTTAACAACAAACACTTCCGATCTACCTAAATTTGCTCTTTTAGATCCCGAATATAGCTATTTATCTTGGAAAGGCCAGCTAATAGGAGATATTGATAAAAATGACATTATTGAAATTTTTGAATGGGTAGATGATGACTGCGAGTTAATGATTGAACCATTACCAGGCCTGGCAAGTGATAATGATGAAGCAGCTCAAGTTTCTCCCGCTGAAGTTAAGCCTCAGGAAAAAGCGCTTGAAGAAGCATTTTCTGAACCGCTAGTAGAGCTTAAACAAGAAAAAGTTCAACAAGTTGCAGAAGTTGCGGTTGAAAAAAAACAAGTTACAAACCCGGTGGTAGCCAAAAAAGAAGCACGCAAAACTGAATCAAGTTCGATACGAGTGGGTACCGACAAAGTAGATGAGTTAATTAATATGGTGGGTGAGCTAGTGATCACTCAGTCGATGCTTAGTCAGCTTGGTAATGACTTTAGCATGAAAAGTCTGGAGGCAATGCGTGAAGGTTTAGCACAATTAGAGCGAAATACCCGTGAATTGCAAGAAAGTGTAATGCGGATCCGGATGTTACCTATTAGTTTTTCTTTTCAACGCTTTCCTCGCTTAGTATATGATTTAAGTAATAAAATGGGTAAAAAAATTGAGTTAAAACTTTCTGGAGAGCAAACCGAACTAGACAAAACGGTGATGGAAAAAATAGGCGACCCTTTAGTTCACTTAGTCAGAAACTCTTTAGATCATGGGATTGAATCTCCAGAACAACGTCTAGTAGCCGGCAAACCAGAAACTGGCTTGATTCACCTTAATGCTTATCATCAAGGTGGACATATTATCATTGAAATCATAGACGATGGAGCTGGTTTGCCTAAGGATAAATTATTAAGTAAGGCTATCAAGCTTGGTTTGGCGCAGGAAAGCGAAAATTTAAGTGATGAAAAAATTTATGACTTTATTTTTCACCCTGGTTTTTCTACCGCAGAGCAAGTGACAGATGTTTCAGGGCGTGGCGTTGGTATGGATGTTGTTAGAAAAAATATTAAAGCCTTGGGTGGTAATATTGAATTAAGCTCCGTACCTGGGAAAGGAACAAAATTTATTATTCGTCTTCCTCTTACTTTAGCGATTCTTGATGGACAGTTGGTTAGTATTGGTGATGAAGTTTATATTATTCCTTTAGTTTCTATTATTGAGTCACTAGAAATTGATACCAGCAAAATTAGTTCTATTGCGGGTGGAAATGAGGTTTATCAATTACGAGAGGAATATATCCCTTTATTACACTTAGATAATGTTTTTAATATTGAACGAAAAAATAGCAGTTTGAGCGAATGTATTATGGTTGTCGTTGAATGTAATAATAATAATATCGGTATTGTAGTTGATGACTTACTCAATCAGCAACAAGTTGTTATTAAAAGCTTAGAGTCAAACTATAAAAGAGTTGAAGGTATCTCAGGAGCAACAATATTAGGTGATGGTACAGTGGCTCTTATTTTAGATATGTTTGGTTTGATTAGTGTATCTGAAAGTAACACGGTTGGACAAATTTATCAGACGGCGAGTTGAAAGAGTTTTTGCTATTAATTGTGACAAATTTGGCATGGAAAAATTATAATGATAGATCTTAATAATGAAACGGAACAACTTGATTTTCTGAGTAATAGTAGTGATGAGCAATATTTAACATTCGAACTAGCAGATGAGATTTATGCAATTGATATCTTACGAGTACAGGAAATAAAAGGTTGGAGTAAAGTGACTTCAATTCCAAATGCTCCTGAATATGTACAAGGTGTAATAAATTTACGCGGGGTAATTGTACCCATTGTTGACTTGCGACAACGATTTGGCATGCCAACGATTGCTTATACCGATACGACAGTTGTTATTGTGATGAAAGTATATGGAGAAACGCATGACAGAACTATGGGTATTATTGTTGATGCGGTATCTGATGTACATAATATCAAAGCAGAACAAATTAAAGCTGCACCCGTAATGCAAGGTATTATCAGTAATGACTATATTCAGGGTTTGGTTAAAAAAGGAAACAAGATGTTAATTGTTATTAATATTGATGCCTTATTAAACTCAGAAGAACTCGCGGTGGTTCTCCCTGCGTAAAGCTTACTTATGAAAATACTCAGTGTTATCAATCAAAAAGGCGGTGTTGGAAAAACCACAACGACATTTAACTTAGCTTACGCCTTAAGCGTGTTAGGTAAAAAGGTATTGTTGATTGATGCTGATCCACAAGGGCATTTAGGCAATTGTTTTGGATTAAACTCAACTCAAGCAAGTGGTTTAGATGAAGTATTGATGCTAGGCGAACCAATTGAGTCTTTAATACAAACGGCTAGGCCCAATTTAGATATTCTTATTTCCGGCTCTCGTCTTGGTGAGATGGAAACAAAACAACAACAAAGTTCAAGTCGTGGTTATCGTTTACATGACGCTTTAGCCTTTGTAAAAAATTCAGCTATAAAATATGATCTTGTTATGATCGATTGTCCTCCAGCTACTGGATTATTGGCAATGAATGCGATTTTAGCAAGTAATGAAATGATAATACCCGTCACTGGTGATTATTTGGCTTTACAAGGATTATCGCGCCTGGTTCAGGTTGTAACGCATATTGAGCAAAGATTAAAGCGTAAGACGCGCAAGTGGTTTGTTTTGACGCGATTTTATGAGCGAAGAAAACTAGCACAGGAGATCCGTCAGAAATTGGTTGCTTATTTTCCTCAGCAGGTTTTAGCAACTTGTATTCGAGAAAATGTTGCCTTGGCTGAGTCACCGGGTTTTGCAAAAACAATTTTTGAGTACCGAGCAAATAGTCATGGAGCAAACGATTATCATCAATTAGCCAAAGATTTTTTAGCAAAAAAAACCATATAAAATAAACATCGGGTGTTAGAAATGACAAATAAAGAAAACCGTCTTGGTTTTGATCCGCTCGCTTGGATGAATGAAGAAAAAGAGCCTTCAGCAACAGAAAAAGTTAATGTTTCTGCTATTGCTGCCGATGCAGATACTACAATTGTTGAAAAACAACAACAAACAGAAAAAAAGATAGACGGATATGACGTTGAGGAGCATAAAATGGTGGTAAAAAAAGAAACAGCAGCATCAGTTAATTCTGAGATGCATGCAGAGTTAGTGCGAACTAAAGGCATTGTTGATAATATGAATGCTGCAATTATGATGATTGATACGGATCTGAAAATTGTATACCTCAACCCTTCTGCTCATAAAATGATGAAGTCCGTAGAGTCGATTATGCAGGAAACGTTTCCTTTTTTTAATGCGGATAAATTATTAGGGGTTTGCATTGACGATTTTCATAAAAACCCCTCTCACCAGCGCCGTTTATTAAGTGATCCATCCCACCTTCCCTATAATGGCACGATAAAAGTTGGTCCACTGACTATGTCATTATCTGTTACTCCTGTATATGATCTTGATGGCAAGTTTATTGGCGCATGCCAAGAGTGGGTGAATAAAACGGAAGAGTTAAAAATAGAATATAAAGCTTCCAGAATGCAATCGGCTTTAACCAATTCACAAACAGCGATTATGCTCTGTGATGAGAATCTCGATATTATCTACATGAATGATAGAGTTACTCAATTATTAAAAGCGAGAGAAAAAGATCTTAAGAAAGTTTTTCCGGCTTTTGATGTTGATAGCTTAGTGGGCGCTAATATTGATCAGTTTCATAAGGATTCATCACACCAAAGAAAACTATTATCCGACCCAAGTAAGTTACCTTATAGTTCGGATATAAAAATATTAGATATGCACTTTGGCTTAAAAGCGACAATATTAACTGATAAAGATGGTAAATATTTGGGGAATGCTGTTGAATGGACCGACCAAACTGAAGAAAAAAATGCAGAAAATGATATCAGTCATTTAGTAGAAAAAATATCAAATGGCATTTTAGATGAGCGTCTTGATACCTCTCAATATACGGGGTTTATGAATTTATTGGGCAATCGTATGAATGAGATGCTTGATGTACTTCATGAGCCGATAAAAGGTGTGCTAAATGTTGTTGAATCATTAGAAAAAGGCCAACTTAAAGCTGAAATGCTGGGTGAGTATTCGGGTATTTTTGCCGAAGTACAAGATGCCATGAATAGCAGCATGAAAAGCCTTGCTAATATGGTAGCGGAAATTCGAGTGGCTTCCATTCAAATTGGCTCTGCTTCAGCAGAAATATCACAAGGTAATGCCGATTTGAGTCAACGTACAGAAGAGCAGGCATCTTCTTTGGAAGAAACAGCTTCAAGCATGGAGGAGTTAACATCCACGGTTAGTCAGAATGCGGATAATTCAAAACAAGCTAACCAACTTGCTTCCCACGCTCGTATAGAAGCCGAAGAAGGCGGGAAAGTGATTGAGTCAACCATAAGTGCAATGACTGACATTAATACAGCAAGTAAAAAAATAGAAGATATTATTTCGGTGATAGATGAAATTGCCTTTCAAACCAACTTGCTTGCTTTAAATGCGGCATTGGAAGCGGCTCGCGCTGGCGAGAAAGGTCGCGGATTTGCAGTGGTAGCATCTGAAGTGAGAAGTTTAGCGCAACGTAGTGCTGCTGCAGCAAAAGAGATTAAAGCTTTAATTAAAGATAGCGTTGAAAAAGTTGATGAAGGAAGTCGTCTGGCTGATGAATCGGGTAATACATTAACTAACTTAGTTAACTCCGTTAAAAAAGTCAGCGATATTATTGCTGAAATAGCAGCTGCGAGTGCAGAGCAGGCATCTGGTATTGATCAAGTGGGGCAAGCAATTATGCAATTGGATGAAGTTACTCAGCAAAATGCGGCCTTAGTTGAAGAAGCTGCTGCGGCAAGTGAGTCTATGGATGAGCAAGCTAAAAGTCTTAATGAATTAGTGGAGTTTTTTGATATTGAACATGAGGAGCTTGAACTTAAAAAATCATCCCATATAGCTACAACTTCCTCAGTGACTAAAACAACCCCACCTTCCACAGGGGCAAAAAAATCTCCATCGATTAAAACTGCGCCATCATTCAAGTCAACATCAACAGATGATGAATGGGAAGAGTTTTAGTGGATTAATTAGCTTCGGTATCTAGCTTATGACGGACCACAGACAGTTTAAGTTCACCTTTGATGATTTTAATACTATAAGAAAAATGGTTTTGGCTTATTCTGGTATTAACTTGTCTGATGCAAAACAAAATATGGTTTATTCTCGTTTGGTCAGGCGTTTAAGGG